>NZ_CP051884.1:3124937-3437431 GCF_012931845.1 Cellulomonas taurus
GCGCCGCCCGCGGGGTCAGTGCCCGGGTGGACACCGAGGTCGCGATGGCGTTCGCCGCGTCGTGGAAGCCGTTGGTGTAGTCGAAGCCGAGCGCGAACGCGACGACCACGACGACGAGCGCGATCTCCACGGGAGCTCAGGACTCCTTGAGCGCGATGGTCTCGACCATGTTCGCGACCTTCTCGAAGGCGTCGGCCGCGTCCTCCAGCTTCTCGACGACCTCCTTGAGCTTCATCAGCAGGATCGGGTCGGCGATCTCGTCGAACATCTGGGCGAGCAGCTTGCGGTGCGACTTGTCCGCCTGGTTCTCCAGCCGGTTCACCTCGACCCAGTAGTCGCCGAGGGAGTCCATCGAACGCAGCTTCGGCATCGCCTCGGCGGTCAGCTCGGCGCAGCGCTGCAGCACCTGCACCTGGTCCGACACCCGCTTGGGCAGCTCGTTGAGCTTGTAGAGGACGATCAGGTCGGCCGCTTCCTCCATGAAGTCCATGCAGTCGTCGAGGGAGGAGGCCAGACCGTAGATGTCGTCCCGGTCGAACGGGGTGACGAAGGTCTGGTTCAACCGACGCATGATCGAGTGGGTCGCCTCATCGGCGAGGTGCTCGACCTCGTTGATCTGCTTGGCGATCGCCTTGCGGGCCTGGCGGTCGGCACCGAGCAGCTCGGCGAGCAGATTCGCGCCGGTCACGAGGTGGGCCGCGGAGGCAGCGAGGAGGTCGAAGAACGAGGTGTCGCGCGGGGTGAGGCGCAGGCGCACGGGAGACTCCCGATCGGAGGGCTCTAGGTCAGGCTCAGGCTAGGGCAGCCAACGGGTGAACATACAACCCCGAAGCTGAACTCCAGGTGAACGCATGGCGACAGCCAGGCGTCCTGGGCGCGCAATGTGACGGAGGTCCCGTCCTCGCTGTGAGCTACATCGCTCCCCGACGGGCGGGTCCGGGGGAAGTCCTAGAGCCGTGCGGGAGAAGGAGGCGACGCCGGACCGGGAAGCGCCTCTCGGCGCGTGGCCGCTCGAAGCGGCTGAAATTGGAGCCCGGGGCTTACCGCGGCCCGACGTCTGACTCCATTTTACTCGCCGGGCCCGATCCGTCACCCAGGGTGCCCGCCTGGACAGGGTGCGATCGATCACGCCGGCGCCGGCCGTCCGGGCTACTCCAGCAGCCCCGACCGCCACAGCCCCGCCGAGTGCTCCAGCTCCTCCGCGGTCCTCAGCAGCCCGTCGGCACCCCGGGTCAACCGGTCCGCGGCCTCCGCGTCGGCGAAGTCCAGGTGATCGGCGTCGAAGGCGGCGCCGGTGGCCAAGACCCGGCAGAACGCTCCGCCCCGCTCCAACGCCACGGCCAGGTCACCGGTGTAGACCCCGGACAGCACCGCGTCCAGCACCGTGCGCAGCTCGTCCGGTCCCGGCGGGCTGACCACCCCGGCCACCGCGTGCGGCACCTCGGCGGCGACCAGACCCAGCCGGTACCGCTCGGCGAGGGTCTGCGGGTCACGACGCACCCACTCGCGCAGCACGTACAGCCGCCACAGCGTGCCCGGCAGGGTGGTCGCCGGGCAGTCCGCCCACAACGCCGCGAGGGTGTCCAGACCCTCGGACTCCACCAGATGCACCAGCCGGTCCAACAGCGCCGGGTCGTCCTCGGCCTCGGCCCGACCGCCGTGCACCAGTGCGACGGCCGTGGTGTGCGCCACGCGCGAGCGCAGCGCGGGGTCCAGGCCGCCGGGGATCTGATCGGCCTCCTGGGGGTCGAGCATGGCCGGGCGACGGAAACGGGGGCGGGGCTGGTCGTTGCTCATCGCCGTCGATTGTCCGCCCGGTCGACACGCCTGGCGAGCCCGCCCGACGGGCGACCGTCCCGTCCCGGCACTACCCTCCCGGAGGCGCGTTCCAGGTGCGGAACACGTCGACCTGGTCAAAGGTGGGTCTCGCCCTCGACCGGCGCCCAATGACGTGCACCGGCCGCGGGAGGCCCGCGTATCGGAAGGACGTCGTCATGGCTGGCAGTACACCGACGCAGGGCAGACACCCCGCGCACAACAAGGCGATCGGACTCGCCGTCGCCGCCGCGGTCGGCGGATTCCTGTTCGGCTTCGACAGCTCCGTGATCAACGGCGCCGTGGATGCCATCCAGGGGCAGTTCGACCTCGGCGCCACGCTGACCGGCTTCGCGGTCGCCGTCGCCCTGCTGGGCTGTGCCGTCGGCGCCTGGGCCGGTGGCCGGCTCGCCGACCACTGGGGCCGCACCAAGGTGATGGTGCTGGGCTCGGTGCTGTTCTTCGTCTCCTCGATCCTGTCCGCGATCGCGTTCAGCGTCTGGGACCTGATCATCTGGCGGATCCTGGCCGGTGTCGGCATCGGTATCGCCTCGGTGATCGCCCCCGCCTACATCGCCGAGATCGCCCCGGCCGCCCTGCGCGGTCGCCTCGGTTCGCTGCAGCAGCTCGCGATCACGCTCGGTATCTTCGCCGCGCTGCTCTCCGACCAGCTGCTGGCCGAGTCCGCCGGTGGCGCCTCCGAGGTGCTGTGGCTGGGCTGGGAGGCATGGCGGTGGATGTTCCTGGTCGCCGTGGTCCCGGCCGCGATCTACGGCATCCTGGCGTTGCGCATCCCGGAATCGCCGCGCTACCTGGTCGCCAAGGGCCGCCACGACGAGGCGGTGGCCGTCCTGGAGCGCGTGCTCGGTGCCGACGAGGACCCGCGCGAGCGGGTCGCCTCCATCGAGCGGTCGATCCAGAAGGACAAGGAGAACGCCCAGAAGGCCACGCTGCGTGGTCCGCGCTTCGGGCTGCTCCCGGTGGTGTGGACCGGCATCCTGCTGTCGGTCTTCCAGCAGTTCGTCGGGATCAACGTGATCTTCTACTACTCCACCACGCTGTGGCAGGCGGTGGGCTTCGACGAGAGCCAGTCGTTCCTGGTCTCCACCATCACCTCGGTGACCAACGTCGCGGTGACCTTCATCGCCATCGCCCTGATCGACAAGGTCGGCCGGCGGCCGATCCTGCTCACCGGTTCGGCCGGGATGACGATCTCCCTGGCGGTGATGGCCCTGGCCTTCACCCAGTCCTCCGGCTCCGGTGAGGACGTGTCCCTGCCCGGCGCCTGGGGCCCGATCGCCCTGGTCGCCGCGAACGCCTTCGTGGTCTTCTTCGGGGCCTCGTGGGGTCCGCTGGTGTGGGTCCTGCTCGGGGAGATGTTCCCGAACCGGATCCGCGCCGCCGCCCTGGGTGTGGCGGCCGCCGCGCAGTGGATCGCGAACTTCCTGATCACGGTCACGTTCCCGCCGCTGCTCGACCAGTTCGGCGCGACCGGCCCGTACCTGATGTACGCGATCTTCGCCGGGCTGTCCTTCGTCTTCGTGCTCGGCAAGGTGCCGGAGACCAAGGGCGTCGAGCTGGAGGACATGGAAGACCTCCCCCCGGCCCGCCGGCGCTGACCCCTGGCTCCGCTCGACCCGCGAGGTCGGCACTGCGGCCCGATGCCACGGCGAGTCCGCCGGTGCGTCGGGGCGCGAGTGCCGACCTCGCGGCGTGCCTGGGTGTGGAACGCTGAGGGCCGCCCGGTCGTTCGACCCGGCGACGAAAGGATGACTGTGTCGCACTCCAGCGTGGTTGCCCAGGAGGTGTGGGCCGGATACGGCGGCGCCTCGGTCCTGACCGGCGTCGACCTGAGCATCTCCCCCGGGGAGACGGTCGGGCTGATCGGTCGCTCCGGTGCCGGGAAGTCGACCCTGGTGCAGGTGCTGCTGGGCCTGAACAAGCCGACGCACGGCCGCGCCACCTACGGCGGACGCCCGGTGTCACGGCTCTCCCGCAAGGAGAAGAAGGCGTTCCGGGCCACGGTCCGGGTGGTGCACCAGGAAGGGCTGTCCGGTGCCGACCCGCGGACCACCGTGGAGCGGCTGCTGCTGAACACCCTGAACGACGCGCGCAAGGCGGGTCTGGCGACCGGCCAGGAGCCGACCGACGTCCTGGCCACGGTCGGGATGGAGCCCCGCTTCCTCTCCCGCACCCTGTCCTCGCTGTCCGGCGGCGAGCGGCAGCGGGTGGTGCTGGCGAACGCCCTGGCGACCCGGCCGGAGATCCTGATCCTGGACGAACCCGCCACCGCGCTGGACCCGGGGCTGCGGGACACCGTGACCGACCGGATCGCCGAGCTGACCGCCGCCGGGGTCGGGCTCCTGGTGGTGTCGCACGACCTGCGGATGGTGGACCGGCTGACCTCGGTGACCCATGTGCTCGCCGAGGGGAAGATCGTCGAGAGCGGCCCGGTGCGTCAGCTGATGTCGCACCCGCAGCACGAGGAGACCCGCGCACTGGCCGAGGCGCTGCCGGAGGCCATCGGCGGCCTGCGCTAGGCGGATCCGGCCGACCACGGGGACCGCGGTCGGCCGACCGTCAGCCGGTGACCGGCGGGGTCGACTCCCGGAGCACGACCTCGCCGTCCAGGACGACGGTGCGACCTGCCTCCCCGGCCAGCGCCAGGGTCACCGCCTCGGTGCCCGCCTCGTACAGCGGCAGGCGGACGCTGGTCAGGCTCGGCGTCACGTCGACGGCGCCCGGCAGATCGTCGAAGCCCGCCAGCGCGACGTCGTCCGGCACCGAGAGCCCGGCCGCCCGCAACGCCGCCAGGGCCCCGAAGGCCAGCTGGTCGGTCACCGCGAACACCAGCGGGCGCCCGGGTGCCCCGGTCAGGAGCCCGGAGTCGATCAGCTCCGCCATCGCCGTCTGCCCGGCCTCGCGGCTCACCTCCGGCAGGTGCGGGGCCGCGAGCACCTCGCCGCCCAGCATCGTCACCGCCTCGGAGAACCCGGCCAGCCGCTCGGCACCACGGCCCGGCCGGTCCGGACCGCCCAGCACCACGTACCGGCGGTAGCCCAGCGCGTGCATCTCCATGCCGAGCCGCAAGGCCGTGCGCCGGTCGGCGACGTCCACCCCACTGGTGCCCGGCATCATCGACCCGATCAGCGCCACCGAGCCGCCCGCGACCAGATACGACTCGATCGCGTGCATCGCCGCCAGATCCGCGTCCACCCGCCCGGTCGCTCCCCCGACCATCACCATGGCGCGCACCCGCTGCCGCGCCAGCGCCTCGATGACGCTCGCCTCTCGGCCCGGCACCTCCCGGGTGCTGGCCAGCGTGACGCTCAGGCCCGCCTGGTCGGCGGCGGCACTCACCCCGGAGGTGATCGCGCCGAGCAGCGGGTCGGACACGTCCGGGACCACCAGTCCGATGGCGCTCGTGCGCCCCCGCGCCATCGCCTGGGCCACCCCGTCGGGTGCGTACCGCAGCTTCTCTGCCGCCGCCCGGACCCGACGGGCCAGTTCTGGACCCACCGTCCGAGTAGCGCTGCCGTTCAGCGCACGGGAAGCGGTCGCCAGTGAGACACCGGCTTCCTGCGCCACATCGCTCAGGGTCACGGGGCGGGCCATTCTGAGACGGTAGGCGGTTTCCCGCGCGAGAGACAGCCGAACTCGGGGTGTCAGCACCCGGATGAGTCGCCAGTCACATCGGTAGCAGCCGCCCGCAGCGGACAGGACAGAGGCCCGGCACACCGTCGTGTACCGGGCCTCTGGTCGTGCGCTGGTGCCTCAGGCGGGCATCAGACCGGTGCCACCGTCACCCGAGGAGGCGATCGGCGGGGCCGGCGGCACGTCGGTGCCGGAGGCCGGGTTGCTGCTCGAGCTCGCGCCCACCGCGACCGGCTCCTTGGCCCGCGGGCCACGGTCCTCACCGCGGAAGGTGAACTCGCCGAGCAGGCCCTCGCCCTCGGCGTCCACGACCACCTGCTGACCGGAGTGCAGCTCGCCGAACAGGATCTTCTCGGACAGGACGTCCTCGATCTCCCGCTGCAGGGCGCGACGCAACGGCCGGGCGCCGAGCACCGGGTCGTAGCCCTTCTCGCTCAGCAGGGTCTTGGCGGCCTCGGTGAGCTCGATACCCATGTCCTTGTCGCGCAGACGGGCGTCCAGCTTCGCGACCATCAGGTCCACGATCTGGAAGATCTCCGGCTGCGAGAGCTGCGGGAAGACCACCACATCGTCGACGCGGTTCAGGAACTCCGGGCGGAAGTGGGTCTTCAGCTCGTCGTTCACCTTCGCCTTCATCCGCTCGTAGGAGGTCGACAGGTCGCCACCGGCCTGGAAACCGGTCTGCACGCCCTTGGCGATGTCCCGGGTACCCAGGTTCGTGGTCATGATGATCACGGTGTTCTTGAAGTCGACCACCCGGCCCTGGGAGTCGGTCAGGCGACCGTCCTCCAGGATCTGCAGCAGCGAGTTGAAGATGTCCGGGTGCGCCTTCTCGACCTCGTCGAACAGGACCACCGAGAACGGCCGACGACGGACCTTCTCCGTCAGCTGGCCACCCTCGTCGTAGCCCACGTATCCGGGCGGGGAACCGAACAGCCGCGACACGGTGTGCTTCTCGGAGAACTCCGACATGTCGAGCTGGATCAGCGCCTCCTCGTCCCCGAACAGGAACTCGGCGAGCGCCTTGGCCAGCTCGGTCTTCCCGACACCGGTGGGGCCGGCGAAGATGAACGAACCACCCGGCCGCTTCGGGTCCTTCAGACCCGCACGAGTCCGGCGGATCGCCTGCGACAGCGCCTTGATCGCGGCGTTCTGCCCGACCACGCGCTTGTGCAGCTCGTCCTCCATCTTGAGCAGACGGCTGGACTCCTCCTCGGTCAGCTTGAACACCGGGATACCGGTGGCCAGCGCCAGGACCTCGGCGATCAGCTCCTCGTCGACCTCAGCCACGGCGTCCAGGTCACCGGACTTCCAGGCCTTCTCCTTCTCCTGGCGCTTGAGGCCGAGCTGCTTCTCCTCGTCGCGCAGGCGAGCTGCCTTCTCGAAGTCCTGCTCGTCGATCGCCGACTCCTTGTCCCGACGGGTCTCGGCGATCTGCTCGTCCAGCTCGCGCAGCTCCGGCGGCGCGGTCATCCGGCGGATCCGCAGACGGGCGCCCGCCTCGTCCACCAAGTCGATCGCCTTGTCCGGCAGGAACCGGTCGTTGACGTAGCGGTCGGCCAGGGTGGCGGCCGCGACCAGGGCACCGTCGGTGATGGACACCCGGTGGTGCGCCTCGTAGCGGTCACGCAGACCCTTGAGGATCTCGATCGCGTGCGCCAGCGACGGCTCGGCGACCTGGATCGGCTGGAACCGGCGCTCCAGGGCGGCGTCCTTCTCGATGTACTTGCGGTACTCGTCGAGGGTGGTCGCCCCGATGGTCTGCAGCTCACCGCGGGCCAGCATCGGCTTGAGGATGCTGGCGGCGTCGATCGCGCCCTCGGCGGCACCCGCACCCACCAGGGTGTGGATCTCGTCGATGAACAGGATGATGTCGCCGCGGGTGCGGATCTCCTTGAGCACCTTCTTCAGGCGCTCCTCGAAGTCACCGCGGTACCGGGACCCGGCCACCAGGGCGCCCAGGTCCAGCGTGTACAGCTGCTTGTCCTTCAGCGTCTCCGGCACGTCGCCGCGCACGATGTCCTGGGCCAGGCCCTCGACCACCGCGGTCTTGCCCACGCCGGGCTCACCGATCAGCACCGGGTTGTTCTTGGTGCGGCGGGACAGCACCTGCATGACCCGCTCGATCTCCTTCTCGCGCCCGATCACCGGGTCGAGCTTGCCCTCGCGGGCCGCCTGGGTCAGGTTGCGACCGAACTGGTCCAGCACCGCGGAACCGGAGGGCTGACCCTCCTGCGGGCCGCCGGCCGAGACCGGCTCCTTGCCCTGGTAACCGGACAGCAGCTGGATGACCTGCTGGCGCACCCGGTTCAGGTCGGCGCCGAGCTTGGTCAGCACCTGGGCGGCGACACCCTCACCCTCGCGGATCAGGCCGAGCAGGATGTGCTCGGTGCCGATGTAGTTGTGGCCGAGCTGAAGGGCCTCGCGCAGCGACAGCTCCAGCACCTTCTTGGCGCGCGGGGTGAACGGGATGTGCCCGCTCGGCGCCTGCTGGCCCTCGCCGATGATCTCCTGCACCTGCGCCCGGACGGCGTCCAGCGAGATGTTCAGGGACTCCAGCGCCTTGGCTGCGACGCCCTCCCCCTCGTGGATCAGGCCCAGGAGGATGTGCTCGGTCCCGATGTAGTTGTGGTTGAGCATCCGCGCCTCTTCCTGGGCGAGGACGACCACCCGACGGGCACGGTCGGTGAATCTCTCGAACATGTGCACTCCTCACGAGCGGCGTCCCCGCTATGTCGGACAGGTGCCCGGACACGGCGGGGGCTGGCGTTGTTCGATGCTAACGGCGGGGGTGGCCCGAGGCGTCCCGTGTTCGCCGCTGGCGTGATGAACCCCGCCTCACTCCGCGTCGAGGTCCCGCGCCAGCATCGCCACCAGCTCGTCCAGCACCGCGTCCGCCCCCTCGGCCTCCGAGCTCAGCTCGACCGTCTCACCGTGCTGCACCCCCAGGCCCATCACCATCAGCAGGCTGGCGGCGTCCACCGGGGTGCCGCCTTGCTTGGCGATCGTGACCGGGACCGCGTGCGCCTGGACCGCCCGGGCGAACAGCGAGGCGGGACGGGCATGCAGCCCCACGGCGGAGGCAACGGTGACCTGACGGGTCGGCACGATGGTGGTCCTTCCGGGTTGTCGACACTGACTGGTCGGAGTCTGCCCGATCCGACACGCCGCCGCCCGGAACGACCTTGCCGCACCGTGATCGGTCACCGGGACCAAGGTCCCCGCGTGTCCCCCATGTTGTGCCGCCAGTCTTACCCGGCCACAACATCTAGTAGTAGGGATCACCGCCATGCTCTCCGACCGCCTCGGCACCGACACACTCATGGTGCGGAAGCGCGACGGTCGCACCCTGCCGTACGACAGCACCCGGATCGCCGCGGCGCTGCGCAAGGCCTTCGTCGAGGTCTACGGCGAGGTCTCTCCGCTGCACGAGCTGATGCTGACCGACCTGGTCGAGCAGGCGCACGCGGAACTCGCCGCCCGGTTCAGCGGCGAGGTGAAGATCTACGAGATCCAGAACGTCGTCGAGCACATCCTGTTGGAGTCGCACGAGTACGCGGTGGCCCAGGCGTACATCGACTACCGGGTGCAGCGGGACGTGGCCCGCAGCCGGGCGCTGGACGTCAATCACTCGGTGGGCCAGTTGATCGGCAAGGACCAGTCGGTCGTCAACGAGAACGCCAACAAGGACAGCGACGTCTTCAACACCCAGCGCGATCTGACCGCGGGGGCGGTGGGCAAGGCGATCGGGCTGCGGATGCTCCCGGACCACGTCGCCAACGCCCACGCGAAGGGCGACATCCACTATCACGACCTGGATTACCACCCCTATGCGCCGATGACGAACTGCTGTCTGATCGACTTCCGGACGATGCTGGCGGAGGGCTTCCGGATCGGGAACGCGCAGGTCGACCCGCCGCGGTCGATCCAGACCGCGACCGCGCAGATCTCGCAGATCATCGCGAACGTCTCCTCCAGCCAGTACGGCGGCTGCTCGGTGAACCGGATCGACGAGCTGCTGGCCCCCTACGCCGAGCGGAACTTCGCCAAGCACCTGGCGGACGCCGAGCGCTGGATCGACGGCGAGGAGCGCCGCGAGGAGTACGCCCGGGAGAAGACCAGCAAGGACATCTACGACGCGATGCAGTCGCTGGAGTACGAGATCAACACCCTGTTCACCTCGAACGGGCAGACACCGTTCACGTCGGTGGGCTTCGGGCTGGGCACCGGGTGGTTCGAACGGGAGATCCAGCGGGCGATCCTGGACATCCGCATCCTGGGTCTGGGCAAGGAGCGCCGGACCGCGATCTTCCCGAAGCTGATCTTCACCCTGCGCCGTGGCACCAATCTGGACGTCGAGGACCCGAACTACGACATCAAGCAGCTCGCGGTGGAATGCGCCACCAAGCGGATGTACCCGGACATCCTCAGCTACGACAAGATCGTCGAGATCACCGGGTCGTTCAAGGTGCCGATGGGCTGCCGGTCGTTCCTGCAGGGGTGGACGAACGCCGCGGGCGAGGACGTGGTCGAGGGCCGGATGAACCTGGGCGTGGTCACGTTGAACATCCCCCGGATCGCGCTGGAGACCCGCGGTGACCGGGACGCGTTCTGGACGCTGCTGGAGCAGCGGCTGGAGACGGTGCACGACGCGCTGCTGTACCGGGTCGAGCGGTGCACGGAGGCGGTGCCGGAGAACGCACCGATCCTGTACGTGCACGGCGCCTTCGGTGAGCGGCTCTCCCCCGGCGACGACGTGGACACCCTGTTCCGGGACGGTCGGGCGACGGTGTCGCTCGGCTACATCGGGCTTTACGAGGCGGCGGCGGCGTTCTTCGGCGGGGCGTGGGAGTCCGACCCGGAGGCCAAGGAGTTCACGCTGGACATCCTGCGGACGCTGCACCGGCACGCGAAGGACTGGACCGCGCGGCACGGCTACCAGTTCAGCGTGTACTCCACGCCGTCGGAGTCGCTGACCGACCGGTTCTGCCGGCTGGACACCAAGAAGTTCGGGTCGGTGCCGGACATCACCGATAAGGACTACTACACCAACTCCTTCCACTACGACGTGCGCAAGTCGCCCACCCCGTTCGAGAAGCTCGACTTCGAGGCCGACTACCCGCAGTACGCCTCCGGCGGGTTCATCCACTACTGCGAGTACCCGGTGCTGCAGCAGAACCCGAAGGCGCTGGAAGCCGTGTGGGACTACGCCTACGACCGGGTCGGCTACCTGGGCACGAACACCCCGATCGACCACTGCCTGGCCTGCGACTTCTCCGGCGACTTCACCCCGACCGAGCGTGGATTCGCCTGCCCGTCCTGCGGCAACACCGACCCGCGCACCTGTGACGTGGTCAAGCGCACCTGCGGCTACCTCGGCAACCCGCAACAGCGTCCGATGGTGCACGGCCGGCACGTGGAGATCTCCTCCCGGGTGAAGCACATGACCGGCAGCACCGGGTCGGTCCCCGCCGAGGCATGACCCGCGACCCGCGCCCCGACTGGACCGCCGACCGGCTCAGTCAGTGCCGAGTGGCCGACTACAAGCCCTTCGTGATGGTCGACGGCGAGGGGGTGCGCTGCTCGCTGTACGTGAGCGGCTGCCCCTTCGCCTGCGACGGCTGTTTCAACCGGGCCGCGTGGAGCTTCCGTTACGGCACGCCCTACGACGACGACCTCGCCGACCGGATCGCCGCCGACCTCCGCCACCCGGCGGTCCAGGGCCTGTCCCTGCTCGGTGGCGAGCCCTTCCTCAACACCCAGGTCTGCCTGGACGTGGTGCAGCGACTGCGTGCCGAGCACGGCCACCGCAAGGACGTGTGGTGCTGGACCGGGTACACCCTGGAGGAACTGCTCGCCGACGACGCCGACAAGCGTGCGTTGCTGGCCGAGATCGACGTGCTGGTGGACGGGCGGTTCGAGTTGGCGCAGAGGGACCTGACCCTGGCGTTCCGGGGCAGCCGGAACCAGCGGGTGCTGGACGTGCCCGCGTCGTTGGCGGCCGGACGGGCGGTGGAGTGGCGCGGCGCCCTGCGGACGGCCGGTGCGGCGGAACAGGTGGATCGCCGGATGCTGATCTGAGCCCGGCGTCCACTCAGCCGGGTGCAGCCGGGTTCGACCGCGTTCACCCAGAGCGGGCGGAACCCGCACCCACCCCCGCGCGTTGACCGCGCATGACCCACCCCGCCCCCGACGGACCGCACAGCGCCGACGGCCTGGCCGCCGAGCTGGCCGCCGCCGAGCGCTCCCCGGTGCTGCGCCGGATGCACGCCCTGCGCGAGCGACTGCACCGGCGGCGCAGCACCCGGATCGTCTACCGGGCACTGGTGACCACGGTCGGGGTGAGCATCGTGGCGACCGGCGTGGTGCTGCTGGTGCTGCCCGGCCCGGGGTGGTTGCTGATCTTCCTGGGGCTCGGGGTGCTGGGCACCGAGTTCCCGTCGATCCGGCGGCGCACCGACCGGTTCAAGGCGTGGGTGCTGCGGCTGTGGCACCGGTGGCGGGACCGGCGCGGGTCACCCGGCCAGCAGCGCTGATCCGTCCACGGTGCGCAGCACCCGGTCCAGCTGTTCCGGGGTGCCGGTGAGCTGCCGGGCCTCGACGCAGCCGCCCCGGGCGATCGCGGTGCGCAGATCACCGACGACCGGGCGCACCTCGATTCGCCCGCCCCACCGGGTGCGCGCGGTCACCGCGTCGAGCAGCCCGGTGCGGAAGGCGCGGTTGCGGGCGGCGTGTCCGGCCAGCAGCAGGGTGCCCGGGTCGACCAGACGGCAGAACGCGGCGGCCGCCTGACCGAGGTGCCGTCCGGCGGCGAGCTGCACCCGGGGGTCGTCGGGGCTACGACGGGCGACGGCGAGCACCTCGTCCAGGCTTCGGCGGCAGGCGATCCCGAGCGCGAACTCCTGGCTGGGCAGCACCAGGGAACCGACCGACCCGGCCAGTCCGCCGGCCCCGGAGACCACGCGACCGTCCAGCAGGGTCGCGGCCCGGACGGTGCACTCCACGTCCAGGCAGAGCACGGTGCCGGACACGGCCTCCGCCACCAGGGCCAGCTCGGCCCAGGGCCGGACGTGGACCGCCGCGTGCAGATCGTGCGCCAGGGCGTCGGGGTCCAGGTCGTCGATCCCGGAGTCGGCGAGCAGGACGGTCAGCACCGGCGCACCGGGCAGGAAGGTCTCCGCCGCCCGGGCCAGCCCGCGCGCCAGCAGGTCGGGCTGCACGCTGCACCGGCCGCGCACCCGCCCGGCCAGATCGGCCAGCGTCAGCCGCGCGCGGTCCCCGTCGAGCTGCACCACCGCGAGCGCCCCGGCCCCGGCGTTCAGCTGGAACCGGTCGCTGGGCCGACCCGTGGCGGCCGGGTCCTTGCCGGCGTTCGCGATCAGGTGGTGCCGACTGAGCAGGTCGAGGTGCTTGGTGACGGTGTTCCGGGCCCGGCCGGTGCGCTGCTGCAGATCGGCGCGGGTGTGCGGCCGACCGTCCCAGAACACCGCAAGGGTCTCGGTGGCGTCGGCGTAGAAGGGTGTCATCGGGCGTGTGCTGACCTTCCACTCGTGGTGGCCGGTTCGCACGCCCGTGGGCGAGTCGGCTGCTTGCCTGCAGCAGTCAAGACCCGTCACGACCTGCGGGAACGGGACCTAGGGCCCCGGAACGCACCGCACCCCCCGACCCGACGGGCCGAGGGGTGCGCGAACGTGCGGCTCAGGCGGCGACGGCCACCGGTGCCGGGGTCACGGTCGGCTGCTTGCGCAGGCTCTTCAGCAGCACCACCACGGCGGCGGAGACCGCGGTGCCGATCGCGACGGCGGCGATGAAACCACCGAAGTTGGAGATCAGCGGCAGCACCCAGATGCCCCCGTGCGGTGCCTGCAGCCCGGAGCCGAAGGCCATCACCAGGCCACCGGTGATGCTGGACCCGACCATCGAGGAGACGATCACCCGCCACGGGTCGGCGGCGGCAAACGGGATCGCACCCTCGGAGATGAAGCTCAGGCCGAGCAGCACCGCCGCCTTGCCGTTCTCCTGTTCCGCCTCGGTGAACAGCTGCTTGCGGACGAAGGTCGCCACCGCCAGGGCCAGCGGCGCCACCATGCCGGCGGCCATCACCGCGGCCATGATCCGGTACTGCACGGCGTCGGCGCCCAGACCGGTGGTGGCCAGGCCGGTCACCGCGAAGGTGTACGCCACCTTGTTCACCGGGCCACCGAGGTCGAAGCCCATCATCGCGCCGAGCAGCACCCCCATCAGGATCAGGTTCGACCCGGACAGACCGTTCAGCCAGGAGGTCAGCCCGTCCATCAGCGCGGCGATCGGGCGACCGATCAGCACGAACATCAGGAAGCCGGTGATCAGCGACGACAGCAGCGGGGTGACCACCACCGGCATCACACCGCGCACGCCCTTGGGTACCCGCCAGTTGCTGATCCACAGCGCGAGGAATCCGGCGACGAAGCCGGTGACCAGGCCACCGAGGAAGCCGGCGCCGATGGCGACCGAGATCGACCCGCCGACGAATCCGGGCACCAGACCCGGGCGGTTCGCGATGCCGTAGGCGATGAAGCCGGACAGCACCGGCACCAGGAACGCGAAGGCGGCGGAGCCGGTCTGGAACAGCAGGGCCGCCCAGTCCTGGCCGGAGGCGACCGAGAAGTTCTGGATCAGGTCCTGCACGGTGACCTTGGTGACCTCGACCGCGCCGGTCTCACCCCAGGCGGCCTGGGCCACCATGAAGCCGAGCGCGATCAGGATCCCGCCCGCGGCGACGAACGGGATCATGTAGCTGACCCCGGTCATCAGCCACTGCCGGATCCGCGCGCCGACCGAGGCGTTCGGGTCGACCTTCGTGGTCGGGGTGGCGGGCGCGGCGGCCGGGGCAGCTGCGTCGGCGACCGGGCCGGACTCGACGGCGGCGATGGCCTGGTTCAGCACGCCGGTGGCGTCGTGGACGGCCTTCTTGACGCCGACGTCGACGGTCGGCTTGCCCGCGAACCGGTCCCGGTTCTGGACCTCCAGGTCGGCGGCGAAGATCACGCCGTCGGCGGCGGCGATCACCGCGGGGTCGAGGGGCGTCGAACCGGCGGCACCCTGGGTCTCCACGACGACCTCGTGCCCGGCTGCCTTACCCGCCTGCTCGAGGGCCTCCGCGGCCATGTAGGTGTGCGCGATCCCGGTCGGGCACGAGGTGACGGCGACGAACTTCACGACGGGACGACCTCTCGGGTGATGATGTCGGCCACGGTGGCGGCATCGGGGGCGTCGAGCAGGGACTCACGGAACGAGGCGTGCACCAGGCGACGGGCCAGTGCGGCCAGGATCTGCAGGTGGTCGGCGTCGCCACCGGCCGGGGCGGCGATCAGGAAGACCAGCCGGGCCGGGCCGTCCTCGGCGCCCCAGTCCACGCCGTCGCGCAGCTTGCCGATGGCCAGGCTGGGCGCGGTGACGTGCTCGGAGCGGGCGTGCGGCAGGCCGACACCGCCGGGCATGCCGGTGGGCATCTGGGCCTCACGGGCGCGGACGTCGGCACCGAAGCCCTCGGGGTCGGTGACCCGCCCGGCGGCGTGCAGCACGGCGATCAGCTGGGCGGTCGCGTCCTCGCGGTCGCCGGCGACCAGGTCGGTGAGGACCAGGTCCGGGGTGGTGAGCGGCTGGCTCATGTCACAGCTCCTTGAGGGTGGTGGAGGCATCGGGGTCGACCACGACGGCGACCTCGGCGGGGTGGATGTCGGCGGGGCCGGGCACCGCACTGCCCGGCAGGAGGACCGCGGCGCGGCCCCAGGCGACGGACCGGATCAACCGGACCGCGGGATCGGGATCGTCGGCGGCCAGGAAGCCGGCCAGCGTGCAGTCGCCGGCGCCGACGGTGGACAGCGGGACCAGCGCGGGGCCGCCCGCCCACCAGCTGCGGTCGGCGTGCACCAGCAGCGCGCCGTGGCTGCCGAGCGAGACCAGCACCGCGCCGATGCCGTCGGCGATCAGCTGCCGGGCCGCCCTCTGGACGTCACCGACCGTGGTCAGCTCGGCGCCGACCAGCTCGGCGAGCTCCTCGTCGTTCGGCTTCACCAGCGCCAGCCCGCCGTGGGCGACGGCGGCGGCGAGCGGGGCGCCAGAGCTGTCCAGGACGACCGGCACCCCCGCACGCACGCCGATCTCGATCGCCCGGGCGATCAGCTCCGGCGCCTGCCCGGTGGGCAGCGATCCGGCGATCACCAGGGCGCGGGCGTCCGGCAGCAGCTCGGCTTCGACCGCCGCGAGCAGCGCGTCGACCTCGGCGGCGGACAGGGCCACCCCCGGGCTGTTCACCTTGGTGGTCCGGCCGGTCGACTCGGCGAGGGTCAGGTTCGACCGGGTGTCTCCGGCGACCCGCACCGGGTGGGCCGCCACGCCCTGCGCCGCCAGCAGGTCGACGATCCGCATCCCGTCCGGGCCGCCCACCGGCAGCACGGCGCGCGAGTCGACCCGGTGCGCGGCGAGCGCGCGGGTGACGTTCAGTCCCTTGCCGCCGGGGTGCAGGTGCTCGGCGGTGGCCCGGTTCACCTCGCCCGGGTCGAGCCGGGGCAGGTCCAGCGCACGGTCCAGGCTGGGGTTCGGGGTCAGGGTGACGATCATGCCCGCACCACCCGGGTACCGGCGGACTCGATCTCCTCGGCCAGCTCCGGCGACACCCCGGAATCGGTGACCAGCGCGTCGATCGCCGACAGCGGCGCGACGTGGGCGAAGTCCTCGCGGCCGAGCTTGGTGTGGTCGGCCAGCACCACGGTGCGTCGACCGGCGGCGACCAGGGCGGCCTTCACCGCCGCCTCCGCCAGGTCGGGGGTGGTCAGGCCGTGTTCGACGCTCAGGCCGTTGGTGCCGAGGAAGGTGACGTCCACCCGGATCTCGGCCAACTCGCGCAGCGCCCAGCTGCCCACCGCCGCCAGCGTGCGGCCGCGGACGGTGCCGCCCACCAGGTGCAGTGTGATGTGGGAACGTGTGGCCAACACCGTGGCCACCGGCAGTGCGTGGGTGACCACGGTCAGCTCACGGTCGGTCGGCAGCAGCTCGGCGAGGCGCACCGTGGTCGTCCCGGCGTCCAGCAGCACCGAACCGCCGTCCGGCAACTCGTCCAGAGCGGCCTTGGCGATCCGCTCCTTCTCCGCCGACAGCAGGCCCTCGCGCTGGGCCAGGCCCGGCTCGAATCCGAGGCGTTCGACCGGGATCGCGCCGCCGTGCACCCGGCGCACCAGGCCGTGCCGTTCCAGCACCGTCAGATCGCGGCGGACGGTCTCGGTGGTGACATCGAGGTCAGCAGCCAGCGAGGTGACATCCACCCGACCGTCCCGCCGGGCCACGGCGAGGATCTGTTGCTGGCGCTCCGTTGCGTACACGTCGACTCCATCGTGAGGTGCTGCCGGTCCGTCCCGACCGGACGAGTGTGCGGCGCACGCTCACGCGAAGTCAACCCAAAACAACAAACTCGGGGGTGAAGCCACATCGCGGCTCAGCGGATGCCCGCCGCCCGCGCCCAGGCGACCGCCTCCGCCCGGCTCGACGCGCCGATCTTGCGGTAGATCGAGCGCACCTGGGTCTTGACCGTGTTGCGGCTGACGAACAGGCGGCGGGCGATGTCCTCCAACGTGACGCCCTCACCCATCTCGGCCAGCACGATCCGCTCCCGGACGCTCAGCGGGTCGCCGTACACCGCGGTGCGGCGCTCGGTCTCGGCATCAAGGGTGGTGCTCATCGGGTTCCTCCATCTGGGTGCGGGGTGCGATCGCGGCGTCGTGCCACGTCAGAGGTTCGGACCACCCCGTGCGGTGGATGGGTGCGTCACCCGAACGGCGCACCACGGGGGTCATGGCAGTGCCCCCATCCCGCCTGGCGTCCGCGCCGCGGCGGACGCACCATCGATCCCATGCCCACGACTGTGAACGCGTACGCCGCCACCGCACCCGACCAGCCCCTGGTCCGCACCACCATCGAACGCCGCGACGTCGGCCCCCGCGACATCCGGATCGACATCAAGTTCGCCGGGATCTGCCACTCCGACATCCACACCGCCCGCGGCGAGTGGGGCCAGGTGCCCTACCCACTGGTCGTTGGCCACGAGATCGCCGGGATCGTCGCCGAGGTCGGCTCGGAGGTCACCCGCTTCGCCGTGGGCGACCGGGTCGGCGTCGGCTGCATGGTCAACTCCTGCGGCGAGTGCGAGCAGTGCCGCCAGGGCCAGGAGCAGTACTGCCTGCACGGCAACACCCAGACCTACGCCGGGAAGGACCGCGACGGGTCGATCACCCAGGGCGGCTACTCCCAGCAGGTCGTCGTCACCGAGGACTTCGTGCTGCGCATCCCGGACGGCATCGACCTGGACGTCGCCGCGCCGCTGCTCTGCGCGGGCGTGACCACCTACTCCCCGCTGCGGCACTGGAACGCCGGCCCCGGCACCCGGGTCGCCGTCATCGGCATGGGCGGACTCGGCCACATGGCCGTCAAGCACGCCCACGCCCTCGGCGCCGAGGTCACCGTGCTCTCCCAGTCGCTCAAGAAGCAGGAGGACGGCCTGCGCCTCGGCGCCGACCACTACTACGCCACCAGCGACCCCGACACCTTCGAGCAGCTGCGCGGGTCCTTCGACCTGATCGTCAACACCGTCAGCGCCGAGCTCGACCTCACCGCCTACCTCTCCCTGCTCGCCGTCGACGGCACCCTGGTCAACGTCGGCGCCCCGCCGCAGCCGCTGCCGGTACGGGTGTTCTCCCTGATCGGCGCCCGGCGCTCCTTCGCCGGATCGGCCATCGGCTCCATCGCCGAGACCCAGGAGATGCTCGACTTCTGCGCCGAGCACGGGTACGGCGCCGAGATCGAGGTGATCTCCGCCGACCAGGTCAACGAGGCGTGGGAGCGGGTGCTCGCCTCGGACGTGCGGTACCGGTTCGTGATCGACGTCGCGACGCTGGACTGAGTGGACTACGGCGGCCCGGTGCCCCTGCGCGGGGTGCCGGGCCGCTCCCTGCTGTCACCCGGCAACGACGCCAGCAGCACCTTCGCCGTAGACCACGATCCCGTCCCACGTTTCGTAGACCTGGGCGATCAGCTCGCCGTCGGCGATCACCGCGACCTCGACGGGATGATCGAACAAGGAGTCCAGGAAGGTGCGCATCGACTGAGGCTCGAGATCGGGAAACACGAGCCAGCCATGCGCACGCCCCCGGGCCGCCGCGGCCCAGGTGAGCTGCTGCGTGCGATCGGCCATCACGTCCTGGACGAGGACCCGGTCCGCCCCCTGTTCGAGCGCCCAGCTGACCGTGGACCGCCAGGTGAGGCGCAATCGGGCGTCCCGCTGGTCATCGGAGAGGCCGAGCCATTCCGATGACATGCCCGATTCCGTCAGCGGCGGAAGCATCTGGTCGTCGATCACCCGTGGTGCGCCGAGGTCGGGGTGCAGCAGGAAGCCACCGCCGCGCGGCTCCGGAACCGGGGGCACCGTGCCGCGACGCCACCACCGGCACCGATGACGCCACGCCCGGCCGCTGTCCCGCCGGGCACCCGCGGCCCACTCGGTGTCGTCCATCGCGCAGGACGGTACTCGCCGGGAAGCTCTGCGCCGATCGATCTGTTCTCACTGGACCCGACCGAGAGGCATCCCATGTCCACCGACACCTGGTCCGACCCCCGCGAACACACCGAGGTCGTCGTCATGCTCCCCACCGGCCGCCTCGCCGGTCGCACCTTCGCGTCCATCGCGGAGGCCGAGGCGTGGGCGCAACCGGGTGAGCAGGTGCTGGAGATGAACGACGTCTGCGGCTGCGACCGCTGAGTGGACCACCACGACCCGGCACCCCTGAGTAGGGGCGTCGGTCCAGTTCAGGCCTGAGTGGCCCACTCAATTCGGCGCGGATGCTACTCATCAGAGTTCCCTGCGCCGTTGACCAGCCTTAACGTCCCTGCTGCCGAGAGGAAGCAGGGACGCAGTGGCGAGGTTGACCGTGGATGTGGACGCCCTGGCCGGGCTGGCCGAGGGCATCCGGGACGTCCAGACCGACCTGACCCGGGCACCCGAGACCGGTTGCGCCCGACTCGGACAACCAGCGCTGGACCAGGCACTGACCCGGATGCAGGACCGATGGACGGTCGCCGACCGTCGCACGGCAGATGACGTGGGCGAACTGGCCGATCGCCTCGACCTGGCAGCGCGGGCCTACCGGGCAGCCGACGATCACCTCGCCCGGCAGGTACCCCGGTGAGCGACCTGGCCACCTGCGACGACCCCCGGGTGCTCATCGACGGTGACGCGGAGACCGCCCGCGACCTCGCGGACCAGGAACGCCGACGAGCGGCGATCCTCGATCACGCCTGCGCCGCCCTGCTCTCGATCGACCCGACCCGGATCTGGCAAGGCAACGCGGGCGACCGGCTCACCACCACCACCCGCACCATCGCCCGACGCCTCGACACCGCAGCGACCGCACACCACCGAGCGGCCTGCGTCCTGGACGGCTACGCCGACGACGTGTCCACCGCCCGCCGCCGAGCAGCCACGGCGGTCGACCTGTGGCAGGACGGTCAGCGGATGAGCCGGGCGGTGCGCGATGCCGCACTGCCCCCCACGTTCGACCCCGGCGAGGTTCTGCGGGAGGAGGCCGTCACCGCCCTGGCAGCCGCCCGCCGGTACGACACCGAGTCAGTTGAGCAGGCCGCCGCGACCATCCGCGCCATCGCCGACGAGGCACCCGACGACGGCGGCTTCTGGAATGGCGTGGGTGGAACCTGGTCGGACTTCTGGCACGGGGCGGGCGATGTCGGTGCCGCCCTTGGTAACGGGGTGATGTCCTTCGGCAACGCCCTCACCCAGCACCCCGACCTGCTGCTCGAGATCATCGGCGGCCTCGGCATGATGGGCGTCGGTGGCGGGATCGAGGTCGGCGGCGTCCTGCTCGACGCCACCGGGATCGGGGCGGTGCTCGGCGTCCCGGCCAATGTCGCCGGGGCCGGGATGGTCGCGGCGGGCGGCGGGCTGGCGATCCAGGGCACCGCCCGCGCCGGGTTGGCGGCGATGGGCGACAGCGCCGTCCAACCGTTCCAGGGACCGAGCCGCGGCGGTGGCAATGGCTACCGTAGCCCGGACGCGGTACCCGAGGACTTCCCGCACCACGTCATCGGATACAAGGACCACGCGCTCGACCGTATGACCGACCGCTCGGTCGCGAGACAACGGATCGAGGAACTCGTCGACAGCCCGCCCAGACGACCCATCTGGCAGCCGGAGAACGGGACGTGGAGGTTCAGGTCTGACGATTTGACCGTCGTCGTCAACGAGTTCGGTGAAGTCGTCACCGCCTACTGAGAGGCAGCCGTTATGAGCCCACTCTTCGACGAGTTACCCCCCGAATCTCTGGCGGACCTCTATGAAGCACTCGATCGCTACGAACCGAAGATCCTCGACATCATCCGGTCTGGCGGCGAACTCACTGCAGCCGAGCGCACGCGCGTGGACGACGCGATCATCGACGCGAGCGTCTCGGCAATGGGACCCGACTTCGAACCGACGCCGAAGTCCGAGCGATTGGGCGACCTGGTCTATGCGTCGCGCGACCTTGTTCCCCTCCGCAACGACGAACTCCCGCCCAGCACCTGGAAGAAGGGCGACCCGCTCGTCGGTGATCCCTACGGCGACGGCGGTGCGGCCAACGGCTACGGCCCACGCCCCGACCTGGTGACCCCCGAGACCGCGCCGTCCGCCGACGAGCGACCGGACGCCCAGCCCGACGCCGCCGCACCAGGCGCCGACGACTGACCATCCCGACACCCCCGCTGACACCCGCCCGGAGTACCCTCCTCCCGGCAGGGGCATCGGCGCGAGGACGGGAGGTCGCCCGCGATGGCTGGTTCCCAGACCGCCCTGCGTGAGGCCAATCGTGCGACCGTCGTGGACACGATCCGGCGGTACGGCGGCCTGACCCAGGTGGAGTTGGCGTCGGCGACCGGGTTGTCGGCGGCGACGGTCTCGAACATCGTGCGCGAGTTGCAGGGCGCGGGTGAGGTCGAGGTCAAGGCGACGGTCTACAACGGCCGTCGGGCGGCGCTGGTGACGATGGTGCACCGGACCGGGATCGCGGCGGGCATCCACATCGGGACCCGGCACATGGCGATCTCTTTGGCGGACACCGCGCAGCAGACGTTGGTGGAGCAGTCGTTGCCGTTGCCGCACGAGCATCGCGCGGACACGAGTCTGGACCGGGCGGCGCTGTTGATCGTGGAGTTGCTGGAGCGGGTGGGTTCGTCGCTGGACGAGCTGCTGGGCATCGGGATCGGGGTGCCGGCGCCGGTGGATGCGGCGACCGGGACGGTGTCGGTGCCGGGGATCCTGCGCGGGTGGGACGACGCACCGGTGGCGCAGGTGATGTCGAAGCGGCTGGGTGTGCCGGTGTTCGTGGACAACGACGCGAATCTGGGGGCGCTGGCGGAGAGCCGACTGGGTGCGGCGCGGCAGTTCCAGGACTCGGTGTACGTGCGGGTGTCGCACGGCACGGGTGCGGGGGTGTCGTTGGCGGGCCGGTTGCACCGGGGGTTCGCCGGGACCGCGGGCGAGATCGGGCACGTCCAGGTGGATGCGGGTGGGGTGGTCTGCCTGTGCGGCAGCCGCGGGTGCCTGAACACGGTGGCGGGTGCGCCGGCGCTGATCGAGGTGCTGCGGGCGAGCCGGGGGTCGTTGACGCTGCGGGACATCGTGGCGTTGGCGAATGACGGCGACCCGGGGTGTCGGCAGGTGGTGGCGGATGCCGGGGCGACCATCGGCGCGGTGGTGGCCGGGCTGGCGATCGCGGTGAACCCGCAGTGTGTGGTGGTCGGTGGGGAGCTGGCCGAGACCGGTGAGCTGCTGATCGGTCCGATGCGGGAGGCGATCCGGCGTCGGGTGCCGCTGAACCATCTGGCGCCGTTGGAGGTGGTCGGGGCCGAGCTGGGCTCCCGGGCCGAGGTCGCGGGCGCGGTGCTGCTCGCTCTGGAGGACACCAGCGCGATGACGCGCTGGACGGTGCGACCGGACGGAGACTGACGTCGTGGCACTCAGTGTGGAGGCGACGATGACCGGGACGGGTGGGGCGGCCGACCGCGCACCCGCCCTGGCGCTGCGCCGGGTGACCAAACGGTTCGGCGCGGTGGAGGCGCTGATCGAGGTCGACCTTCAGGTCCGCCCGCACGAGGTGGTGGCGCTGGTCGGGGACAACGGCGCCGGGAAGTCGACCCTGGCGAAGATCGTCTCCGGGGTGGTGCAGCCGGACTCCGGGGTGCTGGAGGTCGGCGGCGATCCGGTGGCGATCCCGAATCCGGCCGCCGGGCACGCGCTGGGCATCTCGACCGTGTTCCAGGACCTGGCGCTGTGCGAGAACCTGAGTGTGGCGGCGAACGTCTTCCTGGGCCGGGAGCTGCGGGCTTCCAAGCACCGTCCGATGGACATCGACGGGATGGAGCTGGCGGCGGCGGAGATCCTGCGCGATCTGACGATCACGGTGCCGTCGGTGCGGGTGCCGGTGCGCGAGCTGTCCGGTGGCCAGCGGCAGGCGGTGGCGATCGCCCGGACCCTGACCACCCGGCCTCGGATCCTGGTGCTGGACGAGCCGACCGCCGCGCTGTCGGTGGTGCAGACCGCCGAGGTGCTGACCCTGATCGAGCGGCTGCGGGCGATGGGCCTGGCGGTGCTGATCATCAGCCACAACCTGGCGGACCTGCGGGCGGTGGCGGATCGGATCGAGGTGCTGCGGCACGGCCGGAACAACGGGTCCTTCGACGCGGGGACCTCGGCGCCGGAGGAGATCATCGGGGCGATCGCCGGTGCCACGGTGCCGACCCGACCGCGCTGGGCATGACGCTTTGCCTTCACAGGTTGTCGGCAAATCCCCTCCCTGCCGCATTGCAGAACGATAACGGCGGGTGGATTTTGCGTTCAACTGTTGACGCGTAGCTCGCGGCGTCCCTACTGTCCTGCCGTTCAACGACGAACGATCGGCACAGAGAGCAGGCGCGATGCCGGACAGCCCCGTCGTCCTCGACATGAGGGCGATCACCAAGACGTTCCCCGGCGTGCGCGCCCTGGACCAGGTACGGATGACGGTCCGCGCCGGCGAGATCCACGCCATCTGCGGGGAGAACGGCGCCGGCAAGTCGACGCTGATGAAGATCCTCTCCGGCGTCTACCCCTACGGCAGCTACGACGGGCAGATCGTCTACCAGGGCGAGGAGGTCCGGTTCAAGGACATCAAGTCCAGCGAGCGCGCCGGGATCGTGATCATCCACCAGGAGCTCGCGCTGATCGGCGAGCTGTCCATCGCGGAGAACATCTTCCTCGGCAACGAGAACTCCGGCCCGTTCGGCATCGACTGGGACACCACCCGCGAGCGCGCCGCCGAACTGCTCGCCCGGGTCGGCCTGGACACCTCACCCGACGAGCTGGTGAAGAACATCGGCGTCGGTCAGGCCCAGCTGGTGGAGATCGCCCGGGCGCTGTCCAAGGACGTGAAGCTGCTGATCCTGGACGAGCCGACCTCGGCGCTGAACGAGGAGGACTCCGAGCACCTGCTCGACCTGCTGCGCGGGCTGCGGGCCAAGGGCCTGACCAGCATCATGATCAGCCACAAGTTGAACGAGATCGCCGCCATCGCCGACTCGATCACCATCATCCGGGACGGCCGCACGGTGGAGACGCTGGACGCGAGCGCCGGTGAGGTCGACGAGGACCGGATCATCCGCGGCATGGTCGGCCGGTCGCTGGACCACCGGTTCCCGGACCACACGCCGCAGATCGGCGAGGTCTTCTTCGAGGTGAAGGACTGGACGGTCGAACACCCGCAGGTCGCCGACCGGTTGGTGTGCAAGGGATCGACCTTCCACGTCCGGCGCGGGGAGATCGTCGGCTTCGCCGGGATCATGGGCGCCGGTCGCACCGAGCTGGCCCGGTCGATCTTCGGCCGGTCGTACGGGCGCTGGCGGGGCGGGCAGCTGCTGATCGACGGCAAGCCGGTCGAGCTGACCACGGTGCAGCAGGCCATCGACCACGGCATCGCGTACGTGCCCGAGGACCGCAAGATCCAGGGCCTGAACCTGCTGGACAGCATCCTCGACACCATCGTGTCGGCGGATCTGAAGCGGATCACGAAGCACCGGGTGCTGGACACCGACACCGCGTTCATCGCCTCCGAGCACTACCGGAAGTCGTTGAACATCAAGACCCCCTCGGTGCGCGAGGGCGTCGTCAAACTGTCCGGCGGCAACCAGCAGAAGGTGCTGCTCGGCAAGTGGATGTTCCCCGAGCCGGGCCTGCTGATCCTGGACGAGCCGACCCGGGGCGTGGACGTCGGCGCCAAGTACGAGATCTACGGCCTGGTGCAGCGGCTGGCCGACGCCGGCAAGGGCGTGGTGGTCATCTCCAGCGAGCTGCCCGAGCTGCTCGGTCTGTGCGACCGGATCTACACCATCTTCGAGGGCCGGATCACCGGTGTCCTCGACCGGGAGCAGGCGAACCAGGAGGACCTGATGCGCCTGATGACCGGTTCCAGCCCCGCAGTCACCCACTGAAGGACAGACGATGACGTCACTCAAGCAGTTGTTCGGCGGCGGCGCCCGGCAGTTCGGCATGGTGTTCGCGCTGATCGCACTGGTGCTGATCTTCCAGTTCGCCACCGGCGGCAAGGTGCTCACCCCGACCAATGCGCAGAACATCATCAACGGGAACTCCTACGTGCTGATCCTGGCGATCGGCATGGTGCTGGTGATCATCGCCGGGCACATCGACCTGTCGGTGGGGTCGGTGGCGGCGGTGGTCGGCATCATCGTGGCGCTGGCGATCCGGGACTGGGGCATCCCGTGGTGGCTGGGCATCGTGCTCGGCCTGGCGGTGGGCGCGGTGATCGGTGCCTGGCAGGGATTCTGGGTGGCCTACGTCGGCATCCCGGGCTTCATCACCACCCTGGCCGGGATGATGTTCTTCCGCGGAGCCAACCAGTACATCGGCAAGTCGAACACCGTGCCGGTGCCGAAGGAGATCCAGTTCCTGGGTGCCGGATACCTGCCGGAGTGGGGGCCGAACACCGGGTTGAACAACTCGACCCTGCTGCTGGGCATCCTGGCCATCGCCGCGCTGGTCTACGGCGAGACCCGGCGTCGTCGCTCGGCCCGTCGACTCGGCGGTGCCCCGATCCCGACCTGGGCGTCGGTGGTGCGGGTGGTGCTGCTCGCCGCGGTGATCGCCGGGGCCACCTGGCTGTTCGGCTCCGGGCGGTACGGCACCTCCTTCCCGATCTCCGGCGTGATCCTGGTCGTGCTGGTGCTGGTGTACGCGTTCATCTCCAACCGGACGATCACCGGTCGGCACGTCTACGCGGTGGGCGGCAACCGGATCGCCGCGTCGCTGTCCGGCGTGAACATCCGGCGGACCAACTTCTTCGTGATGATGAACATGTCGATCCTCGCCGCGCTGGCCGGGATCATCTTCATCGGCCGGTCCACCGCCTCCGGACCGTTCGACGGCACCAACTGGGAGCTGGACGCGATCGCCGCGGTGTTCATCGGTGGCGCGGCGGTCTCCGGCGGTGTCGGCACCGTGGTCGGGTCGCTGATCGGTGGCCTGGTGATGGCGGTGCTGAACAACGGCCTGCAGCTGATGGGCGTCGGGTCGGACAGCACCCAGATGATCAAGGGCCTGGTGCTGCTCGCCGCCGTCGCCTTCGACGTCTACAACAAGATCCAGGGCCGGCCGTCGATCGTCGGACTCCTGCTCAAGGGCGTGCGCCGCGGCCCGGTGAACCCCGAGGGCGACGACAGCGGCCAGGGCACCGGCGCCAATCCGGTCTCCCCCGCGGAGACGCTCGCCCGCAACTGATTCGCCGTGCCGGAGCATCCGGCACGGCGCTCGACCGCATCCAACGACGGGTGCTCAACCGAGGAAGAGTGACATCACCCATGAAGAAGCTGACTGCGGCGCTGGTCGCCGCCGGAGCCGCCGGAGCGCTCCTGTTGTCCGGTTGTTCCTCCTCCGAACGCGGTGGCTCCGACGACGAGTCGTCCGGCGGCGCCACCGAGTCCAGCGGCTTCGCCGCCGACGCCACGATCGGGGTAGCGCTGCCGCAGAAGACCTCCGAGAACTGGGTGCTCGCCGAGCAGCTGTTCAAGGACGGCCTGACCGAGGCCGGGTTCGACCCGATCGTCCAGTTCGCCAACTCCGGTGTCACCGAGCAGCAGAACCAGATCCAGGCGATGACCGAGCAGGGCGCGAGCGTGATCGTGGTCGGCGCCATCGACGGTTCCCAGCTCGGTTCCCAGCTGGAGGCCGCCAAGGAGAACGGCGCCCACGTCATCGCCTACGACCGGCTGGTGAAGAACACCGATGCGGTGGACATGTACGTGGCCTTCGACAACTACCAGGTCGGTGTCCTGCAGGGGAAGTCGCTGCTGGAGGGGCTGGCCGCCCGCAAGGGTGACGGGCCGTACAACATCGAGCTGATCGCCGGGTCGCCGGACGACGCCAACGCCACCCCGTTCTTCGAGGGTGCGATGAGCGTGCTGCAGCCGAAGATCGACGACGGCACCCTGGTCGTGGTCTCCGGGCAGACGTCCTTCGAGCAGATCGCCACCCAGGGGTGGAAGGCCGAGAACGCGCAGAAGCGGATGGACACGATCCTGTCCGGCTCCTACGCCGACACCGAGCTGGACGGCATCCTGTCGCCGAACGACACCCTGGCCCGTGCCGCCCTCACCTCGGTGGCCCAGGCCGGCAAGGAGACCCCGGTGATCACCGGACAGGACTCCGAGGTCGAGTCGGTGAAGTCGATCATGGCCGGGGAGCAGTACTCGACCATCTACAAGGACACCCGCGAGCTGGTCGCCCAGACCATCAAGGAGATCCAGGCCCTGCAGAAGGGCGAGGAGCCGGAGATCAATGACACGAAGTCGTACGACAACGGGGTCAAGGTGGTCCCGAGCTACCTGCTCACCCCGGTGATCGTCACCAAGGAGAACGCCGCCGAGGTCTACGCCAAGGACGACACCCTGGCGCCGCTGACCAAGTGAGAGCGGACGAGGCCCCCACCCGCATCGGTGGGGGCCTCGTCGTCTATCCGGGTGTTCTGATAGAACTCTGGGCATGACCAGGATCGGCGTGATGCTGCCCCGTGACCTGCCCGCCGCGCAGTTCACCACCTTCGCCCGCGAGGCCGACGCGCTGGGCTACGACGAGCTGTGGCTGGTCGAGGACCTCAGCTACCGCGGTGGCTTCGCGCAAGCCGCCGCCGCCCTGGCCGCCACCGAGCGGATCCGGGTCGGGATCGGCATCCTGCCCGCCGCCGTGCGGAACGTCGCCTATGCCGCGATGGAGATCGCCACCCTCGAGCAGCTGTTCCCCGGCCGGGTGGACGTCGGGATCGGGCACGGCATGCCGGGCTGGATGCGGCAGGCCGGTTGCTGGCCGGAGAAGCCGTTGAGCTTCCTGAGCGACTATGTGCGCACGCTGCGCGCCCTGCTGTCCGGCGGGTCGGCCGCCGATCTGGCCCTGGATCCCGCCGTGGTGCCGGACCGGGTGCCGCCGCTGCTGTTCGGGGTGCGCGGACCGAAGTCGCTGGCCGCGTCGGGACGGCTGGCGGACGGCACCGTGCTGGCCGAGCCGACCACCCCGGAATACACCCGCGCCGCGCTCGGGTCGATCGCCCCGGCGGGCGACCATGCGGTGGTCGCCTACAACGTCGGCGTGGTGCGCGAGGACGAGTCGGCGGCGCTGGCCGCCGCGCGCCCCGGCCTGGAGTGGATCGGCGAGCCGGACTGGGCGCCGCACCTGGCGCCCCTGCCCTTCGCCGACGCACTGGCCGAGCTGCGCCGCACCGCCGTCGACCGCGCGTCGTTCGCCCGGGACCTGCCGGATGCCTGGGTGCGGCAGCTGGCACTGGCCGGGACCGTCGACCAGGTGCGCGCCCGGATCGCCGAGCTCGGCGCATCGGGGGTCACCTCCAGCGTCTTCATCCCGGTCGGCGCCGACCCGATGGCCGCCCTGCGCGAGCTGGCAGCCGTGTTGTGAGGGCGCGCCGCACCGACCCGGGCCGCCGCGAGCGCCTGGTGGAGACGGTGCTGGACCTGATCGCCCGCGACGGCACGGCCGGTGCCACCTACCGGGCGGTGGCCGAGGCGGCCGACGTGCCGATGGGGTCGATGACCTACCACTTCCCCACCCGGGACGACATGCTGTTCGCCGCGTTCAGCCATCTCGCGGACACCCAGCACGCCCGGTTCGACCGGATGATGGCCGAGCTCCCGGCGGGCGAGGACCCGCGCGAGGCGGTCGTCCGGATCATCGTCACCCACGGCACCGACTACGGCCGCGATCTGGTGCTGTCGGCGGAGCTGTACGCCCTGGCGGCCCGCGACCCGCGCTACCGCGCGCTGACCCAGGACTGGATGGAACGCTCCCGGGCGTCGTTGGCCCGGCACTTCCCGAGCGAGCTGGCACCGATGGTCGACGCCCTGATCGAGGGGCTGGTGCTGCACGGTCAGCTGGGCACCGAGCCCTTCGACGAGGACCGGGTGCGCACCGCCGTGTACCGGCTGGTCGGCGACCTGCGCTGACCAGCCGGTACACGGCGGCCGATCAGCCCCACACCGCGACGGTCCGCCGCACCGGGACGCCGGGGTCACCGGTGGCGAACAGCTCGGGATGCGACGCCCGCACCGCCTCGATGTCGGCCAGCACCGCGCGCAGGTGGCCGCGCAGGAGGTCGACCGCCTGATCGGCGTGCCCAGCGACCACGGCATCGAGGATCGCCGCATGCTGCGCGTGGAACGGTGCGGCGGTCGCCTCGCGCAGACCGAGTCGGCGGGCGCGGTCCAGGTGCCCCTTGGCCGAGACGACCGTGGGCCACACCCGGTCGTGACCGGCCAGCCGCATCAGGCCGCGATGGAACTCCTCGTCGAGGCGGAAGAACGCCTCCAGGTCGTTCAGCACCGCTCGCTGGTCGTCCAGGTTCGCCCGGAGCTCGGCCACCACGGCGGGGTCGGGTGCACGCGGCACGTCCCGCAACGAGCCGAGCTCGACCGACTCCCGCAGGAACTGCGCGTCCCGCACGCGCTCGATCTCCACCCGGGCGACGAAGGACCCCACCTTCGGGAAGACGTGCACCAGTCCCTCGCGGGCCAGCAGGATCAGCCCCTCCCGGATCGGCGTGCGCGAGACCCCGAGCTCAGCGGCGAGTTCGTTCTCGGACAGCGGTGCGCCCGGTGCCAGATCCAGGGTCAGGACGCGGGACCGGATCGACTCGTACACCACGTCCCGGCTGCTCCTGACGGCTTCCACCGCTGCATCGTACTGGGATTTCGTTGACAGGAACCGGCGGGCGATGCTTGCATACAAGAGCTGTGCACAAGCGCGGTAGACAATGTTGTCGGCCGATGACGGAGCCGGTGATCCGGGCGGGCGGGGCTCCGTGGTCGGCACACAGAGGAGCCCTGATGACCACCCGTGACACCCTCACCGAACCCGGTCCCGCCCAACGATCGACCTCCGACCTGACCCGCGCCGCCGTCTCCGGTTGGCTCGGCACCGCCCTGGAGTTCCTGGACTTCCAGCTCTACTCCCTGGCAGCGGCCCTGGTCTTCACCCCGCTGTTCTTCCCGGACACCGCACCGGGCATCGCGATCATCCTGGCGATGGCGACCTACGGCGTCGGCTACGGCGCACGACTGCTCGGCGCCTTCGTCTTCGGTCGGATGGGCGACCGGGTGGGCCGCAAGGGCGTGCTGTTCTTCACCATCGCCCTCATGGGCATCGCCACCACCCTGATCGGCGCCCTGCCCACCTACGCCCAGGTCGGCGTGCTGGCCCCGATCCTGCTGGTCACGCTCCGGCTGATCCAGGGCTTCGGAGCCGGCGCGGAGATCGCCGGCGCGACCACGATGCTCACCGAGTACGCGCCGCGGGACAAGCGCGGCCTGATCGGGTCGCTGGTGGCGCTCGGCACCAACTCCGCGACCCTGGTCGCCACCGGATTGTGGGCACTGTTGGTCGCCCTGCTCAGTGAGGACCAACTCCTGAGCTGGGGCTGGCGCATCCCGTTCCTGGGGTCGTTCCTGGTGCTGTTCCTCGCGATGTGGATCCGGATGCACCTCAAGGAATCGCCGGTGTTCGAGGACCGGCCGGACGTCGTGGACGGCAAGGCGCTCAGCTCCCAGGAACTGCGGGAGCGCGCCGCGCAGGACGACGACGCCGCCCGGGCCGTCGTCAGCCAGCGCAAGGGCCGGGCGTTCTTCGTGGCCCTGATGCTCCGGTTCGGCCAGGCCGGGAACTCGGGCCTGATCCAGACCTTCCTGGTCGCCTACCTGGTGACCGAACTGGGCCGGGCCAAGACGCTGCCGACCAACGCGATCCTGATCTCCTCCGCGGTCGGGTTCGTCACGGTCCCGCTGGTCGGCTGGCTGTCCGACAAGTACGGGCGCCGACCGCTGTACCTGGCGTTCCTGGGCGCCTCAGCGCTGCTGGCGATCCCCGGCATGGCCCTGATCGGTGCCCCGGCATCGGTCGGGATCATCCTGGGCATCATCGTGCTGCACAACGTCAGCGTGCTCGCGCTGTTCTCCCTGGAGTCGGTGACGATGGCCGAGCTCTTCGGCGCCCGGACCCGGTTCACCCAGCTCGCGGTGGCGAAGGAGGTCGGCGGCATCCTGTCGACCGCCATCGGCCCGATCATCGCCGCCTCGCTCACCGCGCTGTTCCACTCCTGGTGGCCACTCGCGCTCATGCTGCTGGCGTACTCCGCCATCGGCCTGATCGGCGCCCTGATGATGCCGGAGGTCCGTGGGCGCGACCTCACCCGACTGGAGGATGCGCTGTGAGAGCCGTCGTCGTACACGGAGCCGGTGACCTGCGGGTCGACGAGCTGCCCGATCCCACCGCCGGACCCGGTGAGGTGCTGGTCGCGATGGAATGGGGGGGCATCTGCGGCTCCGACCTCGCGTACTGGCGGCACGGGCGATCCGGCACCGCGGTGCTCCGGCACCCGATGGTGCTCGGCCACGAGGTCGCCGGGCGCATCCGGGCGGTCGGCGCCGGGGTGCGCGGGCTGGAGGTCGGCACCGCCGTCACCTTCCAACCGGCGCAACTGATCGGGGACGGACTGCTTCCCGACCGGCTCGCCGGGCGCACCAATCTCTACCCCCAGGTGCGGTACTTCGGATCGGCCGCCTTCGACCCGCACACCGACGGCGGGTTCAGCGAACTGCGGGCCGTCCGCGCCGACCAGGTACGGGTGCTCCCGCCAGGCGTCGACACCCAGCGCGCGGCGCTGGCCGAACCCCTCGCGGTGGCGATCCACGCCGTCGGACGGGTGCCGGACCTGCGCGGTCGCACCGTCCTGGTGAACGGCGCCGGACCCATCGGGTCGCTGGTGGTCGCGGCGGCCCGCCGGGCGGGTGCCGCCGAGGTGATCGCGGCCGATGTCTCCGCCGACTCGCTGGCGGTGGCCCGGGCGATGGGCGCCGACGGCACGGTGGACGTCCGCACCGCATCGTTGCCCACCGACGTCACGGTGGTGTTCGAGGCGTCCGGGGTGCCGGCCGCCCTGGGCGGTGTGCTGCGAGCGACGGCGAAGGGCGGCACCGTGGTCCAGGTCGGGAACCTGCCCGGCACCGAGATCACCGCGGTGCTGGGCGACCTGATCACCCGGGAGCTGACCTGGGTCGGGTCGTACCGGTTCGCCGAGGAAGTCGACGAGGCGATCACGGCCCTGGCCGAGGGGCTGGAGGTCGACCCGTTGATGACCCACGTCTTCGACCTCGAGGACGCCCGCGCGGCGATGGAGACCGCCGCCGACCGATCGACCGGGAGCAGCAAGGTGATGCTGCGCCTCGGGCGGTGAGCCGCAGCGGGGGCCCGGCATCAGGGGGTGCCGGGCCCCCGCTCACTCGTCTCGGTGCGCCGACTCCCGCAGTGCCCGTCCCCGGCGCACGTCCTCCCGGCGCTTGGCGGCCTTCTTGTCGCTGGCCCGGGTGTCCCGCGGCGGCAGCTGGATGGACTCCTCCGCCGCGATGCCGCCCTGCAGCTCCCGACCGCGTTCGATCTCGGCGTCCAGCTCGGCGCCGAAGAGCAGCGCCAGGTTCGTGATCCACAGCCAGAGCAGCAGGATGATCACCCCGGCCAACGAGCCGTAGGTGCTGCCGTAGCTGCCGAAGTTCGCGACGTAGAACCCGAAGCCCACCGAGGCGACGATCCAGACCAGCACCGCGACCAGGGCACCGACGCTCATCCAGCGGAACTTGGGCTGCCGGACGTTCGGGGTGAAGTAGTAGAGGATCGCCACGGCGGTCACCACCAGGGCCAGCACCACCGGCCACTTGGCGATGTCCCACACCGTGACCGCCACCGAGCTGAGCCCGATCGCGTCACCGACCTGCTCGGCGACACCGCCGGAGAGCACCACCGCGACCACGATCAGCACCGCGATGACCACCAGCACCAGGGTGACGACCAGCAGCACCGGGCGCAGCTTCCAGATCGGGCGGCCCTCGTCGATCTCGTAGACCCGGTTGATCCCGCGGCTGAACGCCGTGACGTACCCGGAGGCCGACCACAGGGCGACCAGCAGCGAGATCACGAAGGTGATCCCGGCGCCCGGGGAGTTCGAGATGTTCTCCAGGATCGGCTTGAGCGTGTCCTGAGCCGTGTCCTGGCCGACGATGCCGGACGCGGTGGACACCAGGTCCTCGACCAACTGCTGCCCGTCGCCGACCAGTCCCAGGATCGACACCACGGCCAGCAGGCCCGGCGCGATGGCCAGCACCGCGTAATACGTCAGCGCCGCCGCCAGGTCGGTGCACTGGTCGTGGCCGAATTCCCGGAGCGTGGTGCGGAGCACGTAGGTCCAGGACCGTCGGGTCAGGTCGTCGGGCGAGTCCGGCTTGCGCGGGTCGTCCGGCGCCGGAGCGGTGGCGTCGCGTGCGGTGCTGGGCTGCTCGTCGTCGGCGTGGGACATGCCGCCAGGTTCACCCCAGCTGATCCGCCCCGCCACACGAGGGTCCCGGGCTCAGCTGGTCCGGCAGCCCAGCAGCGGGTTCGCACCGCCCGCGGAGTCGATGGCGTACACGCACACCCGGTGCGACCCCGGAGCGACGGTGGCCGAGGCGACGAAGCCGTGCGCGGCCCCCTTGCCGTACGCCCGGTCGACATCCGGCCGGGCGCGGTTGGCGGCCAGCGCGAGCACCGCCTTGCCGTCGACGTAGACGTGCACCGGGATCGAGTCCGCGGTGTCCGGATCCAGCGCCCAGCCGGACACGGTCAGCCGCGAGCCGGAGGTGGACACCGCGTCCACGTTCCCGATCGGCGCGGCGTTGGTCACGGACACCGTCCGGCAGCCGAGGGACGGATTGGGTCCACCGGCGGAGTCGATGGCGTAGACGCACACCTGGTGCGAGCCATAGGCCACGGTCGACGACCAGTTGAACCCGTGGGCGGCCCCCTTGCCGTAGGCCCGCTCGACGTCGGGGCGGGTACCGGTCGCGGTCACCGCACCGCCGAACGTGCCGTCGATGTAGACGTGCACCGGGATCGAGTCCGAGGTGTCCGGATCCAACGCCCACCCGGACACCCGCAGCGCGTTGCCCGAGGCCGACACCGCATCCACGTTCCCGATCGGCGCCGCATTGCTCACCGACACCGTCCGGCAGCCGAGGGACGGGTTCGGTCCACCGGCGGAGTCGATGGCGTAGACGCACACCTGGTGCGAGCCATAGGCCACCGTCGACGACCAGCTGAACCCGTGCGCGGCCCCCTTGCCGTACGCCCGCTCCACGTCGGGACGCGAACCGCTCGCGGTCACCGAACCGGCGAACGTCCCGTCCACGTAGACGTGCACCGGGATCGAGTCCGAGGTGTCCGGGTCGAGCGTCCACCCGGAGACGGTCAGCTGCCGCCCGCTCGCCGTCGCCGCGTCGATCTGCCCGATCGGCCGCGCGTTCGGCGTCACCACCGTGTACCCGACCACCAACGGCGCGGAGGCGGAGTAGCCGGACCGCACCGTCAGCGTGTAGCTCACCGACCCGGTGGTCGTGGTCGCGGGGAAGGACCAGGTCCCGGCCGCGGTCACGGGCACCTGGAAGGACTCCCCGACCGACGACTGCACCGCCAGCGTGGTGTTCGCGGGCGCGGTGCCGCTCACCAGTGCGCCCGCCTCGATCGTGGCATTCGCCGCCGGGCCGACCAGCACCGGCGCGGCCAGACTCACCGCCACCGTGTACCCGCCGGTGCGGGCCAGCGCCGTCGGCAGGTCGGCCGCCCACATCAGCGGCGCTCCCCCGGAGGTCGTCCCACCCGACACCACACCGACCGCCGTGCCGCCCTGCAGCACCGCTCCCCCGGAGTCACCGTGGTCGGAACGCACATTCGTCTCGAACCCGTAGACCAGCCGGCCGTCCACCCGGGCCCAGCCGAAGGCTCCGACGGTGCCCTCGGTCAGCCCGGTAGTACGACCCGACTTCACCACCTGGCCGCCGACCTCGGCGGTGCCCACGGCGGTGACCGGGCGGGCCGACTGGGACAGGTCGGCAGGGGTCGCCCAGTTGGTCACCCAGGGCCGCAGGGTCAGGCTGGTGTTCGTCACGTCGATCACCGAGACGTCCGTGGCGTTCCGGTCCGTGTCGCCCGCGGTATTGCCCGGACCGCCGAACTGCGAGTACCCGAAGGTGCCCAACTCGGCCTGCGTCCGCACCGAGCCGCCACCACCGGCGGGGTCGCCGCTCGGAACCGTGAGCAGGGTTCGGCTCACCAGACCGTCGCCGGTGCAATGGCCGGCCGAGATCACCGCCGGACGGCCACTGGGCGAGAATCCGGTGAATCCGATCGAGCACAGGAATCCGGATCCGTCGTCCAACAGCCCGACATATCCGGCGCCGGCCACGACATCGGTGCTGGCCAATGCGCTGAATGGCGCATCGATCACCTGGACGTCCACATTGCTGTGCTCCGTGACGAACTCCTCCGCCGGCGGGGCTAGGTCGTCCTCCGGCGTGGTCACCGCCAGGACCACATTGCCCTCGCCGTCCGTGGTGACCGACTCCACCCCGTCCACCCCGAGGAGTGCCACCGCCTGCTCGTCGAAGGCGGCGCCCGCCGTCGGGGCGACGGCATCGTCGGCGCTGGCCGTCGGCGCGGTGATGCCGCCCGCCAGCCCGATCACCAGGGCGGCAGTCGCCACCGTCGCCACCCGGCGTCGAGTCGCGGCGCTGCTGCGTGCACGGAGCAGGACAGGAATCATGGCTGGCACCACCCGGAATCGTCGGTTGCTGAGACTCCCGAGCGGGCGGTTCAGCGAGCCGCATCATGCCATCTCGAACGGCACAGCGGGAGGGGCGCATGCTATTTCAGGGCAATTGCCCGATATCGGCGAACAACGCGCGTACTTCCGATACGACGATCTCGGGCTGTTCGGCGGGGATCAGGTGTCCGCTGCGCTCGGCCACCACCAGGCTGCTGTCGGTCGAGAGCGCGAGCATCCGTCGCTGCCCGTCCTGCCAGATCCGTTCGAGCTCGGCCCCGGTCTCGGCGTCCACCCCGGCAGCGGCATAGTCCTGGGGCAGCCCCCGCGCGATGATCCGCACCGGGAGGTCGCCCAGGTCCTGTCCCCGCAGCGCGTCCTCGGTGGTCGAGATCCGGTCGGCCTCGTCTCGCTGAGTACTGAAGTAGGTCGGCGAGGCCGTCACGTTCAGGAACTCCTGCCGTTGATCCGCCGGGACCAACCCCTCCAGCAGCGACCCGCCGTCGAAGCGCAGCACTCCGGTGGCCTTCAGTAGGCTCGGGATCCAGGTGGGCAACGCCGAGGTGCCCGCCCCGTCCGGCAGCAGAGCGGCCGTGCGACGGGCATCGTCCTCGGGTCGGGCGTCCACCAGGACCAGCCCCGCGACCTCCTCCGGGTACCGACGGGCGAACTCCCTGACGTACAGGCCGCCCAGACTGTGACCGACCAGCACGTACGGCTCGGGTGCGTCGATCTCCCGGAGAGCGGTCCGCAGGTCGGCGATCACGGCCTCGGCGGTGCGCGGCTCCTCGGCGGGCTCGCTCCACGCGGTGCCCGCGCGGTCGTACCGCACCACGGTGGTCAGGTCGTCCAGGCCGGCCGCCACGTCCGCCCAGCCCGACGCGACCTCGCCGCTGCCCGCCTCCAGCACCACGGTCGGGCCACCGGTCCCCTGCTGGACCACGTGCACGCGGTGACCACCGACATCGACCAGCTGCCCCGGCATCGGATGCGCATCCCGACCGGCGGCCGTCCGCGCGTTCTCCACCAGCACGGCCACACCGAGCAGCCCGGCCAGCACGACCGGGACCGCGGCGAGGACCAGCCATCTCTTTTTGAACACACTCGTACTCATAAATGGATGCTAACACGACTGTGTACAATCGCCGGATGCCGAGGTTGATCGATCACGCCGAACGCGACCGGGTCATCGCCGAAGCCGCCTGGACGGTGCTGACCAGGGATGGCGTGCTCGCGTTCTCCGTCCGCAACGTCGCCGACGAGGCAGGGCTCGCCACCGCCTCGCTGCGGCGGCGGTTCCCCACCCAAGACGCCCTGCGGGTGTACTGCCTGCGGCTGGTCTCGGAGCGCGTCACCGCCCGGATCGCGGCGCTGGACCCCGCCACCGACCCGGCCACCCTCGCCCTCAGCTGCCTCGAACAGCTGCTGCCGCTGGACGCCGAGCGCCGGGTGGAGATGGAGGTGTTCCTCGCCCTGGCGTCGCTGGCCCCCACCAATCCCGCCGTCCGGGTCGCGTACGGCGAGGCCCATGACGCCATCGCGCGGGTGTGCCGCTCGGTGGTGGAGCTGGTCGCGGGCACCCCCGACGACACGGCGGCCCGGCGCGTGCACGCCCTGGTCGACGGCCTCGCGCTCCACCTGGTGCACCAGGACCCGGCGGAGGACACGGACTGGGCGGTCGGCATCCTCGCCGACGCGGTGTGGCCGCTGCGGACGTAGCGGCCGACGCCCGCCCACGCTTGACCTGGTGCGCGCTCCAGGTGGTGCGATCCCTGCCATGACCACCACCGACACCCGCACCCTCGCACTCGGCACCATGTCCTACGGCACCCGCGTGGAGGCGCCGACCGCCTTCGCCCTGCTCGACCGCTACGTCGAGCGAGGTGGACGCTGGCTCGACACGGCCGACAACTACGCGTGCTGGCTCTCGCCCTCCGGTCGCGGTGGGACGAGCGAGGCCACACTCGGCGCGTGGTTCCGCGCCCACCCCGGCGTGCGCGACCAGGTCCGGATCTCCACCAAACTGGGCGCCGACCCGGTCACGCCCGGCGTCTGGCCCGCATCCTGGGAGGGCCTCAGCCCCACGGCGATCGACCGGGCGATCGGGCACTCGCTCGACCGGTTGGGCACCGACCACGTCGATCTGCTCTGGGCCCACGTCGAGGACCGCGCGGTGGACCTCGCGGCCCAGGTGAGCGCCCTCGGCGCGCTGGTCAGCTCGGGACGGGCCGGCCGGATCGGGGCGTCCAACCACGCCACCTGGCGGGTCGAGCGGGCGCGCACACTCGCCCGAACCGCCGCGGTGCCGTCGTTCACCGCACTCCAGCTGCGGCACACCTACCTGCAGCCGATCCCGTTCGCCCCGCTGCCGGACACCGGTCATGTCGTCGCCTCCCCCGAGGCGCTGGACTACGCGGCCACCGAAGGACTCGACCTGTGGTCGTACACCACCCTGCTCGGCGGGGCGTTCACCCACCCGGATCGGCTGCAGGACGCCTACCGCCACCCCGACACCGAGCGGCGGCTCGCCACCCTCGCACGGGTCGCCCAGCGGTACGGTGCCACCAGCAACCAGGTGGTGCTCGCATGGCTGCTGGACGGTTCGCCGCGGGTCACCCCGATCATCGGCCCCTCGACCCTCGCGCAGCTCGACGAAGCGATGGACGCCCGCGACCTGCACCTGGACGAGGACGCACGCGCGGAGCTCGACGACGGAGGCACGGCATGACGACCACACCGGTCACGATCGGCGAGGCGAGCACCCGGACCGGACTGTCGGTCGACGCGCTGCGCTACTACGAGGACGAGGGGCTGATCGGGCCGCTCGACCGCGACGGCGCCAACCACCGCGTGTTCTCCGAGAACGACCTCGCCTGGATCGCGGTCATCACCTGCATGCGCGACGCCGGACTCGGCATCGCCGACCTGCGCACGTTCTGCGATCTGCTGCACCGCCGCCGCGCCACCGCCGACCCGGTGGCATTCCTGCGGGACCGCCGGGCGGCGCTGGCCGCCCGGGCCGCGGTGCTGGACCGGGCGATCGCGGTGCTGGACGACAAGATCGCGCACTTCAGCCGGGTCGACGCTGCATCGACGGTGCCGGGCGCCGATCCGACCGACACCTGAACGGGTGCCGTCCCGAACGCGAAGAACCCCCGCCCGGTGTCCCGGACGGGGGTTCTTCGTCTGTGCGCCTGGAGGGACTCGAACCCCCAACCTTCTGATCCGTAGTCAGATGCTCTATCCATTGAGCTACAGGCGCGCCACCCCGGAGGGCCGCAGATGAGACTACAGGTTCAGGCCCTCCAACCCAAACTCGCTGTCACGTCACGCGGATCACAGTGGTCACATGCCCACCCGGCACCACACCCGCCGGCCGCCGGTGGGGGGCCATTCGATGCCCCACTCACCGCCGAGTCGCGCAGCCAGTTCGGTGCGGTGGCTGACCTGTTGCATCCGACTGGGATCGCGGACCCCGACCAGCGCGCCCTCCGCGCGCAGGTCGAGCTCCAGCAGCAACCGGTCGTCCGGGTGGGTGCAGGTGACCGCCTCCCGGAGCAGTTCGGTCGCCACCAGCCGGATCCGTGGACGCTGCGCTGCCGGGACGCCCTCCAACGCCAGGCAACGATCGATCCACTGACGACCCGCCGCGGCGGCACGCGGCCCGGCGGCGAGTTCGATCGCACGACGGGGGTGGTGGCCGGTCGCCACGGGGGCGGACAGCAGCGGGATGACGACGGCGGTGGCGGACACGATGCTCGGATCCGATCAGGCGGCGGCCTGGTGGTCGCGCCACAGCTTGCGGGCCACGACGGCGACGATTCCGGTCACCGCGACGGCGGCCACGAGCTTGCCCATGGTGTGCTCCGATCCCCTCCGGACGCCTGGGTGGCGTCGATGGGATCGAGTCTTCCTCGGGACGGGGTACGCGCGGATCAGCCTGGAGGATCGTTCTCGGGTCGTCCCTGGGGCGGACCCGGCGGCCGCTGACCTGCATCGGACGGACGACCCCACCACCCCAGGGCGAGTCCAGCCAGCGCGACGATCAGCACGTGCGTGGCCGTCGAATCGGCGCCGCGGACGGCCCAGCCGAGCAGGTTCGGTTGGGCGTCGACGAACGGGTTGAGCTGGCCGGATGGTCCGGTGGCCAGCAGCACGACGACCAGCACCAGAGCGGTGACCGCGACGACGCCCGGGAGCACCCATCGTCGCCCGGCCAGCACCAGGACGATCCCGGCGACCACGGCGACCAGCAGGTAGGGCAGCCAGGGAACGGCCGACCCGACGATGTGCGACGGCGCATTGCCGAGGTCGAGGGCCAGACCCGCTCGACCGGACGAGGCCCGGATGGTGGAGTAGCCGATCGCGACCAGGGTGGCAGCGGCGACGACGATGGACAGCAGGACACGCGAGACGGTGCGGATGACTCCCCCTGAGGTCAGTTGCCGTACGGACTGCCTACCGTCGATCGGGCGGTCGCGTCCAGCACCCGGTGTGCCCCGGATCCTTCCGGGACGATGATCTCGACCTCCGAGGCGCCCACCCGGAACCCGCCGATCACCGCACTGGCGAATCGCGGATGCCCGGCGACCCGGACGTCCTCGATCGCCTCGAAGGGCACGATCAGCCGCCCGGAGGAGTGCACCGGCTGGCGACCGCCGAGCAGCCACTCGTGTCGCCCGAGGATCTCCAGCACCCCCTCGTCCTCCGCCAGCACCGCCGCCTGCACGGTGACCGGGGACAGCCCGCCGCGCACCCGTCGTCGACCGTGACCCACCCACGGCCGGAACCAGGGCCGGTGCCGCACCAGGTCCCGCAGGTCGCCGACCAGCCCCTGGTCTTCACGTCCGAGGTCGAAGGCCGCCACCGGGTCGGCGTGCTCGCGTCCGACGTCGATCAGCGTGGCACCGGTCCGACTCGGCCCCGCACCGGCGGCGTCTGCCAGCAGGGCGTCGATCAGCCGCTGCACCCGCTCCCGGCTCGACCCGTTGTAGGGCACGGTCACGGTCGCGCCGTCCCGCGCCGCCACGGTCAGGGTCCCCGCCAGCAGGTTGACGGTGTCCCGGACCCACGCGATGCCGGACAGCGGCACCTGCTCGACGGTGAAACCCGTGGCAGCGTCCTCGCGCCGGGTCAGAGCCAGCAGGCGGTGGTCGTCCAGCACCAGCAGGTGGTCGTAGAGGTCCATGTCCGGCGTCGCGTCCCGCCGGGTGATGTTCCGGGGCACCTTGAGCACCAGCCGGGCGGTCGCCAGGTCGAGCGGGTAGCCGCTGAACAGGCGGGGCACCTGGTCGGCGGAGCGGACCTCGTCGATCCACGGGCCGAAGCTGTCGAACTCGGACGTCGTCGTCACGCGGTCAGCGTACGTGCAGAAAACCCCGCCCCGGAGCGATCCGGAGCGGGGTTTCACGAGGCTCTTCGACCTCGGAAGCGGAGACGGTGGGATTTGAACCCACGGAAGGGTTGCCCCTTCACGACCTTAGCAGGGTCGCGCACTAGACCTGACTATGCGACGTCTCCAAGCTGAGCCAGCGTACCTGGCCTGCGCGCCCAGCGGCAAAGCGCGGCCGATCAACGCTCGAACGCCCACTCGCGGTCGCTCACCATCCGGGCCACCGCCAGCCCGATGCACAGCGCGATCACCACCAGTCCTGCCTGCACCCCGTAGGCCAGGGCCTGGGTGGTGTCGCCGTTGGAGAGGTGGAAGATCGCCCGGTAGGCGGCGGCACCCGGCACCATGATGACCACCGCCGGCACCGACACGGTGATGCGCGGGATCCGCATCCGCGGGGCGATCACGGCGGCCAGCACGCCGACCAGCAGCGCGGCGCAGGCGGCCGCCGCCTGCGCCGGCATGTCGGCGTCCACCAGCAGCAGCCGCACCGTGTTGGCGACCATCCCGACGGTCGCGGCGGCGACCGCCATCCGCCACGGGCTGTTGAACATCAGGGCGAAGCCGAGCACGCCGACGAAGCTGGCGATCAGCCGCAGCACGGTCAGCAGCACCGGGTCGAAGGCCGGGGGCACCGCGGGATCGGGTGACAGCCCGGCGATGGTCGACACGCCCCACACCGCGAGCGCCGCCGAGGTGAGCACCACCAGCGCGTAGGACAGTCGCGCCACCCCGGCGGAGAAGTCGAGTTTGGCCAGGTCGAGTCCACCGGTGACCAGCGGGAAACCGGGGATCAGGAACAGCACCGCGGAGATGTACCCGGCCGCGTGCCGGGTCTCGGTCGCCCCGAGCTGGTGCACGACCGAGACGACCCCGAGGTAGGTCAGGCAGGCGAGCGCCGCGGCGACCATCGTCACGCCGAACTGGTTCAGCCCGCGGTGCAGCAGGAGTCGTCGCACCAGCTGTCCCAGCCACGCGCCGACGAACACCGCCGCCATCTCCACCGGGCCGCCGTTGTTCAGGAACGCGAAGGCGGCGCAGGCGATCGCCGCCCACAGCGCGTTGACCGCCGGGCGGTAGAGCAGCGGCTTGGACTCGATCCGGTCCAGGTCGGCGGAGATCTCCTCGACCGTCACCCGGCGGTCGTTCGCCGCCAGCGACCCGGCCAGGCGTTCCAGCTCCGACAGCCGGTCGGCGTTGATCCCGACGCTGCGGACCTCGGTCACCTCGGTGCGGAACGAGTGGCCCCGGTGCGAGGTGGTGGTGATCTCGGTCAGGGTGACATGGGCCTGGTGCCGGTCGATGCCCAGGGCCGTGGCGACCCGCGCCATCGACGACTTCACCCGGTAGGAGCCGGTGCCCGCGGACAGGCTGAGTCGCCCCACCCGCAGGGCGACACCGGACTGCCGGATCAGTTCCAGCTCGTCATCTGTGGGTTGGGTCGGCACCGGACCATGATGCCGGGCGCGGCGGCGACGCAGCAGGGACTGTCCGAACCGGGCCCGCGACGGGCATGATGCGCCGGTGAGTGAGACCCGGTGCCCGTGCCTGAGCGGCCTGCGCTACGACGACTGCTGCGGGCGGTTCCATCGCGGCCACGCCCTGGCCCCGACCGCCGAACAGCTGATGCGCTCCCGGTTCAGCGCCTTCGCCGTCGGCGACCCGGCGTACCTGCTGGCGACCTGGCACCCGCGCACCCGGCCGGAGTCGCTGGAGCTGGACCCGGAGGACCGCTGGTACCGGCTGGACATCCACGCCACCGAGCGCGGCGGGCCCTTCGACGACGCCGGGCTGGTGACCTTCACCGCGTATCACCGCGGACCGCAGGGTGCCGGGACGATGCATGAGGTCAGCCGGTTCGTGCGCGAGGACGGGCGTTGGCTGTACCTGGACGGCCAGGTGTCCTGACTACGACGCCTCGGACTCGATCAGCAGGGTGGTCGGACCGTCGTTGACCAGCGACACCGCCATGTCGGCACCGAACACCCCGGTCGCCACCGTCAGCCCGCGTCCCCGCAGATCGGCGACCACGGCGTCCACCAGCGGCTCCGCCACTGGACCGGGCGCCGCCGCGTTCCAGGTCGGTCGCCGACCCTTGCGGGCGTCGCCGTAGAGGGTGAACTGGCTGATCACCAGGACCGGCGCCCCGGCCTCGGTCACCGAGCGCTCACCGCGCAGCAGTCGCAGGTCGGCGATCTTGCGGGCGATGTGCTCGGCCTGGGCGGGTCCGTCGCCGTGGGTCACCCCGACCAGCACCACCAGGCCCTCCCCCTCGAAGGCCCCGACCACCGTGCCGTCCACCCGGACCGAGGCGCCGTGCGCGCGCTGGATCACCGCCCGCATCAGAACGCCGCCACCACCGCGCCCACCGGCTCGCCGTGCCCGAGCACCGGGACCTCGCCCAGGTCCTCGACCAGCGCGGGATCGACGCCGGCGACCTTCAGCGCCGCGGCCAGCACCACCGGCCGGGGCCGGGCACCGCCGTCGACGATCTTGAACGCCAGCGACGACCCGTCGGGCAGCCCGGCCGCGTACACGCCGTCGGCGCCGTCCTTGGCGACCAGTCCGGGGACAGCCCGCATCGCCCGTGTGACGTCCCGGCCGGTGCCGCCGACCAGCTCCGGGTGCTCGCTCATCGCCAACGCCACCTGGGCCTCGGGCAGCGCCGCCACTTCGATCCCGGACCGCGCCGAACCACCGAAGGAGGCCCCGGCGCGGGCGATCCGGCCGAAGGCCTTGGCCAGTCCGGTCAGCGAGGTGGAGAACAGCGGCGCGCCGCAGCCGTCGATGGTGGTGTGCTCCACCGGCACGCCGGTGAGCTCCTCCACCGCAGCCTGGACGGCGATCTGCACCGGGTGCTCGGGCTCCCAGTAGGAGTCGGTGTCCCAGCCGAACTCGCCGGAGTGGGCGGCGCAGGTCATCAGCATCGCCGCGTGCTTGCCGGAGCAGTTCTGGGTCAGCGGGGCCGGTCCGTGCCCCTCGGTGCGCCAGGCGAAGGCCGCCTCCGGGTCCAGCGGCATGTCCGGCGTGTTCGCCAGGTCGTCCTCGGTCAGGTCGGCGGCGGCCAGCATCGCGCGCACCACCCGCAGGTGGTCCGGCTCCCCGTTGTGCGAGGCGCAGGCCAGCGCGAGCTGCTCCGGGGTCGGGTGCACGCTGCTCAGTCCGGCGCGCAGCATCCCCACCGCCTGCAACGGCTTGAGGGACGAGCGCGCCAGCACCGTCACCCCGGGGTCGCCCAGGGCCAGCCGCACGTCGCCGTCCGGCCCGAGCACCACCAGGTGCCCGGCGTGCACGGACTCGACCAGATCACCGCGGACCACCCGGGCCAGCGGCACCGCGTCGGTCGCGATGTCCCGTGCCCCGGCTGCCGTGACCACGGCGGCGGCAGCGTGCAGGTGCTCGGCGAACAACGGTCCGCCCGGTCGGATGCCCGGCATGCTCACCACCCGCCCCGGGACGAGCGCCCGCCGCCGGAGTACCCGCTGATCGCGGGCTTCACGTCGACCAGGTACACCACAGCGGCGACCGCGGCGAGCAGGGCGAGGAAGCGCAGCGCACCCAGCGGCGGCAGGGCGATGAAGGACACCGCCGTCGCCACCCCGAGCACGATCAGCCACAGCTGCTTGGTCCGCTTCCCGGCGGCGACATAGGCACCGGCCGGACGGCGGGCGGCATCGATCAGCGCCCAGACGCACAGCACGAAGACGGCGAAGTAGAACAGCGAGAACAGGATGAACTGCACGTTGCCGAAGATCACGGGCCGAGCCTACGGGTCAGATCTCCGGCAGCGCCTCGTGAGCCTGCGCCGAGTCGACGCCGCTGGCCTCCAACAGGTCGACCACCAGGGACCGGATCAACAGCACCAGGGACTGCACCTGCCAGTCGTCAGGGGCCAGGGTGAACGGGTCCAGTTCCTCCGCCAGCACCAGCAGCGTGGTGGAGGCCCGCAGGGGTTCCGACCCCGATCCGAGCGCGGCCGCCAGGTCCTCGGCGGCCAGGGCGGTGCGCTGCACGATGTCGGCGAGCGTGGACAGGTCGTGCCCGTGCTCCGGGGTGCCGAGGGTCGCCTTGGTGCGCCGGGCCAGCACACGCGCGTTGCGCACTGCCCGGTCGGTGCGCACGGCGGACCGGTTCAGCCACTGCAGCTCGGTGCGGTGCCGCCGGGCCGCCGGTGACACCCGGGCCAGGTCACGGGCGGCGGCACAGGCGTCCTGCCATTCGGCGAGCGCCGGTTCGGTGGCACGGCCCCGCATCAGCGCGTCCTCGATGTCCGACGGCTGGTGGGTGCGCATCCCCTTGGCCAGCACGCCGAGCATCGCCGCCAGTTCCTCGACCGCCGTCCTGCCCTGCGCCCGGGGTCGACGACGGACGTCGCGCGGGATCAGCGCGGCCACCGCCAACGCGACCAGGCCACCGACCACCGCATCGGTCCAGCGCCCGACCGGCCCACCGGAGGCGGCGACGGTCGGCAGCCCGACGATCACGATCGACTGCACCCCGGCCTGGGTGGTCAGCATCGGACCGCGGTCGATGAACCGGGCGATGAACGCCGACACCACCAGCACCGCGGCGACCTGCCAGGCGCCGGTGCCGATCACGTGCACCACCACGTCGCCCAGCGCGACCCCGAGGGCCACCCCGACCGCCAGCTCGGCCACCCGGCGCAGGTCGCGGTCGGCGCTGAAGCCCAGCGACACCCAAGCCCCCACCGCCGCGAAGAACGGCGCCTGGTGCCCCAGCAGCTCGTGCGCCAACCAGAACGCGACCCCGGCCGCCATCGCCGCCTGCATCACCGGCCAGAACGCGGTGCGGACCCGGGACCAGCCCTGCCGGACCCGGGCCTCGACGGCGATCCGGGGCCAGTGCGAGGTGTTCACAGCATCGGGTGGCCGCCCAGACCGCGGGTCAGCGGTCCGTGCGCCGCCGGGCGGTCGACCGACACGCCCTCACCCGGCACGATCTCCTCCTGCCCGGCGGAGACAACCCCGCCGTCGCAGTCCACGACCAGTTCGACGTCCACCGGAGTCGAGCGCTTGACCACGGCCAGCGCCACCGGGCCGAGCTCGTGGTGCCGGACCAGGCTGGTGACCCGGCCGACCTCGCGGCCCGCCTCGCCCCCGGTGCGCAGGTCGCCGACCAGCCGCACCGTGGCGCCGTCCTCCGGCAGCAGATGCCCGGAACCGTCCAGGTGCAGCAGCACGATCCGGCGCGGCGGACGCCCCAGGTTGTGCACCCGCGCGATGGTCTCCTGCCCGCGGTAGCAGCCCTTGTGCATGTGCACCGCGGTGCGCAGCCAGTCCAGCTCGTGCGGGATCGTGCGGTGGTCGACCTCCCGGCCGAACCGCGGTCGCAGCGCCTCGACCCGCACCGCCTCGGCCGCCCAGGTGCCGACCAACGGCCAGCCGGCCGCCTCCCGGGCCGCGACCTCCTCGACCAGACGCTCCCGTGGCACCAGCACCAGCCGCCAGCGCCGGTCGTTGCCGGGGTGCACGTCGTCGGCCGGGCCGTAGCGGGTGCCCCCGGGTGCGGTGGTCGGCCACGGGTCGCGCCAGGTGATCGACTCCCCCGCCGCACCCTCGGCGTCCACCGGCTCGGCCAGCGCCGCCCAGTCGGCCGTGACGTCGGCGACCTCGACCCGGAGCATGAACCTCATCCGGTCGAGCCAGGCGGCCAGCTCCGGCGCGGTCTCCGAGATCAGCCAGGTCGCCTCGCCGTCGTCCACCACCCCGGCCGCGTGCTCGATGTGACCCTGCGGGCTGAGCACCAGCAGTTCGGTGCTGGTCCGCGGCGGTAGGTCGTCCAGCTGCTGCGAGGTGATCGAGTGCAGCCAGCTCAGCCGATCCGGACCGACGACCCGGACCACGCCGAGGTGCGACTGGTCCACCACCGCGCCGCCGCGGGTCAGCGCACGCTGCTCGGCGGTCGGGTCGCCGTAGTGCCAGGCGACCCCGGCGTCCGGCCCGGTGGCCGGGACAGCGCCGTGCCGGGCGAGCAGCGGACTGTTCACGCCTCGACCCGGGTCAGGCGCGCCGAGGCGTAGGACTGCATCGGCTGACCGAAGGCCGCCATGTCGTGCGCCCACATCAGGTCGCCGTTCACCAGGCCGAGCAGCCGCTTGCCCGCTGTCACCTCGGCACCGGTCTCGGTGCGGGCGATCAGGTCGCTCACCAGGTCGATCCGGCCGTTGCCGGTCGCGCCGACATACACGTCGACGTGCCCCGACGGGTCCGCGAGCAGCAGTTCCACGGGAAACAGCTCCGAGCCCATGCCCTCCGGCCGCGCCGGCGGGATGCGCCAGTAGCCCGACTCGGTCGACCACACCGGTGCGTCCTGCTCGCCGTCGAGCGCGGAGACGTCATCCGGGGCGACCACGAGCCGGATCACCGAGCGGTAGGACAGGTACAGCCCGCCGTCGTGGTCGATCTCGATCTCCTGGGTGAAGGAGGTCTCCTCCACGCCGGGGTAACCGAGCACGCCCTCGCCCGACCAGCGGCCGACCAGCCAGGCCAGCGGGTACAGCTCGGGCGCGAGGCCCTCAGGGATGGTGAAGGCCATCAGCGCTGACCGGTGAACAGGCGGTACACGACGTACCCGGCGAACCAGGCGATCGCGACGGCCGAGACGACCAGCAGGCCGATGAAGACGAGTTCCAGAGGCTCCATGTGCCGATCCTAACGACGGCACTCAAGCCTCACCCGATCAGGACCCGCCCGGCCAGGTAGACCAGGATGCCGGTGACCGCCACCGGCAGGGTCGCGACGGACAGCAGCGCCGCCCGCTCCCACTGCTCGCCCTCGTGGTCCAGGCGCCGGAACAGCTCGGTGGCGGCGGCGACCAGGATGCCCACCGCCAGCCCGAGCAGGGTGCCGGACAACAGCCCGATCACCGGCAGCGCCACCCCGACCACGGCACCGGCGGCTGTCGAACCGCCGACCACGATCCCGACCCGGAGCCACCCGTCGAAGGGCAGCGCGCTGATCGCCGACCCGACGGCGAGCGCCACCGCACCGGTCACCACCACCGCATCCCCGGCGACCGTCCGCTCGGCGGCGAGCCAGCCCACCGAACACACCGGCACCAACGCACCGGCCACCGTCCCGGCCACCGACTCGACCAGCCGTTCCCGACCGTCCCGCCGGACCAGCTGCATGACGAAGGCCGCCAGCACCACACCGGCGAACACCGCGGGCACCGGGTTCAACATCGCCTGCTCGGTGGACAGCCAGACCGCCAGCACCGCGGCGACACCACCCAGGGCGATCACCACGGCCGAGTGCCAGCGCGCGGGCAGCCCGGCGACCAGGGGCCAGCCGACCGCGAACAGCACACCCAGAGCGATCAACAGCCCGCCCAGCACCGGACCGCTGTGTCCGGCCAGCGTGAGGTCGCCGACCACACCGGCGACCGCCACCAGGGTCGCCAGCACTGCCGAGGTCACGGCCCGATTCGACGCCTGCACGCCCGCCATCCTGACAGACTCGGACCGCAGGCCCGCGCACCGGGCGGATCGACGGTCCGTGTCCGGCGCGTGACATCCCGGTCACATCCGGGAAAAACGCGGGGGCTATCGTGTCCCCCACTTCGCCACAGGGAGGGGAGCCGCCAGTGGCCGATCTGCTTCTGCTCACACCCGCATCCGGCGGGTCGTCCCAGGTTCTCCCTGCGCTCGGCCTGCTGTCCCACCGCGTCCGGGTGCTGCCCGTGGAACCGTCCGCGCTGGTGGACGCCCCGGACGCCGACATCGTGGTGCTGGACGCACGCCGCGACCTGGTGACCGCCCGCACCACCTGCCGGCTGCTGCGCGCCACCGGCCTGACGGTCCCGCTGGTGCTCGTGCTCACCGAGGGCGGCCTGACGGTGGTCACCGCCGAGTGGGGCGCCGACGACATCGTGCTGGAGAACGCCACCCCGGCGGAGGTCGAGACCCGGTTCCGTCTGGTCATCGAGCGCGCGGCGAACTCCTCCCAGGACGACGGGCCGCAGGAGATCGCCTCCGGCGACCTGATGATCGACGCCGGGGGCTACACCGCCCGGTTGCGTGGCCGTCCGCTCGACCTCACCTACAAGGAGTTCGAGCTCCTGAAGTACCTGGTGCAGCACCCCGGGCGGGTGTTCACCCGGGCCCAGCTGCTCCAGGAGGTCTGGGGTTACGACTACTACGGGGGCACCCGGACGGTCGACGTGCACGTGCGGCGGCTGCGCGCCAAGCTCGGACCGGAGCACGAGCAGCTGATCGGCACCGTGCGCAACGTGGGCTACCGGTTCGACCCGCCCAAGGACCGCCGGGCCACCGAAGCGCAGGCGGAGGTCGGCGCGGACGCCTAGAATCGTCCGCGGTGTGCCGGGAAGTCTGGTCGGCGGTCCAGCCGTCGACCCCTGGGAGATCCCGTCGTGTCCACTCTGTTCAGCAGTCTCACCCCCGGCGGTGAGCGCAATCTGCTCGACACCCTCCGCGCCGAGCGCACCGGCGGCGTCCTGCTGCTGATCGGGGCGGTCGCCGCCCTGGTCTGGGCCAACTCGCCCTGGGCTGCCGCCTACACCGCCGTCTCCGAGACCGTGATCGGCCCGGCCGCGCTCCATCTGGACCTCAGCCTCGCCGACTGGGCGAAGGACGGCTTGCTGGCGATCTTCTTCTTCGTGGTCGGGGTCGAGCTCAAGCGCGAGATCGTCGACGGCGAGCTGCGCCGGGTGCGGACCGCCATGGTGCCGGTGGTCGCGGCGGTGGGCGGCATGGCGGTGCCCGCGCTGCTGTACCTGCTGGTGAACCGGGGCGGTGCCACCGAGGGCTGGGCGGTGCCGACCGCCACCGACATCGCGTTCGCGGTCGCGGTGCTCTCCGTGGTCGGCCGCAGCCTGCCGACCTCGCTGCGCGCCTTCCTGCTCACGCTGGCCGTGGTGGACGACCTGCTCGGCATCATCGTCATCGCCACCGTGTACACCGAGTCCCTGCACCTCGAGTTCCTCACCCTCTCCGCCCTCACCATCGCCTGCTTCGCCCTCCTCATCCGCGTCCGCACCGCCCCCGCCGAGATGACAGAAACCGGCGGATGGGCGGCCGGGATGCGTCGCTTGCTGTCATCTCGGGCGCGGGGTCCGCTGCTGGTCGTGCTGGGGGTGACGGCGTGGGCGTTGATGCACGCCTCGGGGGTGCACGCGACGATCGCGGGGGTGGCACTCGGGATGACGGCCCCCGGGCTGGCACGCACCGGCGAGTCGGTGAGTGTCGCCGAACGGCTCGAACACCACTGGCGCCCCATCTCCGCGGGAGTCGCCGTGCCGGTGTTCGCGCTGTTCGCCGCCGGGGTGACGTTGAACGCTCAGGTGATCGGCGATGCGCTCAGCGACCCGGTGGCGCAGGGTGTCGCCCTGGGCCTGGTCGTCGGCAAGCCGCTGGGCATCCTGGGTGCCACCTGGCTGGTCGCGACCTTCACCCGGGCGCAGCTGGCACCGGATCTGCACTGGCGGGACGTCGCCTCGGTGGGGGCGCTGGCCGGGATGGGCTTCACCGTCTCGCTGCTGATCGGGGCGCTCGCCTTCGGCGCCGACAGCGAGCACGACCAGCACCTGACGGTGGCGATCCTGTTCGCCTCGCTGCTGGCCGCCGTCATCGGTGGGATCGCCCTGGCGCTGCGGGACCGGCAGCACCGCCGACTGGCAGGTCCCGCCCCGGAGGTCGTCGCGAAGGGGTAGGTTCAGCTGTCGATGACCGTCGACTCCTCCGCCCTGCTGCTGGACGGCCCGTGGCGGCACCAGTTCGTCCCGGCCAACGGCGGGCGTTTCCATGTCGCCACCGCCGGACCCGAGGACCGGGACGCCCCGCTGGTGGTGCTGCTGCACGGGCTGCCGCAACTGTGGTGGGCGTGGCGGCACCAGATCCCGGCCCTGGCGGAGGCCGGTTACCGGGTGGCCGCGATGGACCTGCGCGGGATCGGCGGCTCGGACAAGCCGCCGATCGGCTACGACATGCCCACCCTGACCCAGGACGTCGCCGGTGTGGTCCGGTCGCTGGGCTGCGAGCGCGCGGTGTTCGTCGGCCAGGGCGTCGGCGGCGGTGACGTCGCCTGGGCGATGCCCGCGTACCACCCGGAGGTCACCACCGCCCTCGGCGTGCTGTCGTCCCCGCACCCGCTGCACCGGCTCGGCGACCCCCGACGCGGCCTGCGGGCCAAGGCCCTGCGGCACATGGTGGAGTTCCAGGTGCCGCTGCTGCCCGAACGCTCGCTGACGCACGGCGACCGGGTGGCCAAGCTGCTCCGGGAGTGGGGCGGCGCCCGGTGGCCGGACCCGGCGGCGCTGGCCGTGTACCGCCGAGCCGCCCAGATCCCGTTCGCCGCCCACTCGGCGATGGAGCAGGTGCGCTGGCTGTACCGGTCGTGGTTCCGTGCCGACGGTCGACGGCACGCCCAGGCCCTGCGTGAGGCGCCCACCGTGCCCACGCTGCAGCTGCACGGCGGGTCGGACGGCTGCTACGCCGTGTCCCGGTCGGTGGCGACCGGGCGCGTCGCCGGGCGGCTGGGGGCCGGGTACCGGTTCGAGATGCTCGGCGGCACCGGGCACTTCCTGGCCGAGGAGCAGCCGGAGCGGGTCACCTCGCTGCTGGTCGAGTGGCTCGACGGGCTGCGCTGACCCCGTCCCGCCGGGTGGCGGTGACGACACCGGTCGGGGTGCCGTGACCGGCGTGCCGGCTCAGACCAGCGAGGACGGGCAGTCCCGGGTCACCGGGCAGTTCGCGCAGTCGGGCCGGCGGGCGAGGCAGCACCGGCGGCCGTGGAAGATCAGGCGGTGGCTGACCAGCGTCCACTCGGCGCGCGGGATCAGTGCGGCGATCTCCCGCTCCGCCCGCACCGGGTCCTCCTCGGTGGTCCAGCCGAGGCGTCGGGCCAACCGCCCGACGTGGGTGTCCACGGTGATCCCGGGAATGCCGAAGGCGTCGCCGAGCACCACGTTCGCCGTCTTGCGGCCGACCCCCGGGAGCCGCACCAGATCCGCCAGCCGGGGCGGGACCTGCCCGCCATGGCGTTCGACCAGCGCCTGGCCGAGGCCGATCAGCGACCGCGCCTTGGCCCGGAAGAAGCCGAGCGGGCGCAGGATCTCCTCCAGCTCGTCCGGTGCCGCACCGGCATAGGCGGCAGCGTCCGGGTAGCGCGCGAACAGCTCCGGGGTGACCGCATTGACCCGGACGTCCGTGGTCTGCGCCGAGAGCACGGTGGCGACCAGCAGCTCCAGCGGGGTGCTGAAATCCAGCTCACACCGCGCATCGGGGTACCGCTCGGCCAGCGCCCGGTTGACCCGTCGGGCGCGTCTGACCAGGGCGAGGGGTGGCCGGTCGGCGTCCGTGGTGGTCATTCGGTCAGCCTAGAGCCGCTCGCCCCCACGGGTGATGCCGCCGTTCCGGCTCAAGTCGGGCACCCGCGGGGTCGAGAAAGTCGCCAGCACCCCGACGACTCCCCGAGGACGAGATGCCCGCAGCACTGGCCGATCTGCGCCGCCGTCGTCGTGCGCTGCGGCTGGAGCACCAGCACGTCCGGCGGTGGCGGCTGCTGCTCCGGGACCGGATCGAGTTGGCGGTGGCCGCGGCCGCCCCGCCCCGGATGCCCGGCGAGGACCCGGAGCTGCGTGACCTCTTCCTCGACCGCGCCCGCCCGCTGCCCGGCGCCGCCGAGCTGGCCGGTGCGGTGCGCGGCGCCCTGCCGCTGGCCGAGATCGAGCAGCTGCCCCGGCTCCGCGCGCTGGATCACCGGCTCGCCGAATACCAGGAGCAACTCGGCGAAGCCCTGGACGACCTGACCGAGCTCTACATCGAGGAGCTCGCCCGCTCGGTGTCGTGATTGCGTGCCGGGCCGTCGGTCTGTAGGTTACCTAGTGCACTAGATGACCTACCGACCGGAGGTGCGCATGCTCGATGGCAAAGGTCCGATCTTCGCCCAGATCGCCGACCGGATCGCCGACGACATCGTCGCCGGGGTCTACCCCGAGGACGGCGCGATCCCGAGCATCAACGACTTCTCGGTCTTCTTCCGCACCGCCCCGATGACCGTCGGCAAGGCGATCACCCAGCTCGTCGACCAGGGCGTGCTCTACAAGAAGCGCGGCATCGGCATGTTCGTGGCCGAGGGCGCTCCCGCCCTGCTGCGCAGCCGACGCGCCGAGAACCTGCGCACCGAGTACATCGCCCCGCTGCTGCGCGAAGCCGCGCTGATCGGGGTCGACCTGCCCACCCTCCACCAACTCCTCGACCAGGAGGCCAGCTCATGACCACCGCCATCGACGTCCGGTCAGTCAGCCGGACCTTCGGCCGCACCCCGGTGCTGCACGCGCTCGACTTCCAGGTGCCCCAGCACGCGATCCTCGGCCTGCTCGGCCGCAACGGCGCCGGGAAGACCACCATCATGTCGATCATCGCCGGGCAGGACCGGCCCACCAGCGGCGAGGTGCTGGTCGGCGGCCACCATCCCTTCGAGCACGCGCCGACCCTGAACACCATCCGGTACATCCGGGACAGCCAGCGCTACCCGGACGACTACTACCTGCGGCACGTGCTGCGGATCGGACCGGCGTTCGCCCCGCACTGGGACGCCGAGCTCGCCGCCTCCCTGGTGGACAGCTTCGCGTTGCCGGCCAAGGTGGCGGTGAAGAAGTACTCGCGTGGCCAGCTGTCTGCGCTCGGCATCGTGCTCGGCCTGGCCTCCCGCACACCGATCACGCTGCTGGACGAGCCCTACCTGGGCCTGGACGTCACCGCCCGGCGGGTGTTCTACGACGCGCTGCTGCGGGACTACGCCGAGCACCCCCGCACCGTGGTGCTGTCCACCCACCTGGTGCAGGAGTCGGAATCGCTCTTCGACCAGGTCGTGATCCTGGACCGGGGCCGGGTGGTGGCCGCCGGCGATCGGGACGACGTGGTCGGCGGCCTGGTCCAGCTGTCCGGCACCACCGGAGCCGTCAGCCAGCTCACCGCGGGCTTCGACGTGCTGCGCCGGGACGTGGTCGGCGGACTGTGCTCGGCGCTGGTGCGCACCGACAACGACCTGAGCGACGCCGCCCATCGCCTGGGCGTCCAGCTCAGCGGCGGATCCCTGCAGGACCTGGTCGCCTCCTACGGCGCCGGGCACGACACCACGGAGGTCGCGGCATGACCGACACCCTGGCGGCCACCCGGCTGCATCTGAACAAGCGCGAGATGACCTTCGTCGTGCCGCTCGGGATCACCGGGCTGGTGGCGCTGATCTCGGTCCTGATCATGGTGCTGCTGATCCGGGCGGGTCAGACACCCGGCACCGACGCCTGGGTTGAGGGCGCGCGGTCGAACGGCGGGATGCTCTGGGGCCTGTGCGGCTTCATCGGCTACATGGGCGTGCAGTCGGTGGCCACCACCTTCCCCTTCGCCCTCACCCTCGGCGCCACCAGGCGACATTTCGTCTTCGGCACGGTGCTCTGGTGGGCGATCACCTCCGCCTACCTGGCAGCGATCTTCACGGTCCTGCTGGCGATCGAGCTGGCGACCGGGCACTGGTTCGCCGACTTCTACATCTTCGACGTGTTCCTGCTCGGCTCCGGCTCGCTGGCGAAGATCGCGGTGATCGTCTTCCTCGGCAGCATGAGCATCTACAGCCTGGGCGGGGTGTTCGCGGCGTCCTGGGTCCGGTTCCGCAACCGTGGCCCGATCGTCCTCGGCACCGCCCTGGTGCTCGCCGTCCTGGTGGTGCTGATCCTCGCGGTGCCGTCCTTCAGGTCCATCGTCGAGGCATTCCGCGCCTGGTGGCTGATCGTGGCCGCGGTGGCGGTCATCGCCGGCTCGTCCATCGGCACCTGGGCCTTCCTGCGCGGCTCGTCGGTGCGCTGACCGGTGGTTTCGTCCTCCGGTCACCCCGACCCGGCCGGATGGGGCAGACTGACCCCATCGATTTCCCGGTGAGAAAGGTTCCACAGGTGGAGGACGACGTCGTACTCTCGGCGCCCCTGTTCGTGGGGATGGACCCGGAGGCGTCCCGCGCGCTGATCGCTTCCATGCAGCCCGTGCACGTCGCCCGCGGTGAGGTCCTCTTCCACGAGGGCGAACCCGGCGACCGGTTGTACGTGATCCGGACGGGCAAGATCAAGCTCGGCCGACGCTCCAGCGACGGCCGGGAGAACCTGCTCGCCGTGCTCGGCCCCGGGGAGATGTTCGGCGAGCTGTCGCTCTTCGACCTCGGCCCCCGCACCGCCACCGCCACCGGGGTCGCCGACGCCGTGGTGATGGAGCTGGGTCACGAGGAACTGGTCGGCTGGCTGGAGCAGAACCCCGGCGTGGCCAAGCACCTGCTCGCCGCCCTGGGCCGTCGCCTGCGCCGGACCAACGAGGCACTGGCCGACCTGGTGTTCGCCGACGTGCCCGGCCGGGTCGCCAAGGCCCTGCTGGACCTGTCCACCCGCTTCGGTCAGCAGACCGACGAGGGCGTCCGGGTCGCCCACGACCTCACGCAGGAGGAGCTGGCCCAGCTGGTCGGTGCGTCGCGGGAGACCGTGAACAAGGCGCTCGCCGACTTCGCCGCCCGCAAGTGGGTCCGCCGCGAGGGCCGCGCGATCGTGCTGCTCGACCTGGACCGGCTGGAACGCCGCGCCCGCTGAACGACGACGAAGGCCCCCGACGCGATCACCGCATCGGGGGCCTTCGTGTGTGTCCGCGACGCGTCAGTCGACGACCTCGGCGACGATCTCCACCTCGACCGCCGAGTCCAGCGGCAGCACCGCGACCCCGACCGCCGAGCGGGCGTGCACCCCGGCGTCGCCGAAGATCTCGCCCAGCAGGGTGCTCGCGCCGTTGATCACCCCGGGCTGTCCGGTGAACGACGGATCGCTCGCCACGAAGCCGACCACCTTGACGATCCGGACCACCCGGTCCAGGTCGCCGTCCAGCAGCGAGGCGACGGCCGCGACGGCGTTCAGCGCACAGGTGGCGGCAAGCTCCTGCGCCAGCTCCGGCGAGACCGTGTCGCCGACCTTGCCGGTGACCGCCAGCTCGCCGCCGACGAACGGCAGCTGGCCGGAGGTGTGGATCAGGTTCCCGGTGCGCACCGCCGGGACGTAGGCCGCGACCGGCGCGGCGACCTGCGGGAGCTCCAGCCCCAGCTCGGCCAGCCGGTCGGCGATGCGGCCGGTCACTTCTCGCCCGTCGGACGCTTCAGGTAGGCGACGAGACCGGTCTCGGTCTGCAACACGGTGACCAGTTCCCAGCCGTCCGATCCCCACTGGTCGAGGATCGCCTTGGTGGCGTGGACGATGAGCGGGACGGTCGCGTACTCCCAGGTGGTGGTGGCCATGCGCGTCACCCTAGTCGGGCGGCGTCCCGCACGTCGTCCAGCCCGAGCAGTTCGTCCTTCCAGGACTCGACGTCCGGGCGCTTGCGCAACAACGCGCGACGCTCCCGTTCGGTCATCCCACCCCAGACGCCGAAGTTCATCCTGCAGTCCAACGCGTCGGCCAGGCACTCCAGGCGCACCAGGCACGACTGACACACGGCTCGCGCATCGCGTTGCGCCTTGCCCTCGACGAACAGGTCGTCGGGCTCCACCCGCTCCGACCCCGCCGATCCACAGGCCGCGAACGCCGTCCAATGACTGTCCGTGACGGACATGCCATCCCCCTTGATCCAGACCATTCCCCACGAGGACGCCCGACCGGGTGCGGCAAAGACCGGCAGTGTCCCCCTGCTGCCCGCGACCGTACCGCGCAAGTCGTCCCACGTCACCACCCACCTGGGTCCCAGCGCCCGTTCAGCTCCGTGTGCAGGTCCCGTGCACAAAGCCCAGATGCCGATGATCACCGTGGAGGGTGACCCACCTGCTCCCGTACCCTGGCGGGCATGCCCTCTCCCTCGTCGCCCCGCGGTCGACAGATGACCGCCGGTCAGGCGGTGGCGCTCTTCATGGCGTTCCTGCTGGCCTCCGGGATCGGTGGTCTGCTGACCGCCGGACTCGCCCTGCCCACGGTCGCCATCGCGAACAGCGCCACGAACCTCTCGGTGCAGGCCTTCGAGGACCTGCCCAGCGAGCTGGAGCAGAAGCCGCTCTCGGAGAAGTCGACCCTGCTGGCCGCCGACGGCACGACGGTGCTCGCCGAGTTCTGGGCCGAGAACCGCGAGGTCGTCACGCAGGACCGGATCGCCGAGCAGATGCAGAACGCGGTGATCGCGACCGAGGACAAGCGGTTCTACCAGCACGGTGGCATCGACCCCACCGGCACGCTGCGCGCGGCGATGGCCAACCTGACCGGCAGCTCGACCCAGGGTGGCTCCACCCTGACCCAGCAGTACGTGAAGAACGTGCTGATCGAGTCGGCGATCCGGGACGGCGACTACGCCAAGGCGGAGCAGGCACGGGAGGCCGAGGGCGCCGAGGGCTACGCCCGCAAGCTGCGCGAGGCGAAGCTGGCCATCGCCCTCGAGAAGACGATGACCAAGGACGAGATCCTCACCGCGTACCTGAACATCGCGCAGTTCGGCGTCTCGACCTACGGCGTCGAGGCGGCCGCCCAGCGGTTCTTCAGCAAGTCGGCCGCCGACCTGAACTACCTCGAGGCCGCCACCATCGCCGGGGTGACCAACAGCCCGACCCTCTACGACCCGATCAAGAACCCGGAGAAGTCCGAGGGTCGCCGCAACACGGTGCTGTTCCTGATGCACGACCAGGGGTACATCACCGACGAGGAGTACGAGGCGGGCAAGACCACCCCGCTCGCGGCGACGCTGATCCCCTCCGACCCGAAGTCCGGCTGCATGGCCGCCGAGACCTCCGTGCCGGGTTCCGGCTACTTCTGCGACTACGTCACCCACGTGATCAAGAACGACCCGGCCTTCGGTGAGACGCCGGAGGAGCGGGAGAACCGGCTGTACCGCGGTGGCCTGACCATCGTCACCACCCTGGACACCCGGGTGCAGACCATCGCGAACGACTCGGTGAAGAACAGCGTGCCGGTCAACGACCCGTCCGGTGTCGGTGAGGCGATGAGCGTGGTCGAGCCGGGCACCGGCCAGATCAAGGCCATGGCCCAGAACCGCGAGTTCAACAACACCTCCGAGGCCGGTGACCGTCAGACCTCGGTGAACTACAACACCAGCTACGCCTACGGCGGCTCGACCGGCTTCCCGCCAGGTTCGACCTTCAAGGCGTTCACCCTGCTGCAGTGGCTCAAGGACGGGCACTCGCTGAGCGAGCGGGTCAACGGCACCGCCCGGACCCTGAACACCAACCAGTTCACCGCCTGCGGCGCGAAGCTCGGCAACAGCACCTACAAGGTCGGCAACTCCGAGGGCGGCGCGGGCAACATGTCCGTCCTGCAGGCCACCCAGAACTCGGTCAACCTCGCCTTCCTGACGATGGCGATGCAGCTCGACCTGTGCGACATCATGAACGGCGCCGCCGAGCTGGGTGTGGTCCAGGCCGGGAACGGCGAGACCTTCCAGGCGTTCCCGGCGAACGTGCTCGGCTCGGACTCGACCACCCCGCTGGCGATCGCCTCCGCCTACGCGACCTTCGCCTCCGGTGGCACCTACTGCTCCCCGATCGCGATCCTGTCGGTCAAGGACGCCGACGGCGCCGACGTGACCGTGCCGGACGCCGGGTGCAAGCAGGCCATCTCCACCGAGATCGCCAACGCGATGGCGTACGCGATGAGCAACGTGTGGAGCGGCACCGGAAAGGGCATCGGCACCCCGTCCTACACCGCCTCCGGCAAGACCGGTACCACCAGCAAGAACGAGCACACCTGGTTCGCCGGGTACACGCCGCGACTGGCCACCGCCGTGTGGGTCGGTCACCCGGACTCGATGACCCCGATGCAGCGGGTCACGATCAACGGCAAGTACTACTCCAACGTCTTCGGTGCGACCATCGCCGGGAAGGCATGGAAGACCGCGATGGACGCCGTGCTACTGGACGGCACCCCGAACCCGGACTTCGGCGCGGCCAGCTCGGACGACATCTACGGCGCGCCGGTCGGCGTCCCGTCGGTGGTCGGCCTGGACGTCAACGCCGCCACCCAGCAGCTCTCCGGTGCGGGCTTCGGCGTGCAGGCGGGCGAGGCAGAGTTCTCCGAGCTCGCCCCGAACACCGTGATCCGCCAGGACCCCAGCGGGTCGGCCGTTCCCGGAGCGACGATCACGCTGATCCTGTCCAAGGGCCCCGACCCCGCGGGACAGCAGCCGGCCGACCCGAACCAGGGTCAGCCGAATCCCGGCGCCAATCCCCCGGGCCAGGGCTAGTGACCTCGCGTCTGCTGCGCGGCCTGGGCGCCGCGGCGCTCGCCGGTGCCGGGGCCGTCGCCTGGGGGACGGTCGAGGCGCGCTGGTACACCCTGCGCGAGTTCACCGTCCCGGTGCTGCCGCCGGGTGCCGACCCGCTCACCGTGCTGCACCTGTCCGACCTGCACCTGACCCCCGGCCAGCATCGCAAGATCGACTGGGTGCGGGACCTCGCGTCCATCCAGCCCGACCTGGTGATCGACACCGGGGACAACTGGGCGCACCTGGACGCGATGCCCGCGCTCCTGCACGCGCTCGAACCGCACCTGGACACCCCGGGGGCCTTCGTGTGGGGCTCCAACGACTTCTTCGCCCCTTCCCCGAAGAACCCGGCGCGCTACCTGCTGCCGGACGCCCGGGTGCAGCGCGACGAGCCGCCCACCGAGCTGCCCTGGCGTGAGCTCGGTCGCCGCCTCACCTCCGCCGGGTGGATCGACCTGGACAACCGCCGCGACGCCGTCGAGGTCGCCGGACAGCGGATCAGCCTGGTCGGCACGAACGACGCGCACCTCGACCTGGACCGGTTCCCCGGACCCGAGGGCGACATCCGCCCGGTCGCGCACCGCGCGGGTCCGGCCGACCCGGCCCGGGTCACCGGTGACCTGCCCGCCCTGCACCTCGGGGTCACGCACGCTCCCTACCGGAGGGTCCTGGACGCCATGCACGCCGACGGTGCCGACCTGATCCTGGCCGGGCACACCCACGGCGGACAGCTCGCCGTCCCTGGTTATGGCGCCTTGGTCACCAACTGCGACCTGGACCGTGGCCGCGCGAAGGGGCTGCACGGCTGGCCCGGTGCCCGGCCCGATGCGCCGCACGGCGCGGACTCCACCTGGCTGCACGTCTGCGGCGGCCTGGGCACCTCCCCCTACGCGCCGGTGCGTTTCGCCTGCCGGCCCGAGGCGGCGGTGCTCACGCTGGTCGCGGCGAGCTGACCGGCGGTCGTCGACCGGCATCGGTTACCGGGCATCCCCCAACGTCCGGTATGCTGAGTCAGCACCACGGGGTGTGGCGCAGCTTGGTAGCGCGCCTCGTTCGGGACGAGGAGGTCGTGGGTTCGAATCCCGCCACCCCGACCGTGATGCAGAAGGGCCGGTACCGCGAGGTACCGGCCCTTCTCGCGTGCCCGGCCCGGGCGTGCTCTGGCGGCACGCCTCAGACCTATCGGCGCAGCCTGACCCGGCTCGGCCCAACCCGGCTCGGCTTGGCCCGGTCCGCGAACGTGAGGCGTGCGGGGGTCCGGGGTACGGCAGCGCACCCGGGGATTCAGCGGCTCGCGTCCAGGGGTTCGCGGTTCGGCCCGCGGTGGTCGGTCGCGATCCGGAACCGGTCCCGACCCGCGGCCTTGGCCCGGTACAGCGCGACATCCGCGGCGGCCAGGGCGGTCCCCGGCGGCACACCCGGGCAGATGGTCGCGATCCCCGCGGAGAAGGTGACGCCGGTGCTGACCTCGGCCCACTCGGTGCGCAGCGCGCGGAGCATGTTCATCGCCTGCACCGCCTCGGTCCGGGGCAGCACCAGGACGAATTCCTCCCCGCCGTAGCGCGCGGCGTAGTCCCGGCGGCGCAGATGCTGGTCCAGCAGGTGCCCGAACCCGGTGAGGACGGCATCCCCGGCCGAGTGGCCCAGGGTGTCGTTCACGGTCTTGAAGTGGTCGAGGTCGATCACGACCAGGGTGTCACCGGCCTGCACCGCCGACAGCTGCTCCTCCAGGTCCCGGCGGTTGCCCAGCGCGGTGAGCGCGTCGGTGCGGGCGTCCCGGCGCAACCTGCTGTGCACGTCGCGCTGATAGGCGGTGGTCAGGGCGAGCACCTGCGCGATCCCCCACCAGATGAGGCCGTAGATCACCATCCGCACCCAGGCACGCGGGTCGAACAGCGGCACCATCGCCGTATAGGCGACCAGGGCGACCGGCACCAGGCCGAGCGCGATCCGACCGGGGTGGAACAGCCCGAGGTAGACGAAGCACAACGGGATCAGACCGACGTACGCACCGGCGGCGTGTTCGGTGCCCAGGCCCATCGCGGCGAGCGACACCAGCACCAGCAGCGGGAAGACCATGCTGACCAGCGAACGGTGCCGCCATCGGATCAGGAAGCTGGCGGCAGCGCCGAGCAGCAGCGTGCCGACGACCGCGGCGAGGACCAGCAGCATGCGCGGGGGGAGCCCGAGGAAGGGCATGGTGAGCAGGATGACGACGGCGCAGAACACCAGCAGCATCCGGCCGCAGGCAGCGGCGTGCCCACCGATCTGCAGCCAGGCGGGCATCCGGTCCATGATCCGGATCACCAAGGGCGTGGCCTCGACGGGCGACGGGGCCCGCGGGCCCGTATCGCGCGCGAAGGTCATGCCGTAGTCATCGGCTCGACCGGTGCCGCGCTGAAGGTTCCCGGTGCCGACCTGCACCGAATCCGTCCCGGATCTTGAGCTTCCCCCGCTGAGCTGCGGGGTCGGTGGCCGCGAGGACGTCGCGGCCACCGGGCCTCAGCGGGCCGCGATCAGCTCGGCGATCTGGACCGCGTTCAGGGCCGCACCCTTGCGCAGGTTGTCGTTGGAGATGAACAGCACCAGTCCGCGACCCTCGGGGGCCGACCGGTCCTGCCGGATCCGACCGACCAGCGACGGGTCGGCGCCGGCCGCCTGCTGCGGGGTCGGCACGTCGACCAGTCGCACGCCCGGGGCGTCGGCCAGCAGCTCCTCGGCCCGCTCCGGGGTGATCGGCCGGGTGAACTCGGCGTTGATCGACAGCGAGTGCCCGGTGTAGACCGGCACCCGGACGCAGGACCCGGCGACCAGCAGCTCGGGCAGGTGCAGGATCTTGCGCGACTCATTGCGGAGCTTCTGCTCTTCGTCGGTCTCACGGGAGCCGTCGTCGACCAGGTTCCCGGCCATCGGCAGCACGTTGAACGCGATCGGCGCGACGTACTTCACCGGCGCGGGGAAGGTCACCGCCGACCCGTCGTGCACCAGCGCCAGGGTGTCCTGGGACAGTGCGGCGCGGGCCTGGTCGTCCAGCTCCTGCGCACCGGCCAGTCCGGAGCCGGAGACCGCCTGGTAGGTGGACACGATGAGGCGGCTCAGCCCGGCCTCGGCGTCCAGCACCTTGAGCACCGGCATCGCGGCCATCGTGGTGCAGTTCGGGTTGGCGATGATGCCCTTGACCGCGGCGTCGATGTCCTCCGAGTTGACCTCGGAGACCACCAGCGGCACCTCGGGGTCCATCCGCCAGGCCGAGGAGTTGTCGATCACGGTGACCCCGGCGGCGGCGAACCGCGGCGCCTGGGCCTTGCTGGTGGCACCTCCGGCGGAGAACAGCGCGATGTCCAGGCCGGTCGGGTCCGCGGTGGCCGCGTCCTCGACGACGATCTCCTCGCCGCGCCAGGGCAGCGTGGTCCCGGCGGAACGGGCCGAGGCGAAGAACCGGATGCCGGCGACCGGGAAGTCCCGCTCCGCCAGCAGTCGGCGCATCACGGCGCCGACCTGTCCGGTGGCGCCGACCACCCCGACGTTCAGTCCAGCGCGTGCCGCGTTCATCGTCCGGTCCCTCCGTACACCACTGCCTGCTCGTCGGTGCTGTCCAGCTCGAAGGCGGTGTGCACCACCCGGACCGCCTCGTCCAGCTGATCGGCGCGGGTGACCACCGAGATCCGGATCTCCGAGGTGGAGATCATCTCGATGTTGATCCCGGCCTCGGACAGCGCGGCGAACAGCCGGGCCGACACCCCGGGGTGCGACTTCATCCCGGCGCCGATCAGCGACAGCTTGCCGATGGTGTCGTCGTACTGCAGCGAGGTGTAGCCGATCTCCGGCTGGTGTGCGGTGAGCGCGGCGATGGCGATCGACCCGTCGTCGGCGGGCAGCGTGAAGGAGATGTCCGTGCGACCGGTGGACGCGGCGGACACGTTCTGCACGATCATGTCCAGGTTGGCACCGGAGGCGGCCACCACCTCGAAGATCTTGGCGGCCTTGCCGGGCACGTCCGGGACGTCGACGATCGTGATCTTCGCCTCGCTCCGGTCGTGCGCGACGCCGGAGATGATCGGCTGCTCCATCGGTGCTGCTCCTTCGGGGTCGGTGGGATCGCAGACCAGGGTGCCGTCGTGGCCGGAGAACGAGGACCGGACGTGCACGGGGACCCCGTACCGCCGGGCGTACTCGACGCAGCGCAGCATGAGCACCTTGGCCCCACTGGCCGCCATCTCCAGCATCTCGTCGTAGCTGATCCGCTCGATCTTGCGGGCGGAGGGGACGATGCGCGGGTCGGCGGTGAACACGCCGTCCACATCGGTGTAGATCTCGCAGACGTCGGCGCCGAGGGCTGCCGCCAGGGCGACGGCGGTGGTGTCCGACCCGCCGCGGCCGAGGGTGGTGACGTCGTTGGTGTGCTGGGTGACACCCTGGAACCCGGCGACGATGGCGACCGCGCCCTCGTCCAGCGCGGTGCGGATCCGGGACGGGCTGACGTCGATGATCCGCGCCTTGCCGTGCACCTCGTCGGTGATCACTCCGGCCTGCTGTCCGGTGAAGGACTGCGCCTCGACGCCCAGGTTGCTGATCGCCATCGCCAGCAGCGACATCGAGATCCGCTCACCGGCGGTCAGCAGGATGTCCATCTCCCGCGACGGCGGAAGCGGCGTGACCTGCTGCGCGAGATCGATCAACTCATCGGTGGTGTCGCCCATCGCGGAGACCACCACGACCACGTCGTCGCCGGCCCGCTTGGCCTCGGCGATCCGCTTCGCGACGCGCTTGATGCTCTCGGCGTCGGCAACCGAGGAACCGCCGTACTTCTGCACGATGAGGGCCACGTCAGGACTTTCAGGGTCGGACGGATCGGCGCGGCTCGCGCCTCCGGCGAGTGTAGGGCGGACGCTCGCGGCGTGGGACGCCCGTCTCACGACAGCCCTAGAGCAGGTCCGAACCCAGCTTCACGATCAGCACCGCGACCACGACCAGGAACACCACCCGGACGAATCCGCTGCCCCGGGCCACCGCCGTCCGCGCGCCGAGGTACGCCCCGGCGATGTTGGCGGCGCCGACCATCAGCCCGAGCAGCCACAGCGGTGCCCCCTGGATCGTGAACACGATCAGCGCACCGAGATTGGTCGCCGCATTCACGATCTTCGACTGGGCCGAGGCCTCCAGGAACGCGTACCCGAGCACGCCGACCAGCGCGATCACCAGGAAGGACCCGGTGCCCGGACCCAGCAGCCCGTCGTAGGCGCCGATCCCGCAGCCCAGGCCGAGGGCGACCAGCAGATGGGTCCGGCCCTGCCACCGCAGCTCGGTCGCCCGGCCGATCGTCGGCCGCGCCACGGTGTACGCGGCCACCGCGACCAGGGCGACCAGGATCACCGGGATGAACACGCCCTCCGGCAACGACGACGCGAGCAACGCGCCGCCTCCGGCACCGACCAGGGCCGCGAGCGCCATCGGACCCGCGGTGCGCAGATCGGGATGCACCCGCCGGTAGAACGTCGCCGCGCTGACCGAGGTGCCCATGATCCCGGCGAGCTTGTTGGTCGCCAGCGCCTGGACCGGGGAGATCCCCGGGACCAGCAGCAGCGCCGGCAGCTGGATCAACCCGCCGCCACCGACCACGGCATCCACCCAGCCCGCGGCGAAACCGGCCAGGACCAGCAGGACGACGGTGGTGACCGAGAGGTCGAGGCCGGAGACGGTCATGCCCGCCATCCAACCCGGTCACCCGGCGGCGGACCACCGTGGACCGACGGGTGGCTCCTAGGATCGGCCCCATGAGCGCCTCCGAGCCGCTGCTGGCCGCCCTCCGTGTCTTCCGTGACCTGGGCTGGGACGGGGCATCGCTCGCCGACGCGCCGCACCTGCCGCTGGGCACGCCGGAGCAGCGCGCGGTGGCCAAGCGGGGGCTCGCCTCCGGCGACTGGTCGGCGATGGGCCAGACCGGACCGAACAGCTGGGGCGAGGTCTGGTCGGTGGACGTCGACCGCGCGATGCTCGGACTGTTCGCGGTCCGGGTCGGGGTGGACGCCCGCCGGGCGGCCACGGTGATGCCGAGTGCGCGGACGGTGGACGACACGCTGGCCACCGAGGTCCTGGCCCAGCGCGGACCGGCCTTCGCCGAGCAGTTCATCGCGCGGGCCTGCGTCCCGGCCCGGCGGCTCTGGACCCACGACAGCACGGCCCTGGCCGGTGCCGCCGTCCGCCTGGTGATCCGGCACGCGTTGCCGGTGCCGGCGAATCTGGACTACCTGAAGGACTGGGCCAGCTACGCCGCGGGCGCGCTTACCGACGGCGAGGCGGGCGAGCTGATGCCGGCGGCTCGCGGGTGGATCCCGGCTGATGATCTGGCGCCGCGCTACGCGGAGCACGCGGTGGCGGCGGTGCTCGCCGGAGTGCCCGCCACCGGACCGTTCGCCGCCACCTTCGGCCCCGCGGTGGCACGGGGCTGGATCGACCGGCAGGCCGCACTGGACCTCGCGTTCACCGGGCTGGACACCGCGCAGCGACCGGGCGACCGCAAGGCGTGGACGCAGGTGATCACCGGACCGCTGGCGGCGACCGCCGAGGAGATCGCCGCGCGGGCCACCGCGCTGCTGCCGATCCTGGCGCACGGTGACGCGCCGGTGATCGAGGCGCTGGCCCCCGCGCTGATCCAGCACGCGACCCAGGACCAGGTGCTGGAGCTGCTGGGCGCCACCCTCTTCGTGTCCAGCGCCAAGGCGCGGCGGCTGCTGCTGACCACCGCCGCCCGCCGCCCCGCGATCACCGTCGACCCCGACCACCCGGTGGCGGAGCTGCTGACCACCCTCGCCGACGACGCCAGTCCGGCCGTGGCGAAGGCCGCCGCGGCACTGATCGCAGCCTGGTCGGTGCCGGTGACGCCGACGGCACCCGAGCCGATGGTCGCCCGCGGGCTGTGGCAGCCGACCCCGCCGCTGTGGACGGTGCAGCGTTTCACACCGGGGACGGCGACGCCGGAGCGGGTGACCGACGCGCTCAGCCGAGCGGCGGTGCCGGACGGTCCCGCCGACCCGCTGGACCAGGAACTGCTGCTCACTCTGACCGTCGAGTTGGCAGCTCAGGACCGGGACGCCGCGCGGCAGGCGCTGGCCGGGATCGGGGACCGCGTGGAGCGCGCGCTCGCGGGGCTGTCGTCCTGGGTCACCGGGCGCCCCTCCCCCTCTCTGGAACACGCGGGTCGACGGCTGGTCGCCGGGCCCGAGGCGGCCCGGAACACCGGGGTGCCCGACCGTCTCGGCGTCATCCCGGTATTGCTGTCCACCCCGAGCTGGGTGGACCTGCGGATCGATCCCGCCGACCTGGTGGACCGGTTGCGCCGCTACCGGAGCCTGCGCCAGGTGCCGGTGGTCGAGGCCGATCTGCTGCTCGCGATGCTGCGCACCGACGCCGAGCTGCTCACCCCCGCGCTGCGGGCGGAGCTGACCGACCTGACCGTGCCGATCGGCCGTCAGGACGGCAGCACCCTGCCGATCACCGCCGGGCCCGCCGTGCTGGCCTACCTGGACGACCCGCTGCCCGAGCCGCGGCTGGTCGCCGCCCCGGACCGGCCCTGGTGGCAGGTCGAGCAGGAACGGGTGCCGGAGTCGTTGGCGGCGTTCCCGGACCGGTTCGGCACCCGGCTGGACTCGCTCGCGGTCCCGGTGCGCCCCGACCCGGACCGTGGTCACGGCGGGCTCGACGTCCCGGCGGTCCAGCGGATCCGACGACGCACCCCGTTCAGCCCGGCGAGCGCGATCCAGCTGATCGGCGCTGCCCGGGACCCCGGCTCCGATGCGGTGGACGCGGCACAGGAGGCGTGGCGGCGCGGGCTGCTGCGGCCGGGGGCCGCCGACATCCGCTACCTGGACTGGTGGACGGGCGCCCCGTCGAACCTGGCAGCCCTCGCCACCGCCTGCCGGGATCTGGCCGAGGTCGGGCTGCTGTCGGTGGTCTGGCCGGTGCTGGACGACCTGGTCGCCGATGGACTGACCCGCACTCGGATGCCCGCCGGGACCGCCGAGGTGGTCGCGGTGATCCAGGAGCTGCTGCCCGAGGTCACCGACGCCGACGCACTCGCCCTGCCCGGGGTGCGTGCCCTGGCAGCGAAGGGCGGGTCCTCGCGGGCGGTGACCCTCGCCCGAGCGGTGGTGGCGCAGCTGCCGGCGCCGATGACCCCCGCGCCCGCGCCCAGCTCCACCCCGACGGTGACCGCCGAACAGCAGGCTCGCTGGCCGGTCACCGCGGGGGCCGCGCCGCTGATCGACGACGGCACGAGCTTCACCGCCAGCTGGGACGACCCGGATGGTCCCGGCAAGATGGTGGTCCTCGATGTGACGGTGCCGGACGGTGGGCGCTACCGGGTGGTCAAGGGCTGGTTCTACGACCTGACCGTGGAGGGGCAATGCGCCGCCGGACGGTGGACGGACGACACGCCGCCGCCCCGGAACAGGGGCCGGGACAGCTGGCTGCGTTGGGCCGACGGGCGCTTGGTGGTGGGCGAGCACCGCAACTGGGTCCGCGGCAGCGACGGCCCGCTGGCCGGGGACGGCGCACGCGGCCCGCTCACCACGTCGATGACGGCGGTGGTGCTCGCCTCGCTCTGCCACGACAGCGCCGACGCGCTGTCCTCGGTGGTGACGATCCTCCGGGAGGGGCTGATCGGCGCCGCGGGCGTGCGTGCGGTGCTGCCGTCCCTGCTCGCCCAGCCGGTGATCAGCCCGGCCCGCATGGTGCGGCCGCTGACCGACGACGCGACGTCCCTGCCGATCCTGTGGCCGGTGCTGACCGAGTCGGTGCGGCACGCCGCGGCGGTCGACGGCGGTCTGCCCCGGTGGCTGAACACGGTGCTGGACGTGGCGCTGAGCCATGCCCCTCTGCTGCGGTGGGCGGCGTCCGAGGGCCGGATCCCGGCGGTGGACGCGGCGTGGCCGGGGCTGGCGGCGATCGCCGACCGGCGGGGATCGGCGGCGGCGCTGCGGAAGGCGCGGGAGCTGCGGGACGCCCTCGGGGTGTAGCCGGGGTTGACGGGGTCATCGGCCCAACGCTCGGCCATTCGCCTCGGGGGGGTGGTGCCCCGTCACTCGGGCAGGGCGACCCCGTGGGCGTCCAGCACCGCACGCCCGGCCCGGCGCAGCGCGGCACCCGCCTGCGCGGAGCCCGCGTACCCGGCGACCATCGCCCCGTCCCGCAGCAGCACCAGTTCCAGTGCCGCCTGCTCCGGGTCGCGGGCTCCGGCCTGGTCGAGCAGGGCGCGGGCGGTGTCGGTGAGCCAGGCCCGGTGCTCGGCGACGACGGCCCGCACCGGGTGTGCGGCATCCGCGTACTCGGCGGCGGCGTTGATGAAGGCGCAGCCCCGGAAGCCGGGTCGGCACGACTGGTCGTCCAGCGAGTCGGCGTAGTGGCGCAGCACGGCGACCGGATCGTCGGGGTGCGCGGCGCGGACCTGGTCGACGGCCGCGCGCTCACCGGTGGCGATGGCCCGCAGGTAGGCGACGACCAAGTCGTCCTTGGTGCCGAAGTGGCGGTAGAAGGTGACCTTGCTGACGGTGGCGGCCGCGATCACGCGGTCGGCGGAGACCGCCCGGATGCCCTCGGCGTAGAACAGCCGACTGGCGGCGGCCAGGATCTTCGCGGCCACCGGGGAGGTCGGGAGCGCCTCGCCGGCCAGGGAGGCGCCACGGGCCGGGTCGCCTTGATCGACGGCGCCGACCGCACCGACCGGAAGACCGGTGGCCGGCTGCGGGTCGATGCCCGTGCTGGTCGTGCGCATGACGCTCCTCCGCTCGGTCGGGTCCTCGGGTGCAGCGGGAAGTCTTGCACGCCCGCCACCCCCCATGGTCTAGTAGACGTACTAGTTCGTCTACCTGAGGAGTCGCCATGAGCGCCATCTACACCGCCACCGCCACCTCCACGGGTGAGGGCCGTCGCGGCGGCCAGGTCGTCAGCAGCGACGGCACCCTCGACCTCACCCTCGCCGTGCCGACCGAGATGGGCGGCGCCGGAGGCGGCACCAACCCCGAGCAGCTGTTCGCCGCCGGGTGGTCCGCCTGCTTCCACTCCGCGATGAAGTCGGTCGCCGCCGCGCAGAAGGTGCAGCTGCAGGACTCCGCCGTGACCGCGGACATCACCCTGGTCCCGAACGGCGACAACGGCTACACCATCGCCGCCGCCCTGCACGTGGAGATCGGTGGCCTGGACCAGGCGGCCGCCGAGGACCTGGTCGCCAAGGCCCACCAGGTCTGCCCGTACTCCAACGCCACCCGCGGCAACATCGAGGTCACCCTGGAGACCACCGTCGCCTGACCGCAGCCGGGGCGGGCCGACACCAGCGGCCCGCCCCGTTGGCGTGAGGACCTAGGGTCGGACCATGCGCAGCTTCACGGGAGCCTCGTCCCTGATCGACGACGCCCTGGGCCTGGCGCTCGCGCCCGCGCTCACACCACACGGCCTGGACCCACGCCCGAGCTTCTTCCACGGCTTCGCCACCCGTCCGCAGGTGCTGGCCCGCGGGCTGGTCACCCTGGCCGACATCACCGCCACCCGGTACTTCCAGTACACGCCGACCACGCAACGTGACCCGGTGCTCACCGCCCAGGGCGACCGGCTGCGCGCCGAGTGCTTCTCCGCCTGCAACAGCGTCTACGCGCGGCTCGACCTGCTCGGCGCCGGATTCGACGGTGGCGACATCGCCCACGGCACCACCAACGTCGACCTCGGCGCCGCCATGCGCGCCGCTCTGGTCGCCGTGCACGCCGACCAGCTGCTGCACCTGGACGTCGGCGAGGCCGGACTGACCGTCGCCAGCCCGGAGCGGACCGCCGTCGAACGCCCGGTCGCCATGCCCGACCGCTGGGTGCGCGCCCTCGGCAACGCCGCCGAGCTGCACCGCGGCCTGCCCGCCGCCTTCACGCTCACCGGCACCGCCGCCCGTCAGTTCGTCGCCGGACTCCCCGCCGCCACCGCCACCGGCCGCGACGGCTGGCTCACCCCGACCCGCACCGGCGTCCGCCTGAGTCCCCGCGCCCAGCCCGGCGGGGTGCACATCGCCGGACTGCATCGACTCAGCGCGGTCAAGCGGCTGCTGAGCCACCTGCGCGAGGTCCGGTGCTACGGCACCGGCGCACCCGGGCCCACCGTGATCGAGTTCGGCCTCCCCGACGCCCGGCTCACCCTCGGCCTGACCGAGGAGCCCTGGCGCGGCCACTCGGGCGAGGGAGCCCTGCTCACCGCCCTGGCCGCGCCGGAGGTGATCGCCGATGCCGACCTGCTCAGCGCACTGCTCGCCTTCGATCCGGTGATCGACCTGCCGCGGCTCGCCCGGGAGGCGGCACTGCCCCCCGACGCCGTACAGCGGGCGCTGGCCGTGCTGGCGGTCTCCGGCCGGGTCGGCTGGGACGCGCACGACCAGGCCTGGTTCCACCGTCAGCTCCCCGACGACCCGGACCGGGTGGAGAAGGACAACCCCCGCCTGGTCACCGCCCGACGCCTGCTCGGCGACGGACGGGTCCGTGCCGCCGAGGACGGCACCTGGCTGGTCGGCAGCGCCCGCGGTGACCTGGAGTACCGGGTGCGCCTGGACCCGGAGTTCCGGTGCACCTGCCCCTGGTGGCTCCGGCACGGCACCCGGCGTGGACCGTGCGCGCACGTCCTCGCGGTGCAGATGTCGCAGGGGCGCACAGTCTCAGGCTGAACGCCGCAGCGCTGCACGTCGCGCAGGCCGACGCCACCAGGCTGATCGTCGCGGGCCGACCTCAGCGCTGAAGCGCGTCGTACTCGGCCTCGGCCGCCACGTCGTCGTCCACGTCCAGCCGCAGGTGACCGAGCAGGCTCATCAGGGTCCGCAGCGCGCTGGACGCCCGGTCGCCCCACACCGACAGGTAGCTGAACTGCCACCACCACAGCGCTTCCAGGGTCCCGCCGGCCTCGGCGTGCCGCAGGCCCTGGGCCAACGACTGTGCCACCGCGACCAGATCACCGGACACGGTTGAGGTGGTGAGCTCCGCACCCATCAGCGGGTCCACCACCTCCGCGTACTCGTCGATGCCCTCCAGCGCGTTCGCCAGCGCGGCCCGCAGCGGCTCGACATCGGGGTCCGGGCCGACATCCGGCTCGAAGCGCTCCGCCGGGACCACGTCCACGATCGCCCCCAGTCGGGCACCCACCGCGAGCAGATCGGAGACCGCGAGCAGCAGCAGCGGGATGGCGGAGTCCGGGTTCGACCCCGCGCCGACCTCGGTCACCGTGCTGAGGAACCGGCGCGCCACCGTGTCGGTCGCCGCCGCGAGCTCCAGCAGGTCGGCGGCGTCGTCACCAGCGTCGGCGGGGTCGATCTGCGGCTGCGGCTCACCGGGGGTCATGCGGCCATCGTCCACCCCGCGCGCGGGCGCCGCAGCGCGAGCGCGCACGACACCGACCGACGACGACCACCCGTCAGGACATCCCCCGCGCGGGCGCCGCAACGCGAGTCCGCACGACGCCGAGGGGCCGCCCGTCGGCACACCCCGTGCGCAAGGCGCCTCGGGTGCGCGGTCAGGCGGAGATGCGACGGCGACCCTCGAACGCGCGGCCCAGGGTCACCTCGTCCGCGTACTCCAGGTCACCACCCACCGGCAGTCCGGAGGCCAGGCGGCTGATCGTCAGCCCCATCGGCACCAGCAGCCGGGCCAGGTAGGTGGCGGTCGCCTCACCCTCGACGTTCGGGTCGGTCGCCAGGATCACCTCGGTGACGGTGCCATCGGCCAGCCGGGTCATCAGGTCCTTGATCCGCAGATCGTCCGGTCCCACCCCCGCGATCGGATTGATCGCGCCGCCGAGCACGTGGTACTTCCCGCGGAACTCCCGGGTGCGCTCGATCGCGACGACGTCCTTCGGCTCCTCCACCACGCAGATCACTGCGGGCGACCGGCGCGGATCCTGGCAGATCCGGCACAGGTCCGACTCGGCGACGTTGCCGCAGACCGTGCAGAACTTGACCCGGGCCTTGACCTCGGTGAGCGCGTCGACCAGACGCTTCACGTCCTCGCCGTCCGCCGCCAGGATGTGGAACGCGATCCGCTGCGCGCTCTTCGGCCCGACGCCGGGCAGGCGGCCGAGCTCGTCGATCAAGTCCTGGACGGCACCCTCATACACGCGGACAGCCTACGGCCCGGGACCCACACCCGCGGTCCCGCCGACTACTGGTCGTCGATCTGCTCCTCGATGATGACCCCGCCGAGCGCCTGGGCGACCAGCTGGATCCCGGCCATGCCCGAGGCGGAGATGTCCGGGTCGTCCATCGAGGGCTCGTCATCCGCCCAGTTCGGGGTCCGGGTCGGGGTGACGGTGACCGGCTCGCGCATCATCGCCGCCCGGACCCGGTCGGCTCCGCTCAACGGCGCGCCCGGGGTCGGGGGGCGACCCGCGCCGGACCCGCTCGGAGCAGTGCCGGTCGGAGCAGTGCCGGTCGGGGCAGTGCCGGTCGGGGCGGCGGCGCTCGGAGCGGTGCCGGTCGGGGCGGTGGCGGCCCGCGGCGCGGTGGACGGCGCGGCCCACGGGTCCTCTGGCGGCTCCGGCATCCCGGGGTCCTCCGGGTCGTCCCACGGCGGGGGCGGCTCGTCGGCGAGGGGCGGCTCCTGGTCGAGCTCCCGCGCCGAGTCGCGGGTGGCCGCGGCCACTCGGTCGTCCCCCGCGGATCCGGCGTCGGTCCGCACGCCGGGGCGCGGTTCACCGGCGTCGGTCCGCACACCCGGGCGCGATTCGACGGCGTCGGTCCGCACGCCCGGGCGCGGTTCGACGGCTGCGGCAGGCGACGCGTCGACGGTCGGCTCCGGGGTTGCGGCGGCCCGGAGGGCCGCATCGGCGGGGCCGTCGTGCCCGGTGGCCGTGGGCTGCCCCGCGTCGGCGTCGTCGACCGCTGCCGTGGCGGGTCGAGCACCGGGAGCGGAGTCGGCATCCGCCTCGGACCACGCCGCGTCACCGGGGATCGGCGCCACAGCGGGCCAGTCGGTGTCGCTCGACGAGCCTGCCGCCGCGGCACCGTCCGCCGTGGGCATCGACCCGTCCACGGTGCTCGGGCTGGCGGTGGCCGATCCGCCGCTGCTCCCGGGGATGGGGGCGACCTCCGGCCACGCACCGGCAGCCTCCTGCGTCCCACCGTCGCGCGCGGTCGCGTCCGACGGCTCAGCCGGAGTCGCCTGCGCCCACGGGTCCGCCGGTGCGTCGTCGTCGCCACCGTCGACCGGGGTCGCCGTCGGCGCGCTGTCGTGTTCCCGCGCGGTCCCGGTGGCACGTGCCGCCGTCGCCTCGGGGGCCGGAGCCGACGGCACTGCCGCTGCGGGTCGGTCAGCCTCCGGGCGCGCGGCCGGGCCGTCGCCGGCGAGGACGCCCTCGACCCGGACGTCGAAGCCCAGCGTCTCGCGCACCGCCTGGTGCACCAGCTCGGCGTGCGGGCCGTTCCGGAACGCGGTGGCCAGGCCGGGCGCGGTGAAACCGAGCTTCAGGGTGGTGGCATCCAGCTCGATGACCTGCGCGTTCTGACTGATCAGCACCCAGGTGGTCTTCTTCAGACCGGCGAGGGTCTCCAGCACCTCCGGCCACCGGCGGCGCAGCATCTCGGTGTCCTGACCGGCACCGGTGCGGGCGGTCGGCGCCGGGCCCGGGTCGGCGGGGGCGCCCCCGGCGGGCACCGAGGCGGTGGCCGCCACCGGGTCGGACTCGACCTCGGTCAGCGGCGCGGTCGGCTGGGGGGTGACGACCGCGACCGGCTGGGCGGCGGGCACGTCCTCCCAGCCTGCCGGTTCCCGGCGGGGGGCATCCTGTCGCCCGGCGGGGGCCGAGTCGGCGGGGGCGACGGCCGTGGCCGCGGCCGACTCGTCCATCGCGCCCGCGGCGTCCTGGGTTCGTCCGTCAGCAATGTCGGCGTCGTCCGCCTCCCCCGTCGTCACTGGCGCCTCGGGTGACCGGTCGCCCGCGTCCTCGGGCGTTGCTGCGGGGAGGGGAGCATCGTTGGCCGGGGCCGAGGTTGGGCCCGCGCCCTGGGGTGCCGTGGCGGGGAAAGGCCCGTCGGCAGGGCTCGCGGCACGCCCTGCGCTGGGAGGTGCCGTGGCGGGGACAGGCCCGTCGGCCGGGCTCGCGGCCAGCCCCGCACTGTGGGGGGCCGTGGCGGTGCCGGCATCGTCGGCCGAGGCCGCGGGGCTGTCCTGCGGGCGGGCCGGGGCCGTCGTCGCAGGCTCCGGTGCGCGCACCGGCGTGCCCGCGTCCCCACGACCGGCGGCCGCCATCGCTGCGCGGGCCAGTGCGGCACCGCTCGCCGCCGTCTCCGGCGAGGCCCCGGCACCACCGTCGACGGGGGCGGTCACCACGGCCACCCGCTCCACGGGGGTCACCGGTGTCACCGGATTGGTCGCCACCGGCTGCGCGGGAGCACCACCACCGGTCACCCCGGTCCGCTCCAACCGGTCCACCCGCGCACCCAGTCCGGCCGCGGAGTCGTCCATCGCGGGCAGCAACAGGCGGGCCATCAGGAGTTCGAGGTGCAGCCGGGGCGAGGTCGCGCCGGACATCTCGGTGAGGGCGGCGTTCGCCAGGTCGGCGGAGCGGGACAGCTCGGAGGCACCGAGGTGCTGGGCCTGGGTCCGCATCCGGGTCAGCTGGTCGCCGGGGATGTCCCGCAGCACCGCGTCGGCCGCCTCGCCGGAGGCCTGCAACACGATCAGGTCGCGCAGGCGTTCCAGCAGGTCCTCGACGAACCGACGCGGCTCGTGACCGGTGGAGATGACCCGCTCGACCACCCGGAACGCACTCGCGCCGTCGCGGGCGGCGATGGCGTCGACCAGGTCGTCGAGCAGCGAGGCATGGGTGTACCCGAGCAGCGCGACGGCATCCTCGTAGACCAGTCCCTGTGGGCCGGAACCGGCGATCAGCTGGTCCAGCACCGACAGCGAGTCACGCACCGACCCGCCGCCGGCCCGGACGACCAGCGGCAGCACGCCCGACCCGGTGGCGATGCCCTCGGTGGCACAGATCTGGCCGAGGTAGTCGGTCATGATCTCCGGCGGCACCAGCCGGAACGGGTAGTGGTGGGTGCGGGACCGGATGGTGCCGATCACCTTGTCCGGCTCGGTGGTCGCGAAGATGAACTTCACGTGCTCCGGCGGCTCCTCGACGATCTTCAGCAGCGCGTTGAAGCCCTGCGGCGACACCATGTGCGCCTCGTCCAGGATGAACACCTTGTAGCGGTCGCGCGCCGGGGCGAAGGTGGCGCGTTCGCGCAGGTCACGAGCGTCGTCGACACCACCGTGGCTGGCGGCGTCGATCTCCACCACGTCCAGGCTGCCCGGGCCGCCGCGGGCCAGCTCGACGCAGGACGGGCAGACGCCGCACGGGGTGTCGGTCGGACCCTCGGCGCAGTTCAGGCAGCGGGCCAGGATGCGGGCACTGGTCGTCTTGCCGCAGCCGCGCGGTCCGGAGAACAGATAGGCGTGATTGATCTGCCCGCTGCGCAGGGCCTGGCGCAACGGCCCGGTGACGTGGTCCTGCCCGACGACCTCGGCGAAGGTCTCGGGCCGATAGCGGCGGTACAGGGCGGTCGTCACGCCGTGAACTGTAGTTGGCCCGACCGACACAGATCAGAGCGGTGGCGGAACCCGGTCGGGTACGAGACGGTAGCCACCCAGGGGGTGAGACAGTCATGACCGAGGGTCGAGATCGCTGTTATGGTCCAGGCCGTCCGCCCCCGCCTGGGACAGGAGTCGAGCACGTGAGCAGCTACATCGCCCCCCACAGCCGCACCACGGCTGGGTCGATGTGTGTCTGCATGTGCCGGAAGGGCGCCTGTCAGCGAATGTGCTGACGCTGCCACGCAGCACCCGGGCCCCGGTCCGACCGATCCCCGCCCCGCCGCCGACCTGCGGCCGGGCAGCCGCCCTGACCTGAACAGGGCAGCGGATCGCCGTCGCCGATCAGGGCCACTCGCCGGACCGCCGACCCGCGCCGTCCGACGACGCTCCACCCCGACCTCACCGGCGACCTCCGTGCCCAGCACCGCCGGTTCCCCTCAGGAAGGCCACCATGAAGCGCACCCTGACCGCCGCCCTCACCGCCGTCACCCTCGCGGTGCTGGCGGCCTGCTCCTCCGGTTCGCCGGAGGCAGTGCCGACCGAGGCGTCCACCGACGACCCGGTCACCGTGACCATCGGTGTCACCGACATCGACAAGGACTACTGGGACACCTTCACCGAGCTGGCGGCCGAGGAGGGCATCACCGTCGAGCTGAAGAACTTCACCGACTACCAGCAGCCCAACCCGGCGCTGAGCAACGGCCAGCTCGACCTGAACCAGTTCCAGCACCTGCTGTTCCTGGCGAACTACAACGTGAACTCCGACGACGACCTGGTCGCCATCGGCGGCACCGTGATCTACCAGCTCGGTCTCTACACCGAGAAGGGCTACGCCACCCCGGACGACATCCCGGACGGTGCCCAGATCGCGATCCCGAACGACGCCACCAACCAGGCACGTGCGCTGCTGGTGCTCCAGTCGGCCGGTCTGATCAGCCTCAAGGGCGGCGGCAACGCGCTGTCCACCCCGGCCGAGATCGACACCGACGCCTCCCGGGTGCAGGTCGTCCCGGTCGACGCGAACCAGACCTCGGTGCAGCTGCGCAGCCTGGACGCCGCGGTGATCAACAACAACTTCGCCGCCGACGCCAAGATCGACCCGACCTCGGCGATCTACTCCGACCTGGAGGACACCGACACCGCACGGCCGTACGTCAACGTCTTCGCCGCCCGGGCCGATGACGCGGACAACCCGCTGTTCGCGAAGCTGGTCGAGATCTACCACCGCCCCGAGGTGATCGACCAGGTGCTGGAGTCCAACAAGGGCACCGCGGTGGAGCAGGACCTGACCACCGAGGAGCTCTCGACCAGCCTGACCGAGCTGCAGGACCTGGTCCGGGACGCGGGCTGAGCGCCATGACGACCATGGTCTCCCTGCAGGACGTGACGAAGGTCTTCGCCGCGTCCTCCACCAAGGGTGACCCGGTGCACGCCGTCGACGGCGTCTCGCTCGACATCGAGCGGGGCGACGTCTTCGGCGTGATCGGGTGGTCCGGCGCCGGCAAGAGCACGCTGGTCCGCCTGATCAACGCCCTGGAACGTCCCACCTCCGGCCGGGTGGTCGTGGACGGTGTGGACCTGACCGAACTCTCCGAGCGTGGGCTGCGACCGGCCCGTGCCGGGATCGGTTTCATCTTCCAGCAGTTCAACCTGCTCCGGTCCCGGACCGTGGCCGGGAACGTCGGCTACCCGCTCAAGGTGGCCGGCTGGTCGCGGGAGAAGCGCGCCGCCCGGGTCGCCGAGCTGCTGGACTTCGTCGGCCTGTCCGACAAGGCTCGCCAGTACCCGGACCAGCTGTCCGGCGGGCAGAAGCAGCGCGTCGGCATCGCCCGGGCGCTGGCGACCAACCCCGCCCTGCTGCTCGCCGACGAGGCGACCAGCGCCCTCGACCCGGAGACCACCAAGGACGTCCTGGACCTGCTGCGCCGGGTCAACCAGGAGCTCGGCGTCACCATCGTGGTGATCACGCACGAGATGTCGGTGGTCTCCTACCTGTGCAACCGGGTCGCCGTGATGGAGCGGGGCAAGGTCGTCGAGGAGGGGTCGGTCTACGACGTCTTCGCCCGCCCCGCCCAGCCCATCACCCGTCGGTTCATCGGCTCGGCGCTGCACGACCGGCCCCGGCCCGACGTGGTGGAACGCCTGCGCGCCCGGCACCCGGGACGACTGGTCACGGTGGCGATCCGCGAGTCCGACCACGATCCCGGCATCTCGCTCACCGAACGGCTGCGGGCACACGACGTGGACGGCGCCGTGGTCTACGGCGGCATCACCGAGGTCGTCTCCCGGCCGCTCGGCTCGCTCACCTTCGCCCTCACCGGCGACGACCAGCGGATCGACGCCCTGCTCGCCGATCTGCGCGGCCACACCGAGGTCGTCGAACACCGGGAGGTGACCGCATGAGGGACGACCTGTGGCCGGTGCTGTGGACGGCGATCGGCGAGACCCTGCAGATGGCGATCGCCGCGCTGGTCATCGGCGGCATCGCCGGACTGCTGCTCGGCATCGCGCTGTACGTGACCCGGCCGGGCAACCTGCTGTCCAACCGCCCGGTGTTCTACGTGCTGAACGTCCTGGTGAACATCGTCCGGCCGATCCCGTTCATCATCTTCATCACCGCGATCCAGCCGTTGACCCTGGCGATCACCGGGACGTCGATCGGCATCGGCGCGGCGATCCCCGCGCTGGCGATCATGACCACCTTCGGCACCAGCCGGATCGTGGAGCAGAACCTGGTGGCGATGGACCCCGGTGTGATCGAGGCGGCCCGGGCGATGGGTGCCGGACCGCTGCGGATCATCGCCGGGGTGATCGTGCCGGAGACCCTAGGGCCGCTGATCCTCGGGTACACCTTCCTGTTCGTCGCGATCATCGACATGACCGCGATGGCCGGTGCGATCGGTGCCGGTGGACTCGGCGACTTCGCGCTGGTCTACGGCTACCAGCGCTACGCCCCGGAGGTCACCTGGACCGCGGTGGCCGTGATCGTGCTGCTGGTCCAGGTCGCGCAGTTCGCCGGCAACTGGCTGGCCCGCCGCGTCCTGCGCCGCTGACCCGCGGCCCCCAGGTCGGCAGCCCGCGCCCCAGGTCGGCAGTCCGCGCCCCAGGTCGGCAGCCCGCGCCCGAGGTCGGCAGCCCGCGCCCCAGGTCGGCAGTCCGCGCCCCAGGTCGGCAGTCCGCCGGACCGGAATTGGCCCGGACTGCCGACCTCGGCGCGGTCAGAGCTTCTTGCCCGGATTCAGGATGCCCAGCGGGTCGAGGACGTCCTTGATCCCGCGCTGGAGGTCCAGGACGCGGGGGCTGAGCTCACCGGGGAGGGCGCCGCGCTTCTCGACGCCGATCCCGTGCTCCCCGGTGACCGTGCCGCCGAGTTCGACCGCCAGGCCGAGGATCCGGGTGTGCGCGTCGTGGGCGGCGGCCACCTGGGCCGGGTCGGCGGGGTCGAAGGCGATCACCGGGTGCAGGTTGCCGTCCCCGACGTGACCGCCGGTGCCGATCGGCTGCCCGGTCTGCGCGGCGATCTCCGCGATCCGGTCCAGCAGCTCCGGCAGCCGGGTGCGGGGCACCGCCACGTCCTCGTTCACCGAGCCCCCGCGGATCGCGCGCATCGCCGGGTTCAGCGCCCGGCGAGCGGCCATCAGCTGGTGCAGCCGCTCCGGGTCGTGGGCGACGTCCACCGCGAGCGCCCCGTGCTGCTCGGCGATCCGGCGGTAGGCCTCCACGTCCGCCGACCCGGCGTCGCCGGGCACATCCGTGATCGCGATCAGCATCGCCTGCGCCCCCACCGGCAGCCCGGCGTCCGGGTCGTGGGCGGCCAGCGCTGCCAGCACCACCCCGTCCACGAACTCCAGTGTCGACGGCCGGTGCGGGCTGGCGATCACGGTGTTCGCCGCTTCCAGCGCGGCGGTGATCGAGTCGAAGGTCGCCGCCACACCACGGTCCGGCCCGGGGGCGGGCAGCAGACCCAGGGTCGCCTCGGTCACCACGCCCAGCGTGCCCTCCGAGCCGATCATCAGCCCGGTCAGGTCCAGCCCGGCCACCGCCTTCACGGTGCCCGGCGCGGTGCGGATCACCGTGCCGTCGGCCAGCACGACCTCCAGCGCCCGCACGAAGTCCCGGGTCACCCCGTACTTCACGCAGCGCATCCCGCCCGCGTTGGTGGCGATGTTGCCGCCGATGGTGCTGATCGCGTACGACGCCGGGTCCGGCGGGTAGAACAGTCCCTCCGCGGCGACCGCGTCCACCAGGTCCTTGGTGACCACACCCGGCTGCACCACCACGACCTGATCGACGTGGTCGATCCGGTGGATCGCCGTCATCCGCTCGGTGGACAGCAGGATCGCGCCCGGCACCGCGTTCGCCCCGCCCGCCAGTCCGGACAACATGCCCTGCGGGACCACCGGCACCCGGTGGGCGTGGGCGACCCGCAGCACGGCGGAGACCTGCGCGGTGTCGGCGGGTAGCACCAGGGCGAGCGGGTCGCCGGTCGGGGCGGTCGCCGAGCCGTCCTGCGCGCGGGCGGTCAGCCGCTCGCGGTCGGTGACGACGGCATCCTCGGGCAGGGCGGCGCGCAGGGCATCCAGGGCATCCAGGGCATCCAGGGCATCCAGGGCGGAGCTCATCGGGGCAACCTCACGTGATCGGGGGTCAGCTGGTCGACCGACTGCACGCCCAGCAGCCGGAGGGTGCGGGCGATCTCGGCGGTGAGGATCTGGCCGACCCGGTCGACCCCGCGCTCACCACCGGCCATCAGCCCGTACAGATAGGCGCGGCCGAGCATGACCGCCTTCGCCCCCAGCGCCAGCGCCGCGACGATGTCCGCGCCGGAACTGAAGCCGGTGTCGACGTAGACCTCGGCCCGGTCGCCCACCGCCGCGACCGTCTCCGGCACCAGGGTCAGCGGCACCGGTGCCCGGTCCAGCTGCCGACCACCGTGGTTCGACAGCACGACGGCATCCGCCCCGGCACCCACCACCCGCTCGGCGTCGGCGACCGTCTGCACGCCCTTGACGACCAGCGGCCCGTCCCAGTGCGACCGCACCCAGGCCAGGTCGTCCAGTTCGACCGTGGGGTCGAACATGTGCGAGGCCAGTTCCTCGATCGTGCCCTGCCAGGAGTCCAGGGTGGCGAACCGCAGCGGCTCGGTGGTCAGGAAGTTGATCCACCAGTTCGGGTGCAGTGCGCCGTCCAGGATCGTCTTCGCGGTGAGGGTCGGCGGGATGGAGAACCCGTTCCGGTTGTCCCGCAGCCGCGCGCCACCCACCGGCACGTCGACCGTGATCACCAGCGCCTCGTACCCGGCGGTCCGGGCGCGGTCCATCAGCTCCTCGGCCGCCGCCCGGTCCTTCCAGACGTACAGCCCGAACCAGTTCCGGCCCTCCGGCGCCGCCTCCGCCAGGCCCTCGATGGACGTGGTGCCCATCGTGGACAGCGTGTACGGGACCCCGGTGCGCGCCGCCGATCGGGCCACCGCCGGTTCGCCCTCGTGCTGCATCAGCCGGGTGAAACCGGTCGGCGCGTAGACGAACGGCGCCTCCGCCCGACGACCGAGCAGCGTGGTGCCCAGATCCACCGACCCCACATCGCGGAGCACACTCGGCTGGAACTCGACGTCGCGCAGCACCCGGCGGGCCTTGCGGATCGACACCTCGGCCTCCGCCGCGCCGTCCACGTAGTCGAAGATCGACCGGGGCGTCCGCGCACGACCGATCCGGCGCAGGTCCCGCACCGTGTACGCCCGGGACAGTCGTCTGGCCACCGGGTCCAGTTCCAGCGGACGCATCCGCAGCAGGGGTTTCAACTCGGACCAGGTCTGCAAGCGACGTGCCATCGCAGCACCGTAGCGCTGCCCGCCCGCCGGTCGGCGGCCCATCTCACCCCCGCACGGGCAGGTCAGAGCGCGCGCAGCTCCGCCTCGACCGCGGCGGCGGACGGCCTGGCGGTCGGTTCGAGGGCGGTCATCGCGGTCAGCAGCTTCCGCCACTCCGCGGGCAGGTGCTCCGGCATCGACGGCGCGTGCCGGGTGCGGGCGTAGGCCTGCTGGACCGGGGTGCCGGTGAACGCCCGCTCGCCGGACAGCGATTCCAGCAGCACCAGACCCAGCGCGTACACATCCGACGGCGGTGCCAGCGGCGCACCCATCGCCTGCTCCGGACTCAGGTACCCGGGGGTGCCACGGTGGTCCACGGTGCTGGCCGGGTGGTCGCGGGTGGACCGGGCGATCCCGAAGTCGGCGAGCCGGGCACGCGGGGCGGTCAGCGGATCACCCGGCTCGGCCTCCTCGTCCAGCACCCCCGGCGGCAGCAGGATGTTCGCCGGCTTCACATCCCGGTGCACCACCCCCGCCTCGTGCACGAAGGCCAGCGCCTCGGCGATGTCCGCGCCGATCTTCGCCACCAGCGGCACCGCCAGCGGACCGGGCTGCAACACCTGGGCGAGGGTGGATCCGGGCACCAGTTCCAGCACCAGGTAGTGCCGCCCGGCGGCCGGACCGTCCTCGACCTTCCCGGCGTCGAAGACCGCGACCAGACCCGGGTGGCTGAACCGTGCCATCAGCCGCATCTCGCGCTGCCGCCCGGCATGGGACTCACCCCGGCCACGGAAGATCTTCAGCGCGACCTCCCGACCGAGCAGGGTGTCGTGCCCCCGGTGCACGTCGGACATGCCGCCGCTGCCGAGCAACGGCCCGACCCGGTAGCGGTCACCGAGCAGACCACCCTCGGGCAGCGGCTCCGGCTGCACCGGGGCGGCGTCGCTCAGCCCGCCGTCGAGCAGCACGAGGCCCGCATCGACCGTGGCGGTCTGGGGCTCCTGCGGTTGGGCAGCGGTCACACGCGCCTCCTTCTGGACGCCCCCAGCATCCCCGCGCGGGCCGGGATCCGCGCGGCGAACCGGCTCAGTCCGGCCTGACCTGCGTCTCGGCCAACACCGAACGGAGCAACGGCCGGCTCGTCTCGGTCACGCCGAGCACCAGGAGGCAGCCACCGGTCAAGCAGCCGAACAGCAGGATCAGTCCGCTCGGGTCGCTCAGCCCCGCGAATCCGAACACCGGCGACATCATCACCAGCGCGGCGGCGGCCGAGCCGACCCCGACGAGCAGCATCGGCACCAGAATCTCCCGTCGGCGGACCCGGTCCAGCAGCTCCACCGGCGTCCCGGCCAACACCTGCAAGGCGTACTCACGACGACGATCCAGCACGGTCGCCGCCTGACCGATCCCCGCGGCGGCCGCTGCCACCAGGAACGCGATGACCAGGGTGAGCATCGCGCCCCGCATCAGATCGCCGGAGAAGGTCGCGGTCGAGGTCGGATCACCCGACACCATCTCCTGGTCGCCACCGGAGGAGGCCAGCAGCGGCACCACCGCCAGCGCCCCGGCGACGAACCCGGCCAGGCCCAGCCCGCCGACCACCCGCCAGGCCGCCCGCGGGTCGTCGACCAGCCGCCGGGCCGCCAGCAACTGTGCCGGCGTGCGCGCCATCTTCGCCTGCAACCGGCCGACCAGCCCCAACGCCCACGGGCCGATCAGGTTCATCGCCGCGAAACCCAGCGCCAGGGTGCCGAGCAGCACGATCGCCAACGCGACCAACGGCAGCCCGGAGATCAGCGTCGCCACCATGAACGACCCCATCGCCGCCACCGCGATCACCGCACGGACCGCCCGCAGCCCGGGCGGGGTCTGCCGCCGGGCCACCCCCAGCGGGGACACCACGACCCGGCGCAGCGACACCATGCCGCTGATGGCGGCCAGCACCGGCACCACCAGGATCGTCAGCAGCAGCACCCACGGCCCCACCCACAGCTCACCCATGCTGAGCGGCGAGCCCATGAACGGCACCCGACTCCACACCGGCAGCAGCGCCAGGTACCCGACCGATCCGATCAGCGCACCGAGCAGCCCCTGCCAGGCGGTCTCCAGCACCGTGAGCACCACCACCTCGCGGGGCGTGACCCCGAGCAGCCGGAGGGTCGCCAACCGCGCATCCCGGCGGGACACCCCGAGGCGTGCCGCCGAGCCGCCCAGGGTGAGCAGCGGCACGATCAGCAGCACCACCGCCACCCAGGCGAAGATCACGTAGGACTGCGCCAGCTCCTCCTGATACGCCCCCACCGGGTGGTCGCTGCGGCCGATGAACCCGAGCAGCCCGCCGATCACCGACAGGGTCAGCGCCGTGGTCACCGTGAAGGCCGCCACCGCGAGCGCCGTGGTCAGCCGGTCGTCCCGGCCACCCGCCCGGCGCAGTCGGGGTGCCAGAGCCAGGACCGCGTTCATGCCGCCCGCCGCACGTCGGCGACGACCCGACCGTCGCGGACCTCGATCCGCCGGTCGCACCAGGCCGCCACCTGGGCGTCGTGGGTGACGACCACCAGCGTGGCTCCCGCCAGACGGCAGGTCGAGGTCAGCACCCGCATCACGTCGTGGCCGGTGGCCTGGTCCAGCGCGCCGGTCGGCTCGTCGGCGAACACCACCTGCGGTCCGGTGATCAGCGCCCGGGCCACCGCGACCCGCTGCGCCTGCCCGCCGGACAGCTCGCCCGGTCGGCGATCCTCCATCCCGGCCAGCCCCAGCGACCCGAGCCACTGGGCGGCGAGGGCCATCGCCTCCTTGCGGGGCGTCCCGTTCAGCATCGGTGCCAGCGCCACGTTCTCCACCGCGGGCAGTTCGGACAGCAGCTGCCCGAACTGGAACACGAAGCCGAACCGCTGCCGGCGCAGCATCGACCGCTCCCGCTCGTTCATCGCCTGGACCTGGGCGCCCTCCAGCAGGACGGCCCCGCTGTCCGGCACCAGGATCCCGGCCAGGCAGTGCAGCAGCGTCGACTTCCCGGAACCCGACGGGCCCATCACGGCCACCGACTCCCCGGCGGCGACGTCGAGGTCCACCCCCGCGAGGGCCACGGTCGGCCCGAACCGCTTCATCAGCCCGCGGGCGGCGAGGCGGGGCCCGGCGGGCGGGCCGCCGGGGATCGGCTGGCTCGGCGCGGGGACCGGTGGCTGGGGCGAGGGGATCGACTGGCTCATGCCGTCCAGCTTCCCGATCGGCAGGGTGGCCCGTCGTCGCCCCGCAGTCGGGTCCTGGCGTGCGACCGGGGGCGGACCCACGCCGGCCCTGTGCACCCCGGGCATGACAGGACCCCCCGCACACCCGCCAGAGCTCACCTGCCCTTGCTGCCTTCCGGCCCTGGGGGGGTTCAGCGAGATGACGCCGCACGAGGGGTCTGGTTCCAGGGTAACGCAGATCCGGGGTGGCCCCGGACCCGGGGCCGGGTGCACCCAAGGGGTCCTCGACGACCGGGGCGTCGCGGGGACGTGCGGCAGGCCGTCCCGACCACCGCCCCGCGTCCTGTAAGCTGGTTCCCGCGTACTGCCAGGAGGATTCGCCTAGTGGCCTATGGCGCACGCTTGGAAAGCGTGTTGGGTGAAAGCCCTCGGGGGTTCGAATCCCCCATCCTCCGCCAGCGTGATGAAAGGCCCCCACCAGCGTGGGGGCCTTTCGCATGTGTCGGCCCCGCCCCGTCGGCGGACCGCCTGCACGCACAGTCGTTACCGTTCCGCCACCTTCACCCCGCGAGCCGGGTCCACGCGCGGCACCCGGCCTCACCTACACTCGCCGCTGTGATCTTCAAGGCTGTGGGCGAGGGGCGTCCGTACCCCGACCATGGTCTCGTCACGCCCAAGCAGTGGGCGGAGGTCGCGCCGCGCCAGGTCCGCCTGGACGAGCTCGTCACCACCAAGCGCACGCTGAACCTGGACAATCTGTTGTCCGAGGATTCGACGTTCTACGGCGACCTGTTCGCCCACGTGGTGCAGTTCCGCGGCACGCTCTACCTCGAGGACGGCCTGCACCGGGCGGTCCGAGCTGCTTTGCAACAGCGTCCTGTTCTGCACGCCCGCGTCCTGGTGATCGATGACTGATGAGCACTGACCGCCTTCCCGACCCCGCCCGCCAGCGTCGACGCCGGCACGTCCGCGAACGCCAGGCGGTGATCTTCGGCGTCATGCTCGGCGCGATGGCCGTCAGCGCGTTCGGGGCCGCCGCCGTCTACACCGGCAACCTGAGCCTGCCGTTCCTGTCGCACGCGATCTCCTCGCCGGCGCCGACCGGTCTGGCCGCGGCGAACTCGCCCTGCCCGCCGGAGGGTGCGCTGCCCGTGCCCTACGCCGAGGTCACGGTGAACGTCTTCAACGGCACGAACCGTCCGGGCCTGGCCGGCGAGACCTCGACCTCGCTGTCGGGGCGCGGCTTCGTGATCGGTGTCCAGGGCAATGCCAGCGACCGGGGCTACACCGGCAACGACAGCACCGCGGTGATCGAGTTCGGTTCGCAGGGCGCCGCACAGGCGTACACCGTGGCCGCGCAGTTCGACTCGCCGCGTCTGGTGCTGGACGACCGGCAGGACGCGAGCGTGGACGTCGTGGTCGGCACCGCGTACAACGCGCTGGTCGCCGCCGGCGACGTGGTGCTCACCGCAGCGCAGCCCTTCGCCAATCCGGAAGGCTGCATCCCGATGGATCAGGTCAAGCCGGTGGCCCAGCCGGTCGCCCCGGCCCCCGAGGAGGGCGCCGACGACCCGGCAGCCGATCCCGCTCAGGACCCGGCCGCCGAGGGCTGACGCACAGCCCCCGACGGCCGGACCGGCTCACCGCTCCAGTTCGGTCCCACCCGGGACCGAGGCGGGCGATGCCGGCTCCTGACCGGTGCCCCGCCACCGGGCCACCCCGCGCATCACGTGGTAGATGACGATCGCGGCCGCCGAGCCGAGCGCGATGCCCTCGAAGCTGGCGTCGCCGAGCACCCAGGTGAAGTTCGCGATGCCGATCACCAGCGCGACCGCCGCGGTGGTGAGGTTCACCGGGTCGGAGAAGTCGACCTTGTTCTGCACCCAGATCCGGGCACCGAGGATGCCGATCATCCCGTAGAGCATCGTGGTCGCCCCGCCGAGCACGCCCTGCGGGATGGTGTTGATCAGCGCACCGAACTTCGGCACCAGGCTCAGCACCAGCGCGGTCGCCGCCGCCACCCAGTACGCGGCGGTGGAGTACACCCGGGTCGCCGCCATCACGCCGATGTTCTCCGCGTACGTGGTCGTACCGGAGCCACCGCCGACACCCGCCACCGTGGTGGCCAGACCGTCAGCGAACAGCGCGCGCCCGGTCAGGTGATCGAGGTTCTGCCCGGTCATCGCGGCGACCGACTTCACGTGGCCGACGTTCTCCGCGACCAGCACGAACACCACCGGCAGGAACAGCCCGAGCAGCTTCGGCTCGAAGGTCGGCGTCACGAAGTCCGGCAGCCCGAACCAGGCGGCCTCACGCACCACCGCGAAGTCGACCTCGCCGCGCAGCACCGCGACCAGGTACCCGATCAGCACACCGACCAGGATCGACAGCCGCCCGAGCAGGCCGCGGAACAGCACCGACACCAGGATGATCGACGCCAGGGTGACCACCGCGGTGATCGGGAACAGCTGGAAGTTGTTCCACGCCGCCGGTGCCAGGTTCAGGCCGATCAGGGCCACGATGGTGCCGGTCACGATCGGCGGCATCACCAGGTCGATCCACCGCGCCCCGGCGAAGTGGACCACGGCGCCGATGACCGCCAGCAGCAGACCGGTGACCAGCACACCGCCGACCGCACCCGCCTGACCGGAACTGGCGGTCGCCGCGGTGATCGGCGCGATGAAGGCGAAGCTCGACCCGAGGTACGACGGCAGGCGGTTGCCGGTGATGAGCAGGAAGAGCGCGGTGCCGATCGCGCTGAACAGCAGGGTCGTCGCCGGGGAGAACCCGGTCAGCAGCGGCACCAGGAAGGTCGAACCGAACATCGCCACCACGTGCTGCATGCCGATGCCGATGGTGCGCGGCCAGCTCATCCGCTCGGCGGGGGCGACCACCTCACCGGATCCGATCCGGCGACCGTCGCCGTGCACTTGCCAGCCGAAGATGCTCACCGAGTCTGCCTCCTAGGCGGCCCGGATTCGGCCGGGCCCTGGTCGGGGTGACGGGCACTGGTGTGCCGTCGAGGCCGTGCGAGGCCCGGAAGGCAAGCCTAGCCGCCCGACGTACTCAGTCCGCGTAGGGTGTGCCCCGCCGTCCGCCACCCAGGGAGGTGTCCCATCCCCCGCGCCACACCGATGGCCGTGCTCCGGTCCCGTGGAGCATTGGTCGCCGCCTTCCTCGCCGTGCACCTGTGGATCGGCCTGCTGGGCACCGTGATCATCCCGACCCGGGCGTTCTGGGACGTCGACCTGTACCGCTGGTGGATGTGGCAGGGCCTGCACCAGGGCACCTGGCCGGTGTTCAGCGGCGACTGGGTCTACCCGGCCGGGGCGATCCTGCCGATGCTGCTGCCCGGGCTGGTCGACACCTGGGACACCCGCACCTACGCGGTGGCCTGGACCGTGCTGATCACGCTGCTGAACGCGGTCGCCGCCTGGACCCTGCTGCGGGTCACCGGTCGGCGGGCGATGCTCGGGATCTGGTGGTGGCTGGGCTTCATCCTGCTCCTCGGACCGGTGGCCGTCGGTCGGTTGGACGCCGTGGTCGCCCCCGTGGTCGTGACGGCGCTGGCACTGGCACTGCGCCGACCGGCGGTGGCCTCGGCACTGCTCACCGCCGGGGCCTGGATCAAGGTCGCGCCCGGTGCGCTGCTGCTGCCGCTGGTGATGATCGTGCGCCGACCCTGGCGGCAGCTGGTGCTGCCGGCCGCGGCGGTCTGCGTCGTCGTCGCCGGGATCGTCGCCGCCGGGGGCGGCCTGCCCCATCTGTTCAGCTTCCTCGGCGAGCAGGGTGATCGCGGCCTGCAACTGGAGTCGGTGTCCGCGACCGCGTGGGTGCTCCGCGGCCTGGTCGACGGCGGCGTCCGGATCTGGATGAACGACGCGATCATCACCTGGGAGATCGTCGGCCCGGGCACTCCGGCGATGGCTGCGGTGCTCGGCGTCCTGCTCCCGCTCGCCCTGGCCGCCGCCGCCGGACTGCTGCTGTGGGTGCGGGTACGCGCAGGCGACCGACTCGACCACGCCGCCTTCCTCGCCCGCGGCGCCCTGCTGATCGCCCTGGTGCTGATCGTCGCCAACAAGGTCGGATCGCCGCAGTTCATCGGGTGGCTGGCCGGGCCGGTGGTGGTCGGTCTGGCCAGGCCCGGGCGGGAGACCGTCCGGGCCTGGCGCACCGTTGCCGTCCTGGTGCTGGTGATCGCCGCGCTCACCCAGTGGGTGTTCCCGATCGCCTACGACGCGATCACCGCCGGGATCGTCGGGCCGTCGCTGCTGCTGGTCACCCGGAACGTGCTGCTGGTGGTGACCCTGGTCGTGGTGGTCCGGGACCTGCGCCGGATGGCTACCGGAAGATCGGCAGACCGGTGACGGCGACCCGCCGCCCCTGACTCGCCTGCACCCAGCCCACGATCGAGAACACGATGTGCACGACGCTGATCGCGAGCCAGCTCAGGATGATGAAGCCGAACGGCAGGAAGCCGTGGATCCGATCGGCGACGAACAGCGCACTGAAATGTCCGCCGACCAGCAGGACCGTCGCGATCAGGTAGGTCAGACCCCAGTTCGCCGCACGGTTGGCGTTCTCCCGCGCCGAGGGGACCTGCTGACGCGGGGTCCTGGCCGCCACGATCATCGTGATCGACGCAGCGAGCGAGCCGACGAACGGGATCGGGAACAGCGCGATCAGCCCCAGCGCCCAGGGCAGCGCGCCGGTCGAGGGCGCGGGCGGCACCGGGTAACCGAAGCCGGTGCCGGGCGGCGGGGCGTACCCCGGGGCCGACGGCGGGGCGTACCCCGGGGCCGACGGCGGGGCGTACCCCGGGGCCGGCGGCGGGGCGTAGCCCGATCCCGGCTGCGGGGCATAGCCGGGCCCCGGCGGTGGGTAGCCCGGTCCCTGCTGGGCGTAGCTCGGCCCCGGTGGCGGGTACCCCGGCCCGGGCGGCGGCTGATACCCCGGGATCGGCGGCTGCTGTCCGTCGTCGTCCGTCTCACTCATCGCCATGCCTCCTGTTCCCGTCTGTCCTCGCGGCTGGTCCTGCCGTCCTCAGCGCAGCTGCGGCATGACCTCGGAGGCCACCAGCTCCAGGTGATCCAGGTCGTGCAGGTCGAGGACCTGCAGGTACACCCGGGTCAGCCCTAGCTCGGCCAGCGACCCCAACCGGTCGACGATGGCGGTCGGCGTCCCGGCGATCCCCACCTCGCGGATCTCCAGCGGGTCCCGGCCGATCGCGGCGGCCCGACGGTCCACCTCGGCGTCGTCCCGCCCGGCTGCCAGCACCAGCGCCGAGGACATCACGATCGACTCCGGGTCGCGCCCGATCTCCCGGCAGGCGTCGCGCACCCCGTCCAGCTTCTCCCCGATCTGGTCCAGCGCCGGGAAGGACAGGTTGAACTCCGCGGCGAACCGGGCCGCGAGCGCGGGCGTCTTCTTCGGACCCAAACCGCCGACGATCACCGGGACGCCGGCCTTGCTCGGGTCGAGCGGTGACGTCTGCACCGGCTTGGGCAGCGCCGGGCTGTTCACCAGCGTGTAGTGCTCGCCCTCGTAGCTGAAGCGCTCGCCGACCGGCGTCCCCCACAGTCCGGTGATCACCTCCAGCTGCTCGGTCAACGGCCCGAAGCGCTTGGCCGGGAACGGAATGCCGTACGCGCTGTGCTCCTCGGCGTACCAGCCGGCACCCAGGCCCAGCTCCACCCGGCCACCCGACATCTGGTCGACCTGCGCCACCTGGATCGCCAGCACACCCGGGTGTCGGAAGGTCGCCGACGTGACCAGGGTGCCGAGCTTGATCCGGCTGGTCTCCCGCGCCAGACCGGCCAGCGTGGTCCAGGCGTCCGTCGGGCCGGGCAGCCCGTCGCCGCCCATCGTCAGGTAGTGGTCCGAGCGGAAGAACGCGTCGAATCCGAGGTCCTCGGTGGCCCGGGCGACGGTGAGCAGGTCGTCGTAGGTCGCACCCTGCTGCGGTTCGGTGAAGATCCTCAAGTCCATGCCACCGAGCTTGTCACGGGATCGGGGGTACGGTCGCCCGGTGCGCAGCCACATCCGCTGGTCGAGCCTCGCCGTCGTCGTCGGCGCCGGGCTGCTGACCCTGGTATGCCTCGGCGCCGCCCTGCGCGGCCGGTCGCTGGCCTGGCTCGGAGCGGTGATCTGCGCGGCGGTGCTGGTCCGTGAGCTGCGCGCCTTGCGGCGACTGGACCGCAACGGATGAATCCCGCCCCGCACCGTGACAGGCTGGGCGCATGGTGACTCCGCTCGGTCAGGCCCTCGACGCCCTCGCCGTGGCGGACTGGCGACGCCGTACCGCCCAGATGTACGCCCGGGTGCGGGACATCGCGGTCGACGACCCGGCAGCCGCGCACACGCACTGGATCGAGGCGCGCAACGAGCTGTTCGCCGACCACCGTGCATCGCCGCTGCGTCCGGCCGCCAAGGCGGTGTTCCTGGGCCTGGACGTGGCGCCCTACGACCCGGCGTACCGCTTCGAGCTGCGGGTGCGGTCCACCCTGCCGCAGCGGATGGAGGTCACCACCGGCACCGACGGGGTGGTGCCCTTCGACCGGGTCGGCAAGGTCGAGGTCGGGGAACTGGGCACACTCGCGGTCTGGGCACTGCGCACCTACGGCGGCGGGATCTTCCTGCCGGTCAAGGACGCCACCAGCAACAAGACCACCTACGGCGGCGGGCGCTACCTGCTGGACACCATCAAGGGTGCCGACCTGGGCCGGGCGGTCGACGGCGGCCTGATCCTCGACTTCAACTTCGCGTACAACCCGTCCTGCGCCTACGACCCGGCCTGGGCCTGCCCGCTGCCGAGTCGCGGCAACGTGCTCTCCGTCCCGCTCCCGGTCGGCGAGCAGAAGGTCGACCCGCGGTTGGTCGCCGACTTCGAGCTGGAGTGATCCGCTGCAGGAGGCGGTCGCTCTAAGCTGCTGCGGTGACCCTCCGCACCGTCGTCCGCCGCTCCGACCAGATCACCGCCGCCGAGCTCTACGCCGTCCTCCGGCTGCGGGTGGACGTGTTCGTCGTCGAACAGGAGTGCGCCTACCCCGAACTCGACGGGGTGGACATGCTCCCGGACACCCTGCACGTGTGGACCGAGGAGGACGGCGAGGTGTTCGGCTGCATCCGGGTGCTGCGGCACGGGTCGGACCGACCGGCGATCGGCCGGGTCGCCACCGCCCAGGCGGCGCGGGGCCGACGGGTCGCCGGTGGCCTGCTGGAACGCGGCATCGAGCTGTGCGGCCCGACCGCCACCATCGACCTGCACGCGCAGGAGCACCTGGAGCAGTGGTACGGCCGGTACGGCTTCGTGCGGGACGGCGCCACCCACGACGAGGACGGCATCCCGCATGTGCCGATGATCCGGGTGCCGGCCACCGCCTGAGGTCGCCGCTCGACACCGGCGGCCAGCACCGGTCCGCACGGCGACAGGTCCCACAGGCAACGCGTCCCGCAGACACCGCGTCTGTCGCTCAGCGCTGGCACACCGGGCAGAAGTACAGCTTCCGCCCGGCCATCTCCTCCACGACGACGTGGGTCCCGCACACCCGGCACGGTTCCCCGGCCCGCCCGTACACCCAGTGCCGCAGGGACGAGTCCACCAGGGCGGCGGCCCGCCCGTCGGCGTCCAGGTCCTCCCGGGTCAGCATCACCCCGGTGCGGATCCCGTCCTCCAGCAGCACGGCCCAGTCGTCCCAGATGGCCCGCACCGTCTCCGCGGGCACCCCGCGACCCGGGGTGTGCGGGTCGAGGCGGGCCCGGAACAGCAGCTCGGCACGGTAGATGTTCCCGATCCCGGCGACCACCGCCTGGTCCATCAGCAGCTGCCCGATCGCGGTCCGCTTCGCGGTGATCGTCCGGACCACCCGCGCCCCCGGGTCGCTGTCACCACCCTGCACATCCGCCTCGACCGCCGGGTCCGGCCCCAGCCGATCCAGCACCGCCGCCGCGGCCGCCTCGTCCAGCACCTCGCAGGCGGTGGGCCCGCGCAGATCCGCCACCGTCGCCTCGGTCGCCAACCGCACCCGGACCTGCCCGACCGGCTCGGGCGGGAAGTCGTCGGCGGCCAGCTCCGCCGCCAGCTCGCCCTCACCCATCCGGCGACGCACCCGGGGCGCCCCCATGCTCGCCGCCACCGACGACCCCTCGTCCAGCGGCGACACGGCGCCGAGGAAGTCCCAGGCGCCGTACAACCCGAGATGCACGCGCAGCACCAGGCCGCCGTCGAAGGTGAGGAACAGCTGCTTGCCGACCGCCGCCGAGCTCAGCAGCTCCCGGCCGTCGATCAATGCCGCCCCCGCCGCGAACCTGCCCTGCGGTGACGTCACCGCCGGTCGGTGCCCGACGAAGTCACGGGCGAACTGGCGGGCGATGCGGTGGACGGTGTGACCCTCGGGCATGGGCCCAGGCTAGGCCGGGCCACCCACGCGGGCCTGCCGCTCACCGGGCGGCGACGCAGAACGGCCCCTCCCCAGCGAGGGGAAGGGGCCGTTCGGTGGCGAAGGTCAGCGCGTGGCGCGGACCCGACGGGCAACGATCAGCAGCGCCCCACCGGCGAGCAGCAGGAGCCAGGCCCCCGCCATCAGCGGGCCGGTCTGCGACCCGGTGACCGCCAGCGTGTCGCCGACCGCCGGAGCGTCCGCGACGACCACGGGGGCGGCGGCGACCGGAGCAGCCGGAGCGACCGGGTTGACGACCGGGACCGCCACGGGGGTCTCCACCGGGACCGCGAGGGTCACCGAGAGGGTCGCCCAGCGGCCGGTGGTGCCACCGGTGGCGATCACGGTGTGGGTGCCCACCGGGGCACCGGCCGGGATCGTGGCCATCAGGCGGGCGACACCGTTGGCGTCGGCCACCGCGGTGCCCAGGAACATCGGCTCGGAGTGCAGGTAGAACGCGACGGTCTCACCGGGCTGGAAGCCCTTGGCCACCAGTTCCATCTGCTGCGCCGGGGCGGTGGCCGCCTTCGGCGTGTCCAGGACGGTGCCCACGGTCGGCGTCGAGCCCTCGCGGACCGGCTCACCGGCGATGGTCACGGTCACGGTGGTGGACGCGGCCTGGGTGATCTCGGTCGCGGGGACCTCGAGCACCAGGGTGTGCGTGCCGACCGACAGCACCGGCAGGGTCACGACGAATCCGCCGTCGTGGCCGACCTGGCCCTGGGCGAGGACGCTGCCGCCCTCACGCACGGTCCAGGAGTGCGGCAGGAAGCGTCCGGCGACGGTGGCCGAGAAGGAGGTGGTGCTCGCGACCAGGCCGTTGACGGCGTTCGGAGCGGTGACCATCGGCTTCACGCCCAGCACGGTGAGCGTCCCGGTGCCGGAGGCCGACACGTAGGCGCTGTTCTTGTGGGCGGCGATGCTGACCCGCGAGTACTGGATCGGGTCGGCGATGTAACTGGCCTTCACCCGGTAGACGCCCACCGGCACGTTGGTCGCGCTCACCTTGGCGACGCCACCGTCCAGGGCGACGGTCGACAGGTCGAGCGAGGGGCCACCGGCCTTCGGGGTCAGCGTGACCTTGACGTCACCGGTCGGCACCGGGCCGCCCTGCGGACCCGACACGGTGACCGGCACGACAGCCGTGTCACCGATGACGATCGTCGTGTTGGTGACGGACACGGTCGGCGTGGTGACCACGGTGCCGCCCCACCCGTACCGGATCCCCGGCTGGTAGTCGGCGTGCGTGCCGGTCACCTCGACCTGGATGTAACCACCCAGGTCCGCGACGGTCGGGGTGTACGACTGCTTGGTCCCCTTCTGCTCCCCGTTCACCAGCCAGCGGTAGCTGAACTGGGTGCCGGTGGGCCAACCGGACGGGCGTGCGGTGACCGTGGTGCCGAGCGTGACCTGGTCCTCGACCTGCCCGTCGATGGCGACCTGTCCGGTCGGCATCTCCGGCAGGATCACCTCGCCGTTGCCCTGGGTGGTGTTCGCGATCGACTGTCCACCGTTGTGCGGGGTGTACCCGTCGGCGGTGACGGTCCACGCCAGCTCGATCGACTTGCCGATGTCGGCGGTCTTCGGCAGGTACTCCCAGCCGTGGGCGACCAGCACGTCACCGACCCACCAGTCGAAGCTGTACTGGACGTTGGTCGGCGGGTTGCCCGACGGCAGCAGGTAGATCGTGGTGCCGACCGTCGCGGTGGTCATCCCGTCCTCGTCCACGATCAGACCGGTCGGCTCGAAGGAGATGTCGAAGGTCTGCTCGGGGTCCTCGGACTCGGAACCGCCGGACCCCTCGTCGGGCACGATCTCCACCGGCTGGCTGGGCTGCTCGTCGTCGTCCGGGATGATGACGGTGTCGGAGTCGGTGCTGTCGTTCGTGTCCGTGTCCTGCGGCGGGGTGGTGGTCCCACCCGCGTCGCCCTGCTCGACCGGAGTCTGCTCCACCGGCTGCTGCTCGACCGGCGTCTGCTCCACCGGCTGCTGCTGCTCGGGCTGCTGCTCCGCCGGCGACTGGTCGCCGGTGTTCGGGTCGGCCGGCTGGTCGACGACCTGCGTGGAGCTGGTCGTGTCGGTGCTGGTGGCGACGTCGGTGTCGGCCATCGCCGCACCCGCCGGGACCAGCATGGCCGCGATCACCGCGGCCGCTGTCAGCGCGATCGGACGCCTGGTGCGTCCCCGCTTCATGTCACGCATGGATGTACCCCCCATGGGCGGGGTCACCCCCGCGTGTCGGTCAGAACACCCCGCTCATCGGTCGGGAGCGGGTGAACCCCAGGGGTTTCGGGATGCGGGGCGATAACAGGGGTGCTATGACCCACGCCGACACGACGACGCCCCCACCGGGAACCGATGGGGGCGTCGTCGTCGTTCTGGCGGTAGCGGTGGGATTTGAACCCACGGTGGACTTTCACCCACACACGCTTTCGAGGCGTGCTCCTTAGGCCGCTCGGACACGCTACCTCGGTCGAACACTCTAGCCGACGATCGCCCCACCTCCGAACCACCCGCTCCGCCGTGAGCAAACGCACCCCGTCGACGGCCGGTCGCGGACGTACCGTGAGGCGTGATCTGGACCGCCCCCACCACCCCGCGCCCGCACCCCGCCGATCAGGATCAGGTGGTGGAGCTGCTGCGCGGCAAGCGGCTGGCGGCGCTGACCGGCGCGGGGGTCTCCACCGACTCCGGCATCCCGGACTACCGGGGCCCCGACTCGCCCCCGCGCACGCCGATGACCTACCAGCAGTTCGTCGGCGACGAGGCGTTCCGGCGGCACTACTGGGCGCGCAACCACGTCGGCTGGCGGTACATGCACCACACCGAGCCGAACGCCGGGCACCGGGCACTGGCGGCGATGGAGGCGCACGGCACCGTCCTGGGCGTGATCACCCAGAACGTCGACCTGCTGCACGAGGAGGCTGGCTCGCGCCGGGTGATCGACCTGCACGGACGCTACGACCGGGTGATCTGCCTGCGCTGCCACCGGGTGGTGTCCCGGGAGCAGATGGCCGAGCGCCTGGAGGCGTTGAACCCGGGTTTCATCGAGTCGATCGGCGCGGTGGAGGACGTGGAGATCGCCCCGGACGCGGATGCGGTGATCGAGCGCACCCAGCACTTCGTGGTCGCCGACTGCTGGCAGCCGGACCCGGAGGGTGGCCCCGGGCCGTGCGGCGGGATGCTGAAGCCGGAGATCGTGTACTTCGGGGAGACGGTGCCCGCGCCGCGGGTCGCCGACGCCTACGCGCTGGTCGACGAGGCGGAGGCGCTGCTGGTCGCCGGGTCGTCGCTGACGGTGCAGTCGGGGCTGCGGTTCGTGCGCCGGGCGGCTGCGGCGGAGAAGCCGATCGTGATCCTGAACCGCGGGGCGACCCGGGGTGACCCGCTGGCGACCCTGACCTGGGATGCCGGGGCGTCGGAGAGCCTGGCGCTGCTGGCCGAACGGCTCTGAGCGCCCACGAGCCCTAGCGCTGCGCCGCGAAGAACTCCCGCAGCACGGCGGCGCACTCGTCCTCGCGCACCCCGGCGACCACCTCGACCCGGTGGTTCGTCCGGGAGTCGCGCACCATGTCCCACTGGGAGCCGCACGCCCCGGCCTTCGGGTCCCAGGCACCGATCACCAGCCGTCGCACCCGCGCCAGCACGGTCGCCCCGGCGCACATCAGGCACGGTTCCAGGGTGACGACCAGGGTGCAGTCGTCCAGTCGCCAACGGCCGAGGGCAGTCGCGGCCGCTCGCAGGGCCAGCACCTCGGCGTGCGCGGTGGGGTCGGCATCCGCCTCCCGACGGTTGCGACCGGCGCCCACCACGGCACCGTCCGGCCCGAGCACAATGGCGCCGACCGGCACGTCACCGGTGGCGAGGCAGGCGGTGGCCTCGGTCAGGGCCAGGCCCATCGCGGTGAGGTCATCGGGCTGGGCGAACGCGGGGAGCTGCACTGCTCCATCGTCGCGCACGCCGGACGTGGAAGGGCGATGACGGCACCGGCAGGGGGGCGTTCGGAACCGTCATCGCCTGCCCCCAGGTTACTGATCAGTAGCGACACCGCCTGGGACCATCGGCCCGATCAGGATCAGCCGCCCGAAGCGGACAGGTCCCGGCCGCGGCACGGTAGGTTGGGGTCATGCGCCTGCACGTCGCCGACCACCCCCTCGTCGCTCACAAGCTGACGGTCCTGCGGAACAAGGACACCTCGTCCCCCACGTTCCGGAAGCTGGTCGACGAGCTGGTGACCCTGCTCGCCTACGAGGCGACCCGGGAGGTGCGGACCGCCCCGGTCGACATCCAGACCCCGGTCGCCCCCTTCACCGGCGTGAAGATCGCCGAGCCGTTGCCGCTGGTGGTGCCGATCCTGCGCGCCGGGCTCGGCATGCTCGACGGCATGACCCGGCTGATGCCCACCGCCGAGGTCGGCTTCCTGGGGATGCAGCGCGACGAGGAGACGCTCGACGTCGTCACCTACGCCAACCGCCTGCCCGACGACCTCACCGGTCGGCAGTGCTTCCTGATCGACCCGATGCTCGCCACCGGCGGCACCCTGGTCGCGGCGATCGACTACCTGTTCCAGCGCGGCGCACGGGACGTCACCGCTGTCTGCCTGCTGGCGGCCCCCGAGGGCCTCAAGGTGGTCGAGGAGGCAGTCGGCGACCGGGTGGACGTCAAGATCGTGGTCGCCGCGGTGGACGACCATCTGAACGAGAAGGCGTACATCGTCCCGGGTCTCGGCGACGCGGGCGACCGGCTGTACGGCGTGGTCTGACCGACCCGCCACATCTCATCCGCCGAGACGACCGGCGGTTTCCCCTTGGTGTCCGGCCGATCGCCTGAGAGCATCGACCCGTGGTCACCACCCCGCTCCGCATGACCGACGCCCATCCGGCGTCCTTCGTCATGCGCGGGTATCCGGGGTCGGTACGCCGTGCAGCACGGCGATCCGCGCGTTGTTGGCGCTGAGCTTCCCGCTCATCCCCCGCCTCACGCCCTTTCCGACCACCGCGCAGGCCGCCCCCTCGAGGCAGCGGCCGCCCCAGCACCCGGAGCCACCCATGGCACGTCGTCACCTCCCCACCGCCCGCCAGCCCGAGCAGTGGGAGCGCGCGCCGCAGCACCCGCCTGCCGATCACCCCAGTGCCCGCGCCGGGTTCGTGCTCTACGTCGGCCTGAACGGCGCGGACGGTGCGGGCCGGGCCGCCGAGCTGGCCGAGGTCGCCGAGGCGCTACGCGACCTGGCGCGCGATCTGCTGCCCACCGCCGAGTCGTACACCGCGCTGTCCCTGGTGCCGGACGCCCCCACCGACGACCTGCGGGACCGGTTGGCCCACCTCGCGCCGCTGCCGCAGGAGCCGGAGAGCGCCTAGTCACCGCCGACGGGCGGCGCGGGCCGGGCCGACCTACCGTGGCGGGATGCGCATCGCCATTGCTGGAGGACACGGACAGATCGCGCGGCGCCTCAGCCGCCTGCTCGCCGACCGGGGGGACTCGCCCGTCGCCCTGGTCCGCAATCCCGATCATGTCGCCGACGTGGAGGCCGATGGTGCCGCCGCCGTGGTGATCGACCTGGAGGACACCGACGCGGCCACCCTCGCCGGTCATCTGTCGGACGTCGACGTGGTGGTCTTCGCCGCGGGCGCCGGGCCGGGCAGCGGCAACGCGCGCAAGGACTCGGTGGACCGTGCGGCGGCTGGGTTGCTGGCCGAGGCGGCCGAGCAGGCAGGGGTGGAGCGCTACCTGCTGATCTCCTCGGTGGGTGCGGGGTCGGAGCCGCCGGAGGGCACCGACGAGACGTTTGTGGCGTACCTCCGCGCGAAGACCGCCGCCGAGGAGGAACTGCGCTCGCACGCCGGGTTGGCCTGGACCATCCTGCGGCCCGGCAGCCTCACCGACGACACCGGCACCGGGCACGTGCGGCTGGGTGCGGACATCCCGCGGGGCGAGGTGACCCGCGACGACGTGGCGGCGGTGCTGGTCGCGCTCGCCGACGAGCCGCGCACCGCTGGGCTCACGGTCGAGCTGTCCGAGGGCCCGACCCCGATCCCGGCCGCGGTCGCCGCGCTGCTGGAGACCGAGGACTGATCCCGGCCGCGGCGCCCTCCGCCGCGGACACGAACGGCCACCACCCGGCGAGGGGTGGTGGCCGTTCGACTGAGCTGGGGGGCTCAGGCCTTCGCGTAGGTCAGGCAGTCGGCGGTGTCGTGGCCGGCACCGATCCGGATCGACTCCGCGCCACACTCCAGCGAGGCGTTGTGGGTGCAGTCGACGCGCTGGCAGGCACCGACGTGCGAGACCACCCGGTCCAGTCCGCCCTTGATGTTCAGCGGGATGAACGTCGCGCACTGGGCGTCCGAGCCGGCGGCGCCGACCGTGATCGCCGCGGCACCGCAGGCGTGGTCGTGGTTGTAGGAACAGCCGGCCACCGAACACTCGGTGATGGCGGGAAGATCGGCGAGCGTGCTCATGGTTTCTCCCGTGGGACGTGGGGGCGTGACGGCTGACCCGATCGACGGTAGGCCCGCGCACGGTGGGGTGTATAGCAAGGAAGGCCTGGCTCACTGAGCGGAATTTGTGGCCTGACCTGCTGATTCGCTCGGAAAACTCGTCGGGCGCGTCTCCGCGTTGACCACGCCGCCGAGCAGCACCGTCATGCTGCACAGCCAGATCCACAGCGCCCCGGCCAGCACCAGGCCGAGCATCTGCGCCGCCGCCTGCACCATGATCCCGCTGCCCGCGTCCGCCCCCGGGGTCTGCGGCACGGCGACCCGGATGTAGAGGGTGTAGCCGCTGGACACCAGGAGCACCCCCAGCGCACCGATCACCGCGCCGGGCAGGCACTGTCGCCAGGTCACTCGCATTCGCGGCGCGTACCGGTAGAGCAGGGTGAGGAAGGCGATGGTGAGGGCGGCGACCGCGGGCCAGCGCAGCACATCCCACGCGGTGCGGAACGCCGCACCGAGTCCCCAGCGGTCGGCGAGCTCCGCCCCGGTGCCGAACAGCGGCCCGACCACCACCAGCAGCAGCAGCGCCACCACGGTCACGATCGCGCCGATGGTGAAGGCGAATCCGAGCAGGTACTGGGTGAGCCAGTTGCGCCGCGAGTCCACCCGGTAGGCGTCGTCCAGCGCCCGCACCGCGGCCCGGAACACCCGGCTCGCCAGGAACAGCGTCACGACCAGGGCCCCGACCGCGAATCCGCCCCGCTGCTCGTTCAGCAGGCTGTCCACCAGGGGGGCCAGCACGTCGGTGGCGAGCTGCTGCGCGAAGACCGTGGTCAGCCCGTCGACCACCTGCGCCCGCAGCTGGTCCACCTGGTCGTCGCCGATCAGCGGTCGCAGGTAGCCGAGGCTGGCACCGAGGGCGGTGGCGAGCGGCACCAGGGAGATCAGCGCGTAGTAGGTCATCTCCGCCGCCAGCCCGGTCACCCGGACCTCCCCCGCCCGCACCACCGACCGCACGGCGATGGCCAGGACGTTCCGGCCGCGCACGCGCACCGGGTGCCGTTCCGCGAGCGTGATCGCCCGCTGACCCCAGGTCGGTGACCCGGCCAGCCGCTCCCGGCGCCGGGCCAATGGTCCGCGCACCCGCCCGACCAGCGCACCGGCACCGAGCACCAGCAGCGCCGAGCCGCCCACGGTGATCGCCGCGCCCAGCACGGTGCGGCCGGTCCCCTCGCGCATCCCGGCCAGCAGCAGCGCGGTCGACCCGGCCAGCGTCCAGATGATGATGGTCGTGGCCGCGGTGGGCAGCCGGTCCCGCACCCACGCCGACCGACGTGCCAGCACCGAGAGCAGCAGGCCGAGCGTGAGCACCAACCCGGGCATGCGGCTCCCTCACTCGTCGGACGGTCGACGCCATTGTCCCGTGCCGGACGTCGACCGGCCCCCGCCGCGTAGCGTGAGCGGCATGCCCCGCGTGCTCCGGCCGTCCCAACGCTCCCAGGTGATGCTCGCCGATCCGCTCACCGACGCCGCTCCCCTGCTGCTGCTGGACACGGACATCGTGCTGCTCGAGGCCCCGAACTGGGCGGCGGACGACACCCTCTACCTCAACGGCGACGGTCTGCTCTGGCGGCTCAAGATCGACGACCCGCGACCGGAGCCGATCGACTTCGACGGCCTGCCACCGATCAACAACGACCACGTCCTGCACCCGGACGGCACACACATCCTGATGTCCGCCGACGACGGCCACATCTATCGCGGCGCACTCACCGGCGGCCCGGTGCGGCGACTGACCCCCGACGACGGGTCCTGGCGCTTCCTGCACGGCATCGCCCCGGAGGGCGACCGGCTCGCCTACGTCACCCTGACCGACTTCGACCAGCCCGGTCGCCTCGCGATCCTGCCCGAGGGCGGCGACCCGGTGGTCGTCCCGACCGGTGACGGTCACCTGGACGGCCCCGAGTGGACCCCGGACGGGCGGTGGATCGCGTTCAACCTCGCGGGCCAGCTGGCCCGGGTGCCGGACGGCGGTGGACCGGTGGAGCCGCTGTTGCGCAGCGACACCGTCGACTGGTTCCCGCACTACGCGCCCACCGGCTCCCTCGCGTCGTACCTGGTGTTCCCGACCGGGACCGTCGGGCATCCCGCCGACCTGGACGTGACGGTGCGGGTGGTCGACGTCGCCGACTGGGCCACCCCGGTCCGCGACTACCCGGTGTTCGGCGGCCAGGGCACGATCAACGTGAACAGCTGGTCCCCCGACGGCCGGCGGCTGGCGTTCGTGGCGTACCCGATCGGCTAGGCGTGTCTCCTAAACCCGTGACCACGTGATGCAGGCGGCCATGACGACTGCGGCGCGGTAGGTGATGGCGAGCTTGTCGTAGCGGGTGGCTAGAGCACGCCATTGCTTAAGCAGGGCGAAGGACCGTTCGACCACGTTGCGGCGTCTGAAGGACTCGGCATCGAACTTCGGCGGGCGTCCGCCCGCCGATCCGCGGCGCGCGCGGGCAGCGCTGGAGTCCTTCTTCTCCGGGATCACGACCTTGATCCCACGGGCACGCAGGTGGGCACGAATCGGGCCCGTGGCATAGGCGCGGTCGGCCAGGACCGCATCGGGCGTCGTGCGCGGTCGACCCGGTCCCAGGCGCGGGGCCCTGACGTCCGCCAAGACCTCGATCAACATCGCACCGTCGTTACGCTGTCCGCCGGTGACGACCGCGGCCAGCGGCCTGCCGCGTCCGTCCACAACATGGTGGATCTTCGTGCTCAGTCCGCCGCGAGACCTCCCGATGCCGTGACCGGCGGGTTCGCGGTGACCACCAAGCGGGCTGTGGACGAACTCCTCATTGAGCTCGGTGTGATTCGCCCGTGCCCCCTGTGTCCTGCTCCGGGCGGGTGGTGTTCGTCGCGTGCTGGTGGGCCCGAGCGATCGTGGCATCGACCGATACCGTCCAGTCGACCTCGCCGGCGGCGTCGGCCTCAGCGATCAACCGGGTCATGACTCGGTCCCAGGTCCCGTCCTCGGCGTAGCGGCGGTGTCGCTTCCAGGCCGTCTGCCAGGGGCCGAACTTCTCGCGAGGCAGGTCACGCCACGCGATCCCGGTGCGGTACCGGTAGGCGATGCCCTCGACCACTCGTCGACTGTCTCGGAACGGACGACCCTGACGACCTTCGTTCGAAGGCAGCAACGGCTCGATCCGAGCCCACTGCTTATCGGAGAACACCTGAGACCGCGAAGACGACGCCACCAGCAAAGCCTCTCCCACACGCGAGCGATCGTCGGGAGGCCGTGGCCCTAGGCGTCCGCCGAGCCTTCCCGATAGATCTTCGCCTTCTTGATCCGACCGGCCGCCAGGTCGAACACGGCGATCAGGGACGCACGCTTGGTCACATCGTCGTGGGTCCACATCTCGGTCATCTCAACAGCGACTGCCTCCCCATCGGCGATTGTCCTGACCAAGCTCAGACGCGGCCTGATCGAGCGCATTGCCCCCTCGAAGAACGAGCGAAGCTCACCAGCAGGCACCGCGTAGTCCCCGGTGACCCAGGTGGCGTCAGGTGCGAAGTCAGCCAGAAGACCGTCCGCGTCTCCCGCGTTGAAGGAGTCGATGTGTCGCTGAACGAGATCGCGCGTGGTGTCCACACCGCCACTATGGCGGACGACCACGGTCGGGCGTGGCCGAAAAGCTGGGGTCTCGGACGACGCAGCCTCGATGGTGCCTGCGACCGAAGCGGACGGCGACGTCGGCGAGCTCGCGAGCGACCGCGCTGCGCTTGATTGCGCGGCGAGGACGCGCCACGCCGCGCAGGCACACGGGTTATCGCTTACGCCTGGGGATCGTCCTCGACGACGGCACCACGTCGCCTTCCGTTTGGGAGACACGCCCTAGACGACGACGCCCCCACCGGAATCCCGGCAGGGGCGTCGCGGCGAGCACCCGTCAGTAGGTGAACGTGGCCACGGAGGTCCGCAGGTCCGCTGCCATGTGCGCGAGTTCGCTGACGGCGGCGGTGGTCTGGGAGAGGGCCTGGGTGGTGGAGTCCGCGGCGGCGGACACCCCGGTGATGGTGCCGGCGATCTCCCCGGCACTGGTGGCGGCGTCACCGACGTTGCGGCTCATCTCGGTGGTCGTCGCGGTCTGCTCCTCCACCGCCGAGGCGATCGTGAGCTGGTAGTCGTTGATCGAGCTGATGACACCGGAGATGTGCTCGATCGCCTCGACCGCACCCGTGGCATCGGTCTGGATCGTCGCCACCAGGCGACCGATGCTCTCGGTCGCCTGCGCCGTCTCCTGCGCCAGTTCCTTCACCTCGGAGGCGACGACCGCGAAGCCCTTGCCGGCCTCACCCGCCCGCGCGGCCTCGATCGTCGCGTTCAGGGCGAGCAGGTTGGTCTGCTCGGCGATCGTGGTGATGACGCGGACCACGTCCCCGATCTGCTGGCTCGACGTCCCCAGTTCGGAGACGGTGACGGTGGCGCTCTGGGCGGCGGTGACGGCCTCGGCCGCGACCCGGGCCGCCTCGTTCGCCGACTGGGAGATCTCGCGGATCGACGCGCTCATCTGCTCGGCGCCCGCCGCGACGGTCTGGACGTTCCCGGAGACCTGCACCGCTGCCGCCGAGACCACCCCAGCCTGCACCGAGGTCTCCTCCGCGCCCGCGCCGATCTGCTGCGCGCTGGCCGAGAGCTGTTCCGACGCCGAGGCGACCGAGTCCGAGGACCGCGCGACCGTGGCCATCACCTCGCCGAGCCTGCGGGTCGCCATGTCCAGGGCGGCGCCCATCCGACCGAGCTCGTCCTGCGAGGTCAGACCGGAGGTGTGGGTCAGGTCGCCCTCGGCGAGCCGTTCCGCCACCAGCTGCACCACGGCGGCGCTGCGGGCGATGCCGCGGGCGATGAACCACCCGAGCGCCAGAGCGAGCGCCGCTCCCACGGCGAGGAGCGCGATGGCGATGGCCCGCTGGTGGCCGTAGGCGGCAGAGGAGGCAGCGACCGCCTCCTGAGCGCGCTTGTTCTCGGTGTCCAGCAGGACCGAGATCTGGTCGGTCATCTGGTCGGTCAGCGGCACCGACTGCTGCTCGTTGGCCGCCAGCCATCCGGCGCTGTCCCCCGCCAGCGCGAACGGCGCGAGGACCTCACGCTGGACCTGCAGGTACTGCGCCACCGTGTCATTGAGGTCGGCCAGCGTGTCCTCACGCAGTGCGTCCAACGGCGTCGCCGCATAGCGGCTCTCGGCGGCATCGAACGCTGCCACCGCGTCCTCGAACCCGGCGAGCTCGTCCCGGGTGCTGTCCTCGTCCACGGCCAGGATCGCGTCCCGCGACGCGAGGCGGATGTCCTGCAGCGTCACCTGCATCTGCCCGGTGTAGAGGACCCCGAGCACGTTCTCCTCGTAGACCATTTCCGTGGTCCGGGCCGAGGTGGCCAGAGCCTGGAGCCCCACCAGGCCGACCACCACCGCGACGACGGTCGCGACCAGCACCGCGGCGAGGATCTTGACGCGGACGCTGAGGTCCCGCAGTCGTGAGGGAAGGGACGTCGAGCTCAGGACAGGCACAGTGCACTCCAGGGGGGTGTGAGGGATCCCCCCTCAGATCGACCCCCGTGCCCAGTGAGTGAGTGTTCAACCACCGCGGGTGTCGCCTGCTGGTCGCACCCGAGCGATCACGGTCTGCCGTCGCGCGGCAGGCGAGGGGCGAGGTGCCGATCAGTGCCGGTCAGTGCCGCTCGGACTGCGGCCGGAGGCGCCGCTCGGCACCGTCCAGATGCTGCACGAGGAGACGAGCGAGGGTGTCCGCGTCCCCCGCCGCGATCGCCTCGACCATCAGCCGATGCTCCTCGTCGGCCTGCTCCTTGCCCCCGAGGTCCTGGATGTTGCGCAGGGAGTACGGCTGCACGGCGGACAGCAGCGAAGACAAGATCGCCGCGGTCCGGGGACGCTCGGCCAGCGCGTGCAGGCGCTGGTGGAACGCGAAGTTCAGCGCCATCCAGGTCGGGACGTCCTGTTCGACCGTCATCTCCGCCGCGGCGTCCCGCAGCTGGGCGAGCGCGCGGGCGGTGACACCGTCGATGACCGGTCCGGCGATGGTCGGCTCGAGCGCCTTGCGCAGGCTGTAGAGCTCGGCCAGGTCGTCGTAGGACAGCACGCGGACCGTCGCCCCGCCGCCGCCACGGATCTCGACCAGACCGTTGGCCTCGAGCAGGCGAAGGGCCTCGCGGATCGGGTTGCGGCTGACCCCGAAGCGCCGGGCGAGGTCCTCCTGCACCAGTTGCTCGCCCTCGCCGAACTCTCCCTCACGGATGGCGCGACTGATGCGGTCCGCGATGACGTCGGGGGTCATCGCCCTCCTTCGGTGGCAGGGGTTGGCGCTGGTCAGCGTACTGCACGTGCCCCAGGATCACGCGGTTGTCCTCACTGTCCGCAGTGCGTACAGTGCCGGAGTCCGGCATCGTGGCCGGCTGATCCCCAGGGAGAATTCGACATGTTTCCTCGACCCCGGCTGCACTTCGCCTGGCTGGTGTTCCTCGCCGCGTGCGTCATCTCGTTCGTGGGCTTCGGGCTGACGCTGAACACCGCGAGCCTGTACTGGACGTCGGTGAGCGAGGAACTGGGGGTCTCCCTCGCTGACGTCTCGCTGATGAGCACGGTGTCCGGGTTCGCCGGGGCCGTCGCGCTCGGCGTCGCCTCGCCACTGTTCGAGCGGATCAACCTCAAGCTCTTCCTCACCGTGATGGTGGTGCTGACGGCCGGGGCGTACTTCCTGTCGGCGGCCGCCACGAGCATCACGGTGCTCTACGCGGCGAATCTCGTCCTGGGTGTCACCAAGGCGGTCGCGATCATGCTGTCCGTCCCGGTGCTGCTCGGGAACTGGTTCGAGAAGCACCTCGGACTGGTGACCGGCATCGCCGGAGCGATGACCGCGGTCGGTGGCGCCGTCTTCAGCCCGATCATCGGCAACCTCATCTCCGTCGACGGATGGCGGACCGCCTACGTCGTCACCGGCGTCATCGTGCTGGTCGCTCTGCTGCCGTTCACGCTCTTCGTCACCAAGCTGCGCCCGACCGGTGACCAGAAGCCCTACGGATTCGATGCCTCCGCCGCGGAGTCGGGTCCGATCGCGACCGTCGTCGGCGTGCCCGCCAAGCGCGCCTACCGCACACTCCCCTTCGTGTGCTTCGCGGTCGTCGGCCTCATCCTGCAGTTCGCCGGCTCACTGGTGCAGCACCTGCCGACCGCCTTCACGATGACCGGGCTCAGCCTGACCGCGGCGGCGTCCGTGTTCTCGGTGCTGCTGATCGGTGCCTCGGTCGGCAAGTTCGCCATCGGTGCCGCCCTGGACCAGCTGCGCCCGATGATCGCGATCGGGATCTTCACGGCCATCGCCCTGTTCGGGTGGGCAGGCATGTGGCTGTTCTCGACCGAGCTCCCGCTGTCGGTGGCGAGCTTCGCCGGGGGCATGGGCCAGGCGATCAACCTGGTCGGCGTGGTGGTGCTGGTCCGCAACGTCTTCGGGGCACTGGAGTACAGCAAGATCCTCGGCCCGCTGCTGATGATCGGGTCCCTCGCCAATGCCGCCGGGGTGTACGTGCACGGACTCATCCACGACGGCACCGGTGGCTACACCTGGTCCTTCGCCACCAATCTGGTGATCTTCGTCGTCGCCTTCGGCCTCCTGGCGGTCGCCGTGCGCAGCGGCCGCGGGCTCGCGCTGAGCGCCGACACCCCGGACAGCACACCCGAACCCCAGGAAGTCGAGGCAGCCACCCGATGACGGCTCAGCACCACCCCGGCGTTCCGGTGGAACACGACGGCAGCCGGGCCTGGCTCGGCATCCGCTACGCCCGCGCCCATCGCTTCGGCCCGCCCGAGCTGGTTCCCTTCGACCCCGACGGGGACTTCCGGACCTACGGCGCCGCGCCGTTCCAGGAGCCGCCGGCGATGCCGCCGCTGGGCGCCGAGCCGGCCGAGGACTGCCACTTCCTCAATGTCTGGGCACCCACCCGCCCGGAGAGCGACGCGCTGCCGGTGTACGTCTCGGTCTACGGCGGCGGGTTCGAGCACGGCTCCGGCTCGGGCTGGCCACAGGACGGCGGCCTGGTCGCCGGGACCGGCCGGGCGATCGTGGTGTCGCCCAACTACCGTGTCGGTGCGCTGGGCTTCCTCTCCTTGAGCCACCTCGGCGCGCCCTTCGAGGGCGCGAGCAACCTGGGCCTGCGCGACCTGGTCGCGGCGCTCACCTGGGTGCGACATCACATCGCGGCGTTCGGCGGTGACCCGGATCGCGTCACGGTGGTCGGGGAGAGCGCCGGTGGCTTCCTCGCCGCCGCCCTGCCCGCTGTCCGCGCCGCCGACGGCCTCTACCACCGCCTGTCCGTGCACTCGGCGGGCGCGTCCCGGATCCTGCCCGCCGAGCGTGCCCACGCCATGACGGACGCCTTCCTCCAGGTCACGCGCACCCAGGAGAACCCGGCGACGCTGCTCGACCTCAGCGCCGACCAGCTGGTCCAGGCGCAACACCACGTCGTCGCCACCGACATCGGGCTCCGCAACGGCCCGTCGCCCCAGGCGTTCGGCATCGTCGACGACAGCGCGGAGCCGGATGGGCTCCTGACGGGACACCCCGCCACGGCCTATGCCTCGGGCGACCATCGCCACGTCGACCTGCTCGTGTCCGCCACCGAACACGAGATCGCCCTGTTCCGCGAGGCGACCCTTGATGACTTCGACCCGGACCGTGACGAGGACATCGTCGCCGAGGTGGCCGGGTGGCATGTCCCGGAGCGTCGTGCCCGCGAGATCGTGGCGACCTACCGGGCAGCGATCGGCACGGCGGCACCCGGACTGCTGCGCGAGCGGCTCCTCACCGACTACATCTACCGGCTGCCGGCCGCCCGTCTCACCCAGAGCCATGCGGCAGCCGGTGGTCGCGCGCACCTGCTGCTGATCGGCGGGGTCGACGGCAGCCCGGCCGGTCATGCCTGCGACGCCGCCGGGCTCGTCGGTCGGCACCTGCCGGACTCGACACCCGCGGCACATGACCGCGACGACGCGATCGCCGGTCTCGTGCTCGACTTCGTCACCGGCGTCGAGCTCCCCTGGCCCGCGACCGGGGCCGACGCGCTCACCGCGGGATCGGTCGGGCAGCCCGAGATGGACGCGGCAGCCGTCTTCGCGCGGACGCTCCGGATCTGGGACGGCGTAACCCGCCCGTAGCCGACGCGCCGCAGACAACGACGCCCCCACCGGAATCCCGGCGGGGGCGTCGTGACGGTTCAGCGGTGACTCAGAAGTCCCAGTCCTCGTCCTCGGTGTTCACGGCCTTGCCGATCACGTAGGACGAACCCGACCCGGAGAAGAAGTCGTGGTTCTCGTCCGCGTTCGGGGACAGCGCGGACAGGATGGCCGGGTTGACGTCGGTCTCGTCCCGCGGGAACAGCGCCTCGTAGCCCAGGTTCATCAGGGCCTTGTTGGCGTTGTAGCGCAGGAACTTCTTGACGTCCTCGGTCAGGCCCAGGGGGTCGTAGAGGTCCTGGGTGTACTCGACCTCGTTGTCGTACAGCTCGAACAGCAGCTCGAAGGTGTAGTCCTTCAGCTCCTGCTTCTGCGCCGCCGACAGCTTCTCCAGCCCCTTCTGGAACTTGTAGCCGATGTAGTACCCGTGCACCGCCTCGTCCCGGATGATCAGGCGGATCAGGTCGGCGGTGTTCGTGAGCTTGGCCCGCGACGACCAGTACATCGGTGCGTAGAAGCCGCTGTAGAACAGGAAGGACTCCAGCATGGTGCTGGCGACCTTGCGCTTGAGCGGGTCGTCACCCCGGTAGTAGTTGAGGACGATCTCCGCCTTCTTCTGCAGGGCGGGGTTCTCCTCCGACCACCGGAACGCCTCGTCGATCTCCGGGGTGGAGATCAGGGTGGAGAAGATCGAGGAGTAGGAGCGGGCGTGCACCGACTCCATGAACGCGATGTTGGTGTACACCGCCTCCTCGTGCGGGGTGATGGCGTCCGGGATCAGGCTGACGGCACCGACGGTGCCCTGGATGGTGTCCAGCAGGGTCAGGCCGGTGAACACCCGGGTCGTCATCGTCTTCTCGACATCGGTCAGGGTCGCCCAGGACTGGATGTCGTTGGACAGCGGCACCTTCTCCGGCAGCCAGAAGTTCCCGGTGAGCCGGTCCCAGACCTCGAGGTCCTTGTCGTCCTCGAGCCGGTTCCAGTTGATCGCCTGGACCCGGTCGATCAACTTCAGCTTCTCCGCCATCACTGCTTCCTCATTCTCGTCTCATCCGCCCTGCTGCTGATCCATTGTGGCTGTGCTCAGAGCATGCAGGACACGCAGCCCTCGACCTCGGTGCCCTCGAGCGCGAGCTGCCGCAGCCGGATGTAGTACAGCGTCTTGATGCCCTTGCGCCAGGCGTAGATCTGCGCGCGGTTGATGTCGCGGGTGGTGGCGGTGTCCTTGAAGAACAGCGTCAGCGACAGGCCCTGGTCGACGTGCTGGGTGGCCGCCGCGTAGGTGTCGATGATCTTCTCGTAGCCGATCTCGTACGCGTCCTGGTAGTACTCCAGGTTGTCGTTGGTCATGAACGGCGCGGGGTAGTACACCCGGCCGATCTTGCCCTCCTTGCGGATCTCGACCTTGGACACGATCGGGTGGATCGAGGAGGTCGAGTTGTTGATGTAGGAGATCGACCCGGTCGGCGGGACCGCCTGCAGGTTCTGGTTGTACAGACCGTGGGTCTTGACCGACTCGGCCAGCTCACGCCACTCGTCCTGCGTCGGGATGTGCACGTTCGCCTCGGCGAACAGCTGGCGCACCCGCTCGGTGGCCGGCTCCCAGGTCTGGGAGATGTACTTCTCGAAGTACTCGCCGCTGGCGTAGGTCGAGTCCTCGAAGCCGAGGAACGACTGCCCGCGCTCGATCGCCAGCTTGTTCGACGCCCGGATGGCGTGGAAGGCGACCGTGTAGAAGTAGATGTTGGTGAAGTCGATGCCCTCGTCGGAGCCGTAGTAGACCCGCTCGCGGGCCAGGTACCCGTGCAGGTTCATCTGGCCCAGGCCGATCGCGTGCCCGCCGTTGTTGGCGCGCTTGATCGACGGCACCGACTCGATGGAGGTCTGGTCAGAGACGGCGGTGAGCGCCCGGATCGCGACCTCGACGCTCTGGCCGAAGTCCGGCGAATCCATCGAGAGCGCGATGTTCATCGACCCGAGGTTGCAGGAGATGTCCCGGCCGACGTGCTCGTAGGACAGGTCCTCGTTGAAGGTCGACGGGGTCGACACCTGGAGGATCTCCGAGCACAGGTTCGAGTGGGTGATCTTGCCCTTGATCGGGTTGGCCTTGTTCGCCGTGTCCTCGAACAGGATGTACGGGTAGCCCGACTCGAACTGGATCTCGGCGAGGGTCTGGAAGAAGTCGCGCGCCTTGATCTTCTTCTTGCGGATCTGGCCGTTGTCGACCATCGCGTAGTACTCGTCCGACACGTTGATGTCGGCGAAGGGCTTGCCGTACACCCGCTCGACGTCGTAGGGCGAGAACAGGTACATGTCCTCGTTCTTCTTCGCCAGCTCGAAGGTGATGTCCGGGATCACGACGCCCAGGGACAGGGTCTTGATCCGGATCTTCTCGTCCGCGTTCTCCCGCTTGGTGTCGAGGAACCGCATGATGTCCGGGTGGTGGGCGTGCAGGTACACGGCGCCGGCACCCTGACGCGCACCGAGCTGGTTCGCGTAGGAGAAGGAGTCCTCGAGCAGCTTCATCACCGGGATGACGCCGGAGGACTGGTTCTCGATGTGCTTGATCGGCGCGCCGTGCTCACGGATGTTCGACAGCAGCAGCGCCACGCCGCCGCCACGCTTGGACAGCTGCAGGGCGGAGTTGATGCCGCGGGCGATCGACTCCATGTTGTCCTCGATCCGCAGCAGGAAGCAGGACACGGGCTCGCCGCGCTGCGCCTTGCCGAGGTTGAGGAAGGTCGGGGTCGCCGGCTGGAACCGGCCGGAGATGATCTCGTCCACGAGCTGGGAGGCGAAGGCCTCGTTCCCGGCGGCGAGGGTCAGGGCGACCATGCACACCCGGTCCTCGAACCGCTCCAGGTAGCGCTTACCGTCGAAGGTCTTCAGCGTGTACGAGGTGTAGTACTTGAACGCGCCGAGGAAGGTCTGGAACCGGAACTTGTGTGCGTAGGCCTGCTTGAACAGCGCCTTGACGAACTCCGGGGAGTACTGGGCCAGGACGGCCGGGTCGTAGTACTTGTTCTCGACCAGGTAGTCCAGCTTCTCCTTCAGGTTGTGGAAGAAGACGGTGTTCTGGTTGACGTGCTGCAGGAAGTACTGCCGCGCCGCCTCACGGTCCTTGTCGAACTGGATCTCCCCGTCCTTGCCATACAGGTTCAGCATGGCGTTCAGGGAGTGGTAGTCCTGGTCCAAGGCGATGGTGCCGAGCACCCCGGTCGCGTCGGTCAGGCCGTCAGTGACTGTCGCTGCCAAAATCGTCCCCATCCCTCTCGGACGCGCTGGACGTCCTCGGTCGTTCCCATGAGCTCGAATGCGTACAGGTACGGGACCTGGCATTTCGCAGCGATGATGTCTCCGGCGATGCAGTAGGCACTGCCGAAGTTGGTGTTCCCGGCCGCGATCACGCCGCGGATCAGGGAACGGTTCGCCTCGTCGTTGAGGAACTTCACTACCTGCCTCGGGACCGCCCCGCCCTCGTTGCCGCCGCCGTAGGTCGGGACCACCAGCACATAGGGGTCCACGACGTTCAGGAAGGGATCGGAGGGGCGCAGCGGGATCCGCTCGGCCTCGATGTCCAGCTTGTCCACGAATCGGCGGGTGTTCTCCGAGACGCTGGAGAAGTAGACCAGGGAGCTCATCGCTCGATCCCCTTCACCCGGTGGTGGACGGCTGGGAACAGCTATCGGGCCGCCCGTGGAGGGACGGGCGACCCGATGTCTGTGATGGTCGTCAGGCGACGACGGTGGCCGACTGCTCGGCGAGCGCCTTGATCTGGTCGGGGCGGTAGCCGGACCAGTGGTGGCCGTCGGCGACGACCACCGGGGCCTGCAGGTGGCCGAGCGACATGACGTAGTCGCGGGCGTCCGCGTCCTCGGTGATGTCGACGACCTCATACGGCAGACCGGCCTTGTCCAGCGCGCGGTAGGTCGCGTTGCATTGGACGCACGACGGCTTGCTGTAGACGGTGATGGTCATCGCGTTCTCCCCGATTCTCTGCGGTGCTTGTTCTGCGTGCTCCGCACCCGAGGGTGGGTCGGCACTGCTGCTGTCTGCGTCGCCTGCACTGGTCTTCCGCGAGGTCCGACCGTGCCCTCGTGGGGCTGGTGCCGGACTCTCGGGCCTTGTGCCGAGCAACGGATTGGAACACTACACCTAGTGGTGCCACCCGCCAGCGAGCACTACGGGTGGTGTTACACGCGTGTCGTTCGCCTCGTCCCCATGTCATCCACAGGCTATCCCCGACCACTGACAGCCACTCCCTCTGAAACACCAGGCAGGCGGCGGTTCATCCACAGGGTGAGGGCGGTCTGGGGACAACCCGTGCACACGCGCGGACGTGGCCTGCGCCTCAGAAGTCGGTCGGCGTGTCGAGCCCGGGTCGGCGTGTCGTCGGGGCGTACCGGAACGTCGACCCGGTCAAGCCGGTCGAGTGGCAGTCGGGTGCGCGCCGAGCGCGACGGACGCCGCGCATCGACCGGCGACCCGATCGCTGTGCGTCGCGATCAGCACGATCGCGCCGTCCTGGGCCTGTTCCGCCAGGACCTCCAGCACGAGGTCCGCATTGTCCTGGTCGAGCGCCGAGGTCGGCTCATCCGCCACGACCAGCCTGGGTGCTTTGAGGATCAGTCGCGCCAAGGCCACCCGCTGCTGCTCGCCTCCCGAGAGGGTGTAGACCCGCTCCTTCTCGGCACCGGTGAGCCCGACCCGCTCCAGCGCATGCGCCATCCGCGACGCGCGGTCGCCCCGACGGACCGCCTGCGCACGCAGCGGCACCGCGAGGTTGTCCCGCACCGACCAGGTCTCGACCAGCCCGTAGTTCTGGAACAGGAATCCCACCGTGTCCCGGAAGAAGAGCCGGGCACGGGCCGGTCTCGTCCCCGCTCCGAACGTCCTCGTCCCGATCGAGATCGTGCCCCGGTCCCACGGCTCCAACAGGCCGAGGCAGTTCAGAAGAGTCGTCTTGCCCGAACCGGATGGCCCGGTCACCGACGTCATCGTTCCCGCACCCGCCCGGAAGGACAGCCCAGACCACAGCACCCTGGTGCCGTACGACTTGGTCAGCTCCGAGACGACAAGCTCGACGTCCATCCGCGTTCCCTCTCGTCGTCCGCCGCCGGTCATCGCTTGATGTAGTCGGCGCGGAATCGGTTCTCGGTCACCGCGATCACCACGGCCGCCACGGCGACCTGGATCGCGATCAGCCCCAGAGCGAGCAGGCCATCGCGCGCTCGGAACGCGATACCGCCGCCGACCAGGGCGATGCCCACGCCGAGCACGGACAACCCGATCACCGCGCCGAGGTAGTTCCGGTGTCGCTCCGGGAATCGTGCGCCGTGGAGGAGCTGGACGAACATCGCCCGGGTCTGACGATCGCAATAGACCGTCGCCATCACGACGCTGGAGATCAGCAGGACCGCGCCGCCGATACCGAGACTCACCGCATCCATCCTGAGCTGGCGACGGGCGATCATCTCCGACGTGGCCACCGCGTCGGCGGCGTTGTCGATGCCCTGGAATGCCTCGGCGATCCCGGCGGCATCGAGTGCCGCGCGAAGGTCGTCGGGGTCGGTGAACAGGACGTCGTCCATCGAGACGGCGGACAGGTACTCGAAGGGCGCGATCAACCCGGACTCGGCGGAGACGACCACCAGCACCGGATCGCGGAGGAATGACCGGTCCTGCTGATCGACGGGGAGGTACTCGGTCCCGTTGTAGAGGAAGTCGGACTGCGGGGATGCACTCCGCACCACCCTGCCCACCGGGTCACAGCCGACCGTCCCTGTCGGTCGACCGAGCGTGCACATCTCCTCGAAGTAGTCCGTGTACCTGGCTGCGAGGTCGTCGGCGTCACCCGGGTACGACGCCGGAACGATCACGGTGAAGGCATTGGCCGACGGGGATTCCACGACGATGCGCGACCCCTGCTCGTCCCGAACGGACTGCCGCCGCAGGTACTCGTCGTTGACGATCACCGATGCCGACTCCTCCGGCCCGTAGTCCGCCGTCGATCCCCCGTCGGTGTACCCGGCGTCCTCGGCGTCCTGGTGTCTGACCAGGACGACCTGGCCGCGTGCTTCCAGGTCGGCGATGACCGTCGCCAGAGCCGGTGCGGTGGCCATGTCGTCCTCGTGCGTCCCGGTGACCGAGAGTCGCAGGGCGTACAGCGGCCCCTCTGCTGCCCAGGCCTCGGCGACGGCGAGGTTGTCCGCCACGCGGGAGATCCTGGTCATCCCGGCCGCCGTGGTCGCGATGAGGATCGCGAGCGCCACCACCTGGACCACCGCGGCCACACCGGCGACCCGCCACGACGCCCGATCGCCCTGGATCACCGCGCGCGGGTCGGCCCGGCCGAGCACCAGCGCACTGACCGCCACGAGCGCGATGACGATCAGGTACAGCGTGACGAGGGCAAGAGCGACCACCCTGCCGAACCTCACTGCCTGCGCGAACCGATTGACGATGCCGAGCACCGGCGCGCCGACGATCAGCAGCACCACACCGCCGACGCCGAAGGTCCGCGTCACCGCGGTCACCGTGCGCAGAAAGATCCTGGCCCTTCCGAATCCGTGCAGTGCGAGCAGCACGGGAACCTTCCGCTCCTGCGCCATCGTGGACAGGATCGCCACCGCGAGCGCCAGCACCGTCATGACCATCGCGCCCGCGAGATTGCCCTGCGCCACTCCGTAGAGCAGCAGGCCGAGAGCCGGTGTGGTGTCGTCACGCACGACCAGTCCGCCAGCGGTCAAGCGCTCGAGCAGGTCGTCGATGTCTCCTGCGGACAGATCCGTGACGTATCGGCCACGCAGATCCTCGGTGGTGATGTCATCGGCGAGCAACACCCGGGTGGTCAGCACCTCGGCGTCGAAGGTGGGGTAGTCACGACCGCCCCGGTCGGCGAACTGCTGCGGGTCACCGACGAAGGCATAGAGCACGCGGGCCTGCGCCGTGTCGTCCGGATCCGGCTGCACCTTGTCGATCGTGCAGCCGATGTCCCCGGCTGCGACGGCGATGAGGTCGAGAGCCTCCGCCTTGGTCGCCGTATCGACCCGCTCGACCACGAAGGCGCTCCGGGTACCGGACGGCTGGGCCTCGTCGACGGCGAGGAAGACCTGGAAGGCAGCCACGACGGTGACGACCATCGACATCCACACCGCGAAGCGGGCGGTCCTGTGCATGCAACGCTCCCCTGGGCGGGCGCGTTCGCGGGCGAGAGCGTCCGACCCTCGCCCGCGAACGTGCGGTTAGTACGTACCCCAGTAGCAGGCGTTGCTGTTCAGCGACCGACCGACAGCGGCATCGGCGAGGTAACCAGCGGGCTTGCTCACCGTCTGGCGGCCCTTGCCGACTGCGGTGGCGTAGTGGCCGACGCCGTTGTGGTTGTACTGCGACCGCACGGTGCCCCAGTTCGGCACCCCGGACTGGCTGCAGGTGAAGGTGCCGCCCCCGGCTCCTCCGGCCAGCGCGGCGGTGCCGACTCCACCGAGTGCCAGCCCGATGCCGAGGGCACCGACCACAGCGGCCTTCTTCAGCTTCTTCATGGACGACTCTCCCCTCCGTGCACCGCTCCACACGCGCAACCGAGGGTCGAGTGCGTGAGGGTGCCACGAGCGAGGGGCCACATCGCTCGGGATGCGGCGGCTGAGCCCCGTTCTGACGGGCAGGGACGCTAGCGAAACGGCTCGTCCGAGTTCCATCTCCGGATCACGATGTGAGATCGCGCAACGTGGACCGCCCCCAGACGGCGGACATGACGTGTCACGCACTCGCAACGTGACCAGCGACCGGCCGAAACACGTACACGGTTCTGTATACATCCATGAGTACAGACCACGTCCCGGCGGTGCCGGAGAGTGCACCTTCCCGGCGCGACCGGGTCTACGCCACCATCCGCGACGAGCTGATGAACGGCGGCTTCTCGCCCTACGAGCGCCTCACCGAGGAGCGGTTGGCCGAGCGCCACGGCGTCTCGCGCACCCCGGTCCGGGAGGCGCTGGCCCGACTGCAGTCGGACGGCATCGTGGTCAAGCGCGAGGGCGGGCTCTACCTGTATGTGCCGAGCTTCCGCGAGCTCACCGACCTGTACGAACTGCGGATCACCCTCGAACTGCGCGGCCTCACCCGGGCATTGGAGGACCCCACGGTGCGGCACGACCGCCCGCGTCTGGAGGCGGAGCTGGACCACTGGTACGGCCTGCGCGACCACCGCCCGGCGCCGGATGCCGGCTTCGTGGCCCACGACGAGCAGTTCCACACCACCTTGCTGGACGCATCGGGCAATCCCGCGCTCACCGGCGCGCTGGCCCAGGCCAATCGACGGATCCGCTCCGTGCGGATGTACGACTACCTCACCGAGGACCGGATGACCGCCACCATCACCGAACACATCGAGATCGCCGAGCTCGTGGTCCGCGACCGGCTCCCCGAGGCGCTGGAGGCGTTGCGCGAGCACGTCGGGGCGTCCCGGGAGGTCGTCATGCACCGTGCGGCGGCCGCACTGGAGATGACCCGCAACCTCGCCGGGCAGGTGACCCGATGAGCGCCCGCGACCGGGTGGCCCGCGCCTACGTGACCCTGGCGACGGTGGACCGGCCCGAGGTGTGGACCCTGGTCCGGCCGCAGGCGGAGCTGGCGGCCGAGGCAGAGGCCGTCGACGCCCGGGTGGCAGCCGGTGAGTCGCTGCCCCTGGCCGGGACGGTGCTGGCGGTCAAGGACAACATCGATGTCGCGGGCCTGCCGACCACCGGGGCCCACCCGGCCCATCAGCAGGTCGCCGAGCGGTCGGCCACCGTCGTGGAACTGTTGCTGGCTGCCGGGGCGCTCGTCCTGGGCAAGACCAACATGGACCAGTTCGCCACCGGGCTGACCGGCAGCCGCAGCCCCTACGGCGCGGTGGCCAGCGCCGTGGACCCCGAGCGGGTGTCCGGCGGTTCGTCCTCCGGGTCCGCGGCGGCGGTGTCCGCCGGGATCGTCGACTTCGCGCTGGCCACCGACACGGCGGGATCGGGTCGGGTGCCGGCCGCCTTCAACCGGATCGTCGGGATCAAGCCCACCCTCGGCCTGGTCCCCAAGGACGGGGTGATCCCGGCCAGCACCTCCTACGACTGCGTGACCGTGCTGGCCCCGGATCTCGGCCTGGCCCGGCGGGCGCTGCGGGTGATGATCGCGCCCAGCGCCCTCGATCCCTCGTCGCGCAGCTGGCCCGCCGACGTCCGGTTGGCGGCACCGCCGCAGCCCGTGGTGGCGGTTCCCCGTGCGGCCGACCTGGCGGTGGTGCACCCGGCGATCCGCGAGCGCATCGACGCCGCCGTCGCCACCCTGGTCGCCCGGGGAGCGCGGCTGCGGGAGATCGACCTGACCCCGTTCCTGGACGCCGCCCGCCTGCTCTACGAGGGCGGGCTGGTGGCCGAGCGCTACGCCGCCTACGGCGAGTACCTGGCGACGCACCCCGAGGGTGCCGACCCGACCGTCGCCGGGATCGCGGCCGCGGCGGGGACGGTCACGGCGACCGCGTACCTGCGCGACCGGGACGAGGTGGCCCGGCTGCGCACGATCGCCCTGGCCTCACTCGACGGGTGCGACGCACTGGTGCTGCCCACCGCGCCGGAGCACCCGACCCTGGCGGAGGTCGCCGCCGAGCCGCTGACCACCAACGCCCGGCTCGGAGTGTTCACCAACTTCGTGAACCTCTTCGACCTGTGCGGGGTCGCGCTGCCGCTGGGGCCGACCGGCAGCGGTGAGGCCGGGCTGACGGTGCTGGCCCGGGCCTTCGACGACCAGGTCGCACTCGACCTGGCGGAACTGCTCGACGGCGACGTCCCGACCCCCGATGCCCCGCTCGCCGAGCCGGTGGTGCCGGGCGGGATCCCGGTGGCGGTGTTCGGTGCGCATCTGCGCGGCGAACCGCTGCACCACGAGCTGGTCGCCCTCGGCGCACGCTGGGTGGGACCACTCAGCACCGCGCCGGACTACCGGATGCTCGCCCTGCCCGGGTCGCCGATCGCCAAGCCCCTGGTGCACGCGGTCCCGACCGGGACCGGTGCGGCGCTGGTCGGCGAGGAATGGTCGCTCACCCCGCACGCCCTGGGCCGGCTGCTGGTGTCGATCCCGCCGCCGCTGGGCCTGGGACGGATCACCGCGGCCGACGGACGCAGCCTGATCGGATTCCTCGGCCAACCGGGGGCGGTCCCCGCACCGGGTGCCCCGGCCGGGCCGGTCGACATCACCGAGCACCACGGCTGGCGGGCAGCGCTCGCCGCCGGAGCCGTCCCCGAACCGGCCGGCGCCGGGGCCACCGCCTGACCCCCCAGCGGACCCCTTCCGCCGACGGGCCCTCCGCACCACACCCTTCCCGCCCTGCACCCCGCCCGACCCACCCCGCGTGCACCCTCCGCACGCCGACAGAGAAGAGACCCCCGTGCGCCTCATCCGCCCCCTGGCCATCGCGTCGGCCGCCCTGGTCGTCGCACTCAGCGCGTGCAGCCCCGACTCCGCCGGCGGTTCGTCCGAGGCCGACGGCACCACCGTGGTCACCGTCGGCACCCTCAAGGGCCAGCCGCACCTCTACCACCCGTTCCTCTACCAGGACCTCGCGCCGGAGGGCGTCGAGTTCGAGGTGGTGCAGTTCGACACCTCCCCCGACATCAAGAACGCCGTGGTCAGCGGCAACATCGACTTCGGGGTGGCCGGCGTGCCGTCGGCGATCTCCGGCAGCGCGGCGGGCCAGGACGTGGTGGTCGTCGCCGCGGCAGCCGACGGCGGGTCCGGGATCATCGGCCGCGAGGGTCTGACCGGCATCGAGTCGCTCGCCGGGACCACGGTCGGCTACCCGCAGGGGTCCTCGCAGGAGATCCTGCTCCGGCTCACCCTGGAGCAGGCCGGGCTGGACGCCGACCAGGACGTCGAGCTGGTCAACCTGCCGTTCTCCGACATGGCCGGCGCCCTGGAGGCCGGGCGGATCGACGCCTTCGCCAGCGCGGAGCTCGGCCCGTCCACCGCCCTGCAGGCCGGAGCTGTCGAGGTCGCCTCGCCCTACGAGACTCCGGTCGGCCGGGTGAACATCGGTCTCTACACCACCGGTGACCTGATCGAGAGCGACCCGGAGCTGGTGCAGAAGGTGGTCGACACCCACGTGCGGGCCACCGAGCAGATGGCCGCCGACACCCAGGCCTGGGCGGACGGTGTGGTCGCGGAGTTCGGCATCGACCAGGCGGTGGTCGACACCGCGGTGCAGAACATCTGGCCGCGCTGGGAGATCGACGACGACTACACCGCCCAGGTCGGCGCGCTGATCGAGCAGATGACCGCCCTGAAGCAGATCGACGGCGAGGTGGACGTCGACACCCTGATCGACCGCACGTTCGTCGACGCCACCCAGGCCGGCAGCGGTTCCTGAGCCCGATCGGTGGCCCGGGCCCACGACCGGCCCGGGCCACCGCCCCCCGAACCTTCCGAGGAGGAGCCATGAGCGGCACCACCGCCAGCCCCGCCCGTCGTCGCCGCCCCGGCGTCACCACCCTGCTGCTCGCCCTGCCGGTCCCGGCGCTGCTCCTCGTGCTCTGGACCGTCGGGGTGCAGCAGGCGTGGGAACTGCCGTTCGGGATCAAGATGGGCTTCCTGCCCACCCCGCTCGAGGTCGGACGCCGCCTGATCGACCTCGCGGTCGGGGGGATCGTCGACGACGCGTTCAGCGGCACCCTGCTCGCCCACCTGTGGGCCTCCACCCAGCGGGTGCTGGCGGGCTTCGGCCTCGCGGTGCTGCTGGCGGTGCCGCTCGGCATCGTGATGGGCCGCTTCTCGCTCGCGTTCCGGATGCTCGACCCCACGGTCAACCTGGCCCGGCCGGTGCCGGTCACCGCCTGGGCGCCGTTGACCCTGCTGATCATCGGGTACGGCGACGGATCGGCGATCTTCCTGGTGTTCCTCGCCGCGTTCTTCCCGGTGCTGCTGAACACCATCGCCGGGGTGCGGCAGGTGCCGGTCCGGCTGATCGAGGCGGCCGCCATGCTCGGCACCCGCCCGGCGCAGGTGCTCTACAAGGTCGTGCTGCCCGCCTCGATGCGGTCGATCGCCAGCGGCCTGCGGATCGCGCTCGGGCTGGCGTGGGTGATCCTCGTCGTCGGCGAGACGGTCGGGATCAGCACCGGACTGGGCGCGATGATCACCCAGGCCCGGGACCAGTCGAAGACCGACCTGATCGTCGCCGGGATGGTCGTGATCGGCCTGTGCGGCTTCGTCGCCGACCGGCTGCTCAGCGGCGCCCTCACCCTCGCGACCCGCCGCCGCCCGACGCTCACCTGAGCCGCCGTCCCACCCGGACCCCGGCTGCGCCACCGCCACCCCGCACGCACCGCACCCATCCGTCCCCACCCGAGAGGAGCCGGTCATGCCGCACATCGGCGCCGTCCGCCCCCGCCAGCCCGCCGACGTCCGGATCGCCGGTCTCGGCAAGCAGTACCCGAGCCGGTCCGGCACCCCGGTCGCCGCGATGGCCGACGTCGATCTGACGATCCCGGCCGGGGAGTTCGTCTGCGTGGTCGGCGCCTCCGGCTGCGGCAAGAGCACCCTGCTGCGCATCCTGGCCGGCTTCGAGGAGGCCACCGCCGGCACCGTCGAGGTCGCCGGGATGCCGGTCACCGGACCCGACCCGGAGCGCGGCGTGGTGTTCCAGGACTACGGCCTGTTCCCCTGGCTCACCGTCCGGGAGAACATCGCCTACGGCCCCCGGCAGGCCCGGTTGCAGGGCTCGGTGGTCCGCGAGCGCACCGACCGCTTCCTGGACGCCGTCGGCCTGACCCGGTTCGCCGACCGCTTCCCGAGCGAGCTCTCCGGCGGGATGCAGCAGCGGGTGGCGATCGCCCGGGTGTTGGCCAACGACCCGTCGCTGCTGCTGATGGACGAGCCCTTCGGTGCGCTGGACGCCCTCACCCGGTCGTCCCTGCAGGGCGAACTGTCCCGGATCCACCGCGAGACCGGGACGACGGTCGTGTTCATCACGCACTCGATCGAGGAAGCAGTGTTCCTGGCCGACCGGGTGGTGGTGATGGCCGGCGGCGCCGCACACGGGGTGCCCGGACACATCCGGGAGCAGATCCGGATCGACCTCGGGCCGGACCGCGACGTCACCGCGGTCGAGTTCAACGCGCTCAAGCGGCGGATCTCGGCCCTGGTGCACGAGGAGGTCGTCCCGGCCTGAGCGCCGGGTCGCCTCCGGGTGCAGCCTCTTCTCAGCGCCCGATCGGTCGCCAGAGCACGATCGCCCGGTCGTCCCGGTCCGAGGCGGGGGCCCGGTCGGCCATGGCCCGGCGGCGACGGCTGCGACCGATCGCCACCACGTCGCCGGACGGGTGCGCGGTGAACACCCGACGACCGGGCTCGGCCAGTCCGCGCAGGTAGTCGACCTGTGCCGACAGCCGCTCGACCTCGTGCTCGAGGTCGAGGATCCGCTTGATCCCGGCCAGGTTGATGCCCTCCTCCTGGGAGAGCCGCTGCACCTCGCGCAAGGTCGCGATGTCGCGCAGCGAGTACCGGCGACCACGGCCCCGGGTGCGGGCGGGCGAGACCAGGCCGAGCCGGTCGTACTGACGCAGGGTCTGCGGGTGCATGCCCGCGAGTTCGGCTGCCACCGAGATCACGTACACCTGGGCGTTCTCCGCCGGCATCCGCTTCCCCTCCTTCACAGCGTGGGCCGCGGGGCACCGACTGGATGCCCCGCGGCCGGTGTCACTTGCCTGCCTGCGCGATCAGTTCGGCGCGGGGGTCCTGGCCCGCGGTCGCGGCCCGGAACGCCTCGACCGCGTCCTTGGCGGCGCCGTCCAACCGCTGCGGGACGACGACCTGGGTCGTGACCAGCAGGTCGCCGACACCGCTGGAGGTCGTGATCCCCTTGCCCTTGATCCGCAGCGTGCGACCCGACGGGGTCCCGGCCGGGATCTTCATCGTGACGGTGCCACCGTCCAGGGTCGGCACCTGCACCTGCGCGCCGAGTGCCGCCTCGTCGAAGGTGACCGGCAGCGTCACCCGCAGGTTCTGGCCGTCCAGCGTGAACACCGGGTGCGGCGTGACCTTGACCGTGACCTCCAGGTCACCGGCGGGGCCACCGCCCTCGCCCGGGCGGCCCTTGCCGCGCAGCCGGATCTTCTGCCCGTCGCGCACCCCGGCGGGGATCCGCGCCTTGACGGTGCGACCCTCCACCCCGAGCGTCACGGTGGAACCCTCGACCGCCTGGCGGAACGGCAGGGTGGTCACCGCCGACAGGTCGGTGCCGCGTCGACCCCGGGTCTGGCCGCCGAAGCCGCCACCCCCGCCGCCGAACAGTCCCCCGAGGATGTCCTCGAAGCCGCCGGCGCTCTGGCCCCCAGCACCGCCGGTGCCGAACCGCACCCGCGAGCCTCCCGGGGCACCGGCGCCGCCGCCGAACATGCCGCCGAACAGGTCCTCGAACCCGGCCCCGCCGGCCGACCCGCCCGCGCCGCCCGCCTGGAAGCGGGCGCCTCCGGTCATGGCGCGCAGCTGGTCGTACTGCTGCCGCTGCTCCGGGTCGGAGAGCACCGCGTAGGCCTCGCCGACCTCCTTGAACTTCGCCTCGGCCGATGCGTCCCCCGGGTTGTGGTCCGGGTGCATGGTGCGGGCGAGCTTGCGGTACGCCTTCTTGATGGTCGCGGCGTCAGCGTCCTTGGAGACGCCGAGCACGGCGTAGAAGTCCTTCTCCAACCAGTCCTGTCCACTCATGGCGCCTCCTCCCGTGGAGTCTGGGACCCGGACGCCGGGGTCACCGCGTGCGCGGTGGACCCCGACGGCCGGATCACGGTGTCGGTCCCGGTCACTCCGGGTCGACCACGGCCACCCGGGCGGCGCGGATGATCCGCTCGCCCATCCGGTAGCCGGGCTGCAGCACCTGCTGCACGGTCGGCTCGGTGACCTCGGCCGAGTGTCCGTGCATCAGCGCCTCGTGCACCGTGGGGTCGAAGCTCTCCCCCGCGGCGCCGTAACGCTCGATGCCGAACCTGCCCAGCGTGGCCTCCAGCTTCTCCGCGATCGACGCGAACGGACCGGTGAGGTCGCCGTGCTGCCGGGCGAGCTCGATGTCGTCCAGCACGCTGATCAGCGCCTCTGCGACCGACGCCACCCCACCGTCACGGGCGGCGGCGTTGTCGGTCTTGGACCGCTTCACGTACGCGGAGTACTGCTGCTCGAGGTTGTAGTAGTCGGCGTTCCGGCGCTGGAGCTCGTCCAGTCGCTCGGCCGCCAGCTTCTCGGCCTCGGCCAGCGCGTCCGCGGTCGGCTCGGCACCACCGTTGACGGCTGCCTCGGCCTCGGCCAGCACCTGCTCCTCGGGAGTCGGCTCGCGCAGCTCGCCCGTCTCCGGGTCGATGCGGCGCTTGTCGGTGAAACGCGAGGTCTCCTCCGGGTGCTCCTCGGTCACTTCTTCTCACCCTCGTCGTCGACGATCTCGGCGTCCACCACGTCGTCGTCGGCGGCGGAGGCCGGAGCCTCGTCACCGGCGGGCTGCTGGGCGGCGTCGCTCTGGTTCTGGGCGTACAGCGCCTCGCCGATCTTCTGGCTGGCGGTGACCAGGGCCGACTGCTTGGCGGTGACCTCGGCCAGGTCCTCGCCCTCCAGGGCCTTCTTCAGGTCGTCGAGCGCGGAGCGGACCTCGGTCTTGACGTCGTCGCCGAGCTTGTCGTCGTTGTCGGTGAGCAGCTTCTCCGTGGAGTAGACCAGCTGCTCGGCGGAGTTGCGGGTCTCCGCCTCCTCACGACGCTTCTTGTCCTCGGAGGCGTGCGCCTCGGCCTCCTTGACCATGCGGTCGATCTCGTCCTTCGGCAGACCGGAGCCGCCGGAGATGGTCATCGACTGCTCCTTGCCGGTGCCGCGGTCCTTGGCGGAGACGTGCACGATGCCGTTGGCGTCGATGTCGAAGGTGACCTCGATCTGCGGCATGCCGCGCGGCGCCGGGGCGATGCCGGTCAGCTCGAAGGTGCCCAGCGGCTTGTTGTCCCGGGCGAACTCGCGCTCACCCTGGAACACCTGGATCAGCACGGACGGCTGGTTGTCCTCCGCGGTGGAGAAGATCTCGCTGCGCTTGGTCGGGATGGCGGTGTTCCGCTCGATCAGCTTGGTCATCACCCCGCCCTTGGTCTCGATGCCCAGGGACAGCGGGGTGACGTCGATCAGCAGGACGTCCTTGCGGTCACCCTTGATGACACCGGCCTGCAGCGCGGCACCCACGGCCACGACCTCGTCCGGGTTCACACCCTTGTTCGGCTCGCGGCCACCGGTCAGCTCACGCACGACCTCGGTCACGGCGGGCATCCGGGTGGAGCCACCGACCAGCACGACGTGGTCGATGTCGGCCAGCTTGATGCCGGCGTCGCGGATCACGGCGTTGAACGGCGCCTTGGTGCGCTCGATCAGGTCCTTGGTCATCTCCTGGAACTGCGCCCGGGTGAGCTTCTCGTCCAGGTGGATCGGACCGTTCTCGCTCATCGACAGGTACTGCAGGCTGATGTTGGTGCTGGTCGCGGACGACAGCTCCTTCTTCGCCTGCTCGGCCGCCTCGCGGAGCCGCTGCAGCGCGATCTTGTCCTTGGACAGGTCGACACCGCTGGAGTTCTTCACCTGCGACACCAGCCACTCGACGATCCGGTTGTCCCAGTCGTCGCCGCCGAGGCGGTTGTCACCGGAGGTCGCACGCACCTCGATCGTGGAGAAGTCGTCGTCCTTGCCCACCTCGAGCAGGGAGACGTCGAAGGTGCCACCACCCAGGTCGAAGACCAGGATGAGCTCGTCCTCCTTGCCCTTCTCCAGGCCGTAGGCCAGCGCGGCGGCGGTCGGCTCGTTCACGATCCGCAGCACGTTGAGGCCGGCGATCTGACCGGCGTCCTTGGTGGCCTGACGCTCGGCGTCGTTGAAGTACGCCGGAACCGTGATCACCGCGTCGGTGACCGGCTCGCCCAGGTACTCCTCGGCGTCGCGCTTGAGCTTGCCCAGCACCCGCGCGCTGATCTCCTGCGGGGTGTACTTCTTGCCGTCGATCTCCTCGGTGGTCCAGTCGGTGCCCATGTGCCGCTTGACCGAGGTGATGGTCCGGTCGACGTTGGTCACCGCCTGACGCTTGGCGACCTCGCCGACCAGCACCTCGCCGGTCTTGGAGAACGCCACGACCGAGGGAGTGGTGCGGGAGCCCTCGGCGTTGGCGATGACCGTGGGCTCGCCACCCTCGAGGACCGCGACCACGGAGTTGGTGGTACCGAGGTCGATGCCGACTGCACGTGCCATGTCTGATGCCTTCCTTCGTCCTGTTGTCCAGGTCTGCGCGTCTGAATCGGCGACGTGGTGTCGCCTTGAGTCGTCTGCACTCAAGTCTGCGCCTGCCCTCCGCGGTTGGCAACTCCAGGCGGGCGAACTTGAGTCCATCCGGCTCAACCCGGCCGACGCTGAGCTTGTTCCCGAGCGACCGGATCCGCGCGGCGGCGGCCGGCAGTGACCCCGACTCGGATCGCGCCCGCACGGACTCACACCACTCGGGCCACAGGAAATACCCTGTGACCTGCAAAAGAACATCCTCGGTGGTCGACCTCGGTGAAATGTCCGAAAACTCTTTCACGGGACTTTCGACAGCCGACCGTGAACAGTTGTAATGTGCGCCGTGACGCGCGAGCGCGCTGTCGTCGCCGAGGGGGAGGAGGCACGTTGTCCTTCCCTGCGCTGATCGGACGCGGCGCCCACACTGCTCGGCTGCTCGCCTGGGGCGTGCTGGCCTTCCTCTTCCTCCAGGTCTCGATCTCCATGCTGTTCCAGGTCGACGGCGACCTGAACGCGGCGTCCCGGGTGACCGGGATCGTGGTGCACACGGTGGCGACCGCCGCCTTCATCGTGGTGCAGCAGGGAGCGATCGCCGGCACCGGCCGCGGCCGCGCCTGGCCACGCTGGACCGTCGTCCTGCTCGCCCCGATCGGGTTGTTCGCGGCCCAGGAATGGGCCACCCTCGCGCTCGCATTCGCGACGATGTTCCTCGACTTCCCGCGCCGGACCGCCTGGGTGCTGGCCCTGGCCGAGACCGCTCTGACCGTGCTGGCGATGGTGGTCTTCGACGCCAACACCGAGGCGACCTGGGGCATCCCGGTGTTCTCCTGGCTGTTGGCCGGGGTGCTGGTGGTCCTGGTCCGGCTCACCGTCGAGCTGACCGACCTGCAGGTGGCGCGCGAGCAGATCGCCCGGATGGTGGCCGACGAGGAACGCCAACGGATCTCCCGGGAACTGCACGACATCATCGGCCGGACGATGGTCGCGATGTCGGTGCGCACCCAGGCGGCGCTGCAGTTGGTCGACCGGGACCCGGACCGCTGCCGGGCCCAGCTGGAGGCCATCGCCACCGTCGCCCAGGACGGGCAGGAGCACCTGCGCTCCCTGGTGCGCGGCGACCGGATCGTGGGGGTGCAGAGCGAGGTGTCGGCCGCCACCGACCTGTTCACCACGCTGGGCATCCAGTGCGACGTGGTGACCGAGGTGGAGGTGCCGGCCCATGCGCAGACCATGCTGGCGAAGGTGCTGCGCGAGGCCGTGACCAACATGCTCAAGCACAGCCGCCCGCGCGCGGTGACGATCACGATCAGCCGGATCGGCGACCAGGTCTCCCTGTGCGCCGTCAACGACGGCGTCCGCACCCGACGGCCGGCCGGCGGCACCGGACTGAGCACCCTGGCGACCGCACTCGCCGGACTGGGCGGTTCGCTGACCTCCACCGTGCGGGACGGCCGATTCGTCGTCGATGCCCGTGTGCCCGTCGTCCCGATCGAGGAGCTCCACGATGTCCACGCCTGACTCGCGCATCCGGATCGTCGTGGTCGACGACGCCGACGTGATCGCGGCCGCCGTCACCACGCTGCTGTCCACGGTGGACGCCTTCGACGTGGTGGGCACCGCCAGCCGCGGCGAGCAGGCACTGACCGTGATCGACGAGCTCCAGCCGGACCTGGCGGTGGTCGACGTGGACATGCCGGAGATGGACGGCATCGAGCTCACCCGCCGGATCGTGGCCGCCCATCCCGGGTGCCGGGTGCTGCTGCTCACCTCGCTGGAAGGCAGTGGCTACCTGCACCGCGCGCTGAACGCGGGTGCCAGCGGCTACGCGCTCAAGACCTCCACCGCCGACCGACTGTTCGACGCCATCCGCACGGTGGCGGCCGGGGGCGTGGTGGTCGACCCGGAGATGGCCACCGCCGCGCTCCGGTTGGGGCCCAGCCCGCTGACCCAACGCGAGGCCGATGTGCTGCGCCGGTACGGCACCGGTATGCCCACCCCGAATGTCGCCGCCGAGCTGTGCCTGTCCAAGGGAACGGTGCGCAACTACCTGTCCAGCGCGATGACCAAACTCGATGCGGAGAACCGCACCGAGGCCTACCTCACGGCCACCCGACACGGCTGGCTCTGACCCTCCGGAGCCGACGGTGGACACCCGGTACTGGGCATTCCTCGGTGAGTCACCCTTCTTCGACCCGCCCGGCCCCGGGACCGACGACCTGTGCCCCGCCCCGGCCGACACCCCCGCCGGATGGACCGTCGACACCTCGGGGCCCTGGGTCCGCTACCGGTCGCCGCGACCGCTGCCCGGCGCGGGATGGAAGGTGCATGTCAGCGTCGTGCCCGACCGGGCCCGGGACGTCATCCCCCGGGTGGTGGCGATCTGCGTCGACCTCGGACTCAGCGTCAAGACGCTGCGCAGCACCCACCTGGTCCAGCGGATGCAGAGCAAGTACGCCCCGGTGGCCCACTGCGCGAAGACGGTCACCGTCTACCCCCGGGACGCCCGGGACTGCGAGCTGCTGATCGACGCACTCGACGCGGCACTCCGGGACGAGCCCCGCGCGCTGGTCCCCGGCGAACTCCCGATTGCCGGATTGCCGGTCTCCGTCCGGTACGGCGCCTACGTCGAGACCTGGACCACCGGCGCGGACGGCCGACCGACGCCGGGGGTGCGCACCGGCACCGGCATCCAGGCCGATCGCCGGGGCGGTGCCGGGTCTGGGTCCGGGTCCGGGTCCGGGTGCGACGCCGAACCGGAGGTGATCGCCCGGCACCGACGCCGCGCCGAGGCCGACGCCGGAGCTGGTCTGCCGCTCTCCGCGCCGGTGCTGGTGAGCCGGACGGGCTGCGGGGCGCTCTACCGGGCCGTCTGGCGCGACGGCAGCCGGGTGATCGTCAAGGAGGCTCGGCACCACAGCGGCTACGAGCCCGACGGTTCCACCGCCGTCACGCGGCTGCGGCACGAGCACCGGGTGCTGCGCCGACTGGCCGGGTCCGGCGTCGCCCCCGAGGTGGTGGAGTACCTGAGCCAGGGCGGCAGCGACTTCCTGGTGATGACCGACCTCGGTGACCGCTCCCTGCTGCAGGCGATCTCCAGCGATCATCCGCTGGGCGTCCCCGGTGCCGACCCGGCCGCCCTGCACCGGTACGCCCGGTGGTGCGACCGGGTGCTGGCCCGGATCACGGGGCTGGTCGAGCGGATGCACCGGCACGGCGTGGTGCATCGCGACCTGCACCCGGGGAACGTGGTGGTCGGGACGGACACGGTCGGACTGATCGACTTCGAGTCGGCGGCGATCGACGGGACCGCAGTCACCCACGACGTCCGCAATCCGGTCTTCGCCGCCGGGTCCGACCCGCAGGACCTCAGTCCGGAGGTCGACCGGACAGCGATCACCCGGCTCGCCCTGCTGGCCCGGAACCCCGCCGCCGTGCTGCTGTCCCACCGGCCGGACCTCGCGTCGACCCTCGCCGATGAGGCAGCGCTGGCGCCGACCGCCGCACCCGCCCCGGAACCGGGTCCCGAGGCACCCGATCTCGACCCGCTGGTCGACGGCATCGTCGCCTCCGCGGCACCGGGACGCAGCGACCGACTGTTCCCCGGTGACATCGCCCAGTTCGCCGCCCCCGGGGTCGGGGTCGGCCTGCTGCACGGGGCGTGCGGGGTCCTGCTCGCTCTGCGAGCGGTGGGCAGGCCGGAAATCCGCCCGGAATGGCGCTCGTGGCTGGCCGACCGGGTGGAGGAGGCGGGGGGCTGGCCTCGCGGACTGGCCGACGGTGCGGACGGGATCGCGATGTCCCTCGCCCTCCTGGACGAACCGTCCTGGGCCGCCCGGGTCTGCGAGCGCGCGCTGGCGCACCCGGCCGCCACGACCGCGCCCTGGTGGGGAGCGGGGCGGGCCGGAATGGCGGTGGCGACGGCGGAACTGACCCGGTCCGGCATCCCGCAGGACCCGGCGGCGCTCGACGCACATCTGGCCGCGGTGCAGGCGGCGGTCGACGCCCCGGACACCCCCGCCGGACACCGGCCGGGGCTGATCGCCGGATGGTCGGGGGTCGCCCTGGCCCTGCTCCGGGTCGCCGAACTCAGCGGTCCGCGCCGCGCCGGCCGGTGCCGGGAGCTCGCGGTGGCCGCCGTGCGCCGCGAGGTCCCCGCGGTGGTCCCGGTCGGCGCCGGGATCCTGCTGCGCGACCGGGCCGGCCTCATGCCGCACCTGGGCATCGGCACCGCCGCCTTCGGCTGCGCGATCCACGCGCTCGGCGACGCGGCACCACCCGATCTGCGCCGCTGGTCCGCCGAGGCGGTGGAGACGTTGCGGGTGCCCCTGGTCCTGAGCGGCGGGCTGCTGCGCGGTCGGACCGGTATCGCGCTCGCCCTGCGCCGGATCGCCGGCCAGGACCCGATGGTCGGCGACCACCGGCGTCGCCTGGGCTGGCACGTCGTCCCCCGGCGACTCCCCGGCGGACCGGACCGCCCCGTGCACCTGATGCTGGGCGAACACCTGCTGCGCTACTCGGCCGACCTGGGGACCGGTGCCGCCGGAGCGCTGCTGGCCCTGGCCGGCGAGCCCACCGATCCGCTGTCCACGGTGCTGCGATTTCCCCGGCCATGACATCTGTCATGTCCAGCTCGGTGCACCAGCCACTAGGAGGCGTTTTTCCGCAAGCCTAGGTTCGTGGTGGCGACGTCCCTCGTCGCAATCGGAACGCATCTTTCGGAGGACGCCATGACCACCCTGACGCAGCTGCACGAGCTGGACATCCAGGACGACACCGACACCATCGCCACCGCCGCGATCAGCTTCTTTTCGACCGTCATTTGTCTGTGATCGTCGCCCCATGACATTCGTCACGCCCCGGGCCTGACAGTCGGCGCGAAACATCGTGATGGCGCGCACTGCACCCGCCGGTCCCGCTCCGACAGTCTGATTCCGTTGTCGCCTCCAAGACAACATCCAACCGAGTCAGTCAAGGGGCCATTGCGATGGACAAGACAGTCAGCTGGATCGAAGAGATCGACGAGCAGTCGTTCGACGCGGATGCGTTCGGGGCATGTTCCACGAACACGTTCTCGCTGAGCGACTACTGGGGCAACAACGGGTGGCTCTGCACCATCACCCACGAATGCATGTCCTGGTGCAAGTAATTTCCGTTCCGACAACGACGACGAGGGGAATGACATGAACGCGAACGACGAGGGCTTGGAGCTCGGCCGCTACACCGACGACGAGCTGCTGGAGATCGCCGACGGGGACACCGCCGGCGCCGGCACCCCGACGGTGGTGCTGTCCATTGTCTCGGCATGGATCTCGAACAACACCTGTCCGTCGAGCGCCTGCACGAGGGCGTGCTGACTCACGGCAGATGTCGGGTGCCCGGCCGGCCGGTCTCGGCCGGTCGGGCGCCCGTCCCCACCCGTTCACTCCCCGGAGGTCCCGCGCGATGCGCACCGCCAGCACGCTGTATCCCGAGCTCCTCCCGGCCGAGGTGACGGAGATCATCGATCCGATCGGGCAGATCGGCTCCATCCCGGAGCACGCTCGGGCGCTGTGTGCCCGATCGGTCGCCCCGGCCACCGCCTTCGGGCCGCAGGCCGAGCACCACACCTTCGAGACGGTCGCGCACGCGGTGGCCGACACCGTCTTCGCCACCGAGTGGGAGCCGCTGCTCGCCCCCACCCTGGCGGACGCCGACTCCTTCACCGCCGAGCTGCGCCGCGCGCTGGCCACCGACTTCACCGCGATGGCGATCCGGCCGCTCGCCGACGCCATGCCCGAGGACGCGGACGATCCCGAACGCGCCTACGTGTCGTTCTGCCAGGACCTGCTCAGCGACGGGCTCGCCCGCTTCGCCGCCGGTCACCCCGCCCTGGCGCAGCGGGTGGTGCTGCGGATGACGAACCGGGTCCGCGCCGTGGCGGAGATGCTGCGCCGCCTGGCCGCCGACCGGGTCGACATCGCCGCCGCCTACGGCATCGGGACGACCAGCCGGATCGCCGCCGCGGAGTTCTCCGGCGACCTGCACAATCACGGCCGCTCGGTCTCCGTCCTGGTGTTCGAGGACGGCACGCACCTGGTCTACAAGCCGCGGCCGGTGGACTGCGAGAGCGCCTACGCCGACTTCTGCGCCCGCGCCACCGCCATCGTCGACCGCCCGCTGGGTGCCGCTCGGGCGCTGCGCCGCGACGGCTACGGCTATGTGGAGTTCCTGACCGCCGACCCGAGCCACGACGACCTGGGCGCCGTCGGCACGCTGGCGGCGGTGATGTACGCCCTGAACGCCCGGGACATGCACTTCACCAACATCCTGCCCACCGCGCGGGGGCCGGTGCCGATCGACCTGGAGACGCTGCTGCACCCGCGGCGGCACCGGCAGACGGCGGTGCCGGAGAGCATCGACAACGGGTACCGCCGTCTGGAGACCTCGGTCTACGGCACCGGTGTCCTCCCGCTGGTGATGACCTCCCGCCACCGACAGGGCAGCGTCGACGTCGGGTACGTCGGCGGTGGTGAGATCCGCGGGGGCGGTCCGTTCCGCGGATTCCAGGTCGAGCACCCGTTCAGCACCCGACTGCGGGTGAGCTGGCGACCGGATGCCGCCGTCGCCCCGGCCGCACCGGTGGCCCCGGACCACGCCGCCGCGGATCGGGTGCGGTCGGACTGCGAGCGCTTCATCGACGGCTTCACCCACACCTACCAGCGGCTGATGGCCCGGCGCGCGGAGTTCGCCGCCCTGGTCTCCGACGCGTTCGGCGACTGCGAGCTGCGGTACCTGCACAACGCCACGGTGGTCTACGAGCAGTGCCTGCGACTGGTCACCTCCACCGAGCCCAGCACCGCGCCGGACCTCACCGCCGGACTGCTCAAGCGGATCGGCATCGCGAGCCGACACTCCGACCCGCGCCTGGTGACCTCCGAATGCGAGCAGATGTGGGCCGCCGACGTGCCCTCCTTCCTGATCGCGGCACGCTCCCGGCGGATCACCGAGCCGAGCGCCGAGCGCCGCGAGGTCGCCCTGATCCCGCAGAGCCCGCTGGACGAGACGCTCGCCACGATCGCGGCGCTGTCCCCCGGCGATCTGGCCGACCAGGTCCGGTTGATCCGCACCGCCTTCTACGCCAAGCTCGCCGACCCGCACCCGATGACCGACTACGACCGGCTGGCCCCCGCTCGGCGCAGCGACGCCGGGGAGCTGCGCGACCTCGGCCACCGGGTGGGCGCACACCTGGTGGCCGGCATGGTCGCCGACCGCTTCGACCATCTGCCCCGCACCTGGATCGGCCCCGTGGCCAGCGCCGACGCGGCGCGGCCCAGCCCGCCCGGGGTGCTGGGCTACGACCTCTACACCGGCCGCACCGGTGCGGCCCTGGCGCTGGCCGCCCTGGGCACCGCGCTGGAGGACGACGGGCTGATCGAGGCGTCGCTGAGCGTGTTCCAGCCCTCGGTCGACATCATCGCGCACGGCAGTTACGACCTGCGCAGCGTCGCCGAATCAGGTGCGGGCGCCTACAGCGGCTTCGCCGGGACGCTCTGGTCGATCGCCGCCGCGGGCCGGATCCTGGGCCGCCCCGAGTACCTCGTTGTCGCCCGGGCCGGTCTCCGGCTGGTCCGGCCCGCCGCCCCGCAACCGACGCCGGACTGGTGCGACGTGATCACCGGTGCCGCCGGGACAGCGGTGGTCGGACTCGCCCTCGCCGAGGGGGCCGGAGCGGCAGGCGCGACCGCCGTCTGCCGAGCTGCCCTGGAGGCCGACCTGGTACACCGGCTGCCGTCCAGCGGGCTGGCGCACGGTGTCGCAGGTCTGCTCTGGCTGGCCGCCCGCACCCACCGGCACGGGGCCGATCCGGCCGCCGCGTCCCTGGCGGAGCAGGCGGACCGCGAACTGCGCACCGCCTTCGCCACCGGTGCGGGCGGGATCAGCACCTCCCGGGAGACCGAGCAGCTCTCGGACAGCTGGTGCAACGGGATCGCCGGGCAGCTGGTCGCCACCGCGAGCGCCGTCGAGGCCGGGCTGGTGGACCCGGAGCGGCTGCGCGAGCTGGTCGCCCGGATCCCGCACGGTCAGGTGGCCACGGCGCTGACCCTCTGCCACGGCACCCTGGGGCTGCACGAGGTGGCCCGGATGCTGCCGACCTGGACCGGCGCCGCCCCGCTGGTCGACGTGCTGACCGGGTACCTCGGCGCCGACCGCCTCCGCGGTGGGTTGGAGGAGGTCCACAGTCGCCAGGCCCTCGGCCCGAGCCTGATGGTCGGCCAGGGCGGTCTCGCCTGGCACCTGGCCACCCGGCTGCGCCCCGACCTGCCGTCCCCGCTGACCCTGACCGGGATCGGGGTGTCGGCATGAGACACGTCCCGACCACCCTGCAGGTGGCGCAGACCGAATGCGGTCTGTGCGTCGCCCGATCGGTCCTCGCCTTCCACGGCCACGACGTGCCGACCACCGCCCTGCGCCAGATCCTGGAGCCCGGCCGTGACGGCCTGAGCCTGCGGCAGATCGACGCCCTGCTCCGCGAACACCACATGACCACCCGCATGCTGCGGGTGAAGGCCCTGGAGGGTCTGAAGCTGGTGGACGCCCCGTTCATCGCGCACTGGAAGGGCTACCACTTCGTGGTGGTGGAGCGGCTGTCGGAACGCAGCGCCGTGATCATGGATCCGATGCTGGGCCGCCGGGAGATCAGCCGCGCCGAGTTCGTCGAGGACTTCTCCGGGCTCATCCTCACCGCGGAGCCGGATCCGGAGTTCGTGCGCGTCCGGCGACCGGCCTTCGCCGCCTGGCGCGGCAAGCCGATCTGGCCGCGCGGGATCGGTGGACAGTACGCCGGGCTGGTGGCGCTGAGCCTGGCGGTGTTCGGCTTCACGCTCGCGGTGCCGATCCTCACCCAGCACCTGGTCGATCTGGTCAGCTCCGGTGACATCGGGCTCGGCCGGTCGCTGGCCGCGATCACCGGCCTGGCGGTGGCCTATGCCGCGGTGCTGATCCTGCGCATCCGGGTGATGACCTCCGTGGTCCGAGCGGTGAGCTGGCAGCTGTTGACCGGGGCCTTCGCCCGGCTGATCCGGCTGCCGCTGAAGTACTTCATGAGCCGCCCGCCCGGTGAGCTGATGTACCGGATCAACTCGCTGAACCAGGTGCAGGAGCTGATCGCGACCCGCATCGTGCAGGGCCTGATGGACATGCTCAGCGTGCTGGTGCTGACCGGGTACGTGTTCTGGACCTCCACCCTGCTCGGCGGCACCGTGGTCGCGCTGACCCTGGTGATCGTCGGCCTGCTGCTGATCGCCCAGCGGGTGGTCAAGTCCGCCACCGACCAGGAGGTCCACGACTCCGGTCGGGCGCAGAGCATCCAGATGGACGCGGTGGTGTCGATCACCAGCCTGCGGATCGGCGGCTACGCGGACAGCTACCTCGATGACTGGCGGGGCGCCTACCGCTCGGCCCTGAACGCGATGATGCGCCGGGTGCGGATCCAGCAGGGCTGGCTCGGCTCGACCGTCACCGCGGTGCAGACCCTGGCACCGGTCGCCATCCTGATCGCCAGCCTGTCCTGGGTGGCCACCGGCACCATCACCCTGGGCCAGGCGGTCGCCGTCCAGGGAGTGTCCGCGCTGCTGTTCGGCCTGAGCACCTCGGTGTTCCAGAGCTGGACCGACGGCATCGTCGCCTCGCAGTACCTGGAGCGGGCCGACGACATCTACAGCTATCCGACCGAACCGCTCGGCGGATCGCGCACCACCGTCACCGAGCACTCGATCGACCTGCGGAACGTCTCCTTCCGGTATGCCGACTACGGCGCACCGGTGCTCAGCGACATCACGATGAGCATCCCGGCCGGGGCGGTGGTGGCGCTGGTCGGCGAGTCCGGCAGCGGCAAGACCACCCTCGGCAAGGTGCTGGCCAGCCTCTACCCGGCCAGCACCGGTGAGGTGCGCTTCGGCGGACGATCGATCCAGGACTACCGGCTGGAGAGCCTGCGCGCGGAGATCGGGTACATCCCGCAGGAGGGATACCTGCACAACCGCACGCTGCTGGAGAACCTCACCCTGGGCACCGCGGCCGACGAGGACCAGGCGCTCGCGCTGTGCCGCACCCTGCCCTTCCTGGACTTCATCGACGCGATGCCGATGGGTTATCACACGGTCGTCTCGGAGATGGGCGCGAACTTCTCCGGCGGACAGCGGCAGCGGATCGCGATCGCCAAGGCCCTGATCCGCTCGCCGCGGATCCTGGTGATGGACGAGGCGACCTCGGCTCTGGACAACGCCAACCAGCGCCTGGTGCACGACTGCATCGCGGCCCTGGACTGCACCCAGGTGATCATCGCCCACCGGCTGTCCACCGTGCTGGCAGCCGACCAGATCTACGTGATGAGCGGCGGCCGGATCGAGCAGGTCGGCACCCATGCCGAACTGGTCGGCGCCGAAGGCGCCTACGCCCGGCTGTTCGCGACGCCCGAGGGTGAGGGGGTGGCCCGTGGATAAGGTGACCGCCGCGGTCGTCGACTGCTACGCCGACGTCCTGGACGCGTTCCTGGCCGAGCACGACGCCGACCTGCGGCCGCTGCTGCGCGATGCCACCGAGCGGACCATCGCGGACCGGCTCCGGCTGGTCATCACCCGGGTGTTCGTCGTCGAGTTCCACCGGTTCCGGCGTGCGCAGGGACTGCCCGCCGACCCCGGGTCGACGGTGGCCATCGACCGCTACCTGGCCGGGTTCGATGCCGGGACGATCGGCGCCTGGCGGGACACCTACCCGGTGTTCGGCCCGCTGCTGGACCGGATCGCGCACGCGGTGGTCGCGCACCTGCGCCGGGTCGTGGAGCGCCTGACGGCCGATCGCGCGCTGCTGGCCGCGCGGTCGGTGCTGCCCGCCGAGGCCCGGTTGATCGGGATCGACCCGCTGGACTCCGACCCGCACCGGGGCGGGCAGACGGTCGCCCTGCTGCGCTTCGACGACGGGACCCGTCTGGTCTACAAGCCGCGGAGTCTGGCCCCGGAGATCTTCGCCGCCACCTGCCTCGGCATCGTCTCCCGGGCAGGGGAGGACGATCTGAGCCGGTGCGTGCCCGCCTCCCTCGACCGCGGTGAGTACGGCTGGCAGGAGTTCGTCGTCCCGGCGGAGCTGACCGGCGAGCAGGCCGCGGACCGCTACTACCGGACCTTCGGTGCGCTGGCCGCCGTGCTGACCGCCCTCGGTGCCAGCGACCTGCACCACGAGAACCTGATCGCCGCCGGGGACCGGCCGGTGGTCGTCGATCTGGAGACCGTGCTGCACGCCGACTTCCTCCAGGCGTCGGACGGTCTGCCGGACGCCGTCAACAACCGGCTCCGCCGCTCGATGGCGACGACCATGCTGTTGCCCCAGCGCATGCCGAGCGGCCCGTACAGCGTGCTGACCGGCGGGGTCGGCGTCGGTGACCTGCAGGACTCCGAGCGCACCGACTTCATGCTGGTGAACCAGGACACCGACGGCATCGACATCGCCCGCCGCACCTACCCCTATCAGCACGGTTCCAACGTCCCGCGTTCGGCGCAGGGTGAGGCGCAGGACCTGCTCGCCCACCGGGACGCCTTCGTGGCGGGGATGCGGGCCGGGATCGACGCGCTGGTCACCACGCGTGCGGACCTGATCCGGGTGATCGACGAGGCGCGGATCGAGGTCCGGCAGATCATGCGCGGCACCGCGAACTACGTGCGCATCCTGGCCGCCGCCACCCACCCGGACAACATGCGCGACGAGGCGCAGTTCCTCCGCGTCCTGGGCGCCCTGCACCCGCCGGCCGGGCTGCGGTCCGCGCAGACCGCCCGCTTCGTCCAGGACGCCGAGCTCCAGGCGCTCCTCCAGGGCGACGTCCCCTACTTCACCGTCGAGGCCAATGACGTCCGGATCCGGGCCGCGGAGTCCAGCTCCGGTCCGACCTTCGACGCCGCTCCCCGGGAGTGGGCCAAGCGCAGCGTGCTCCAGGTGGACGCCGGGCCCTGGACGGACTTCGAGGAGCAGGTGATCGAGGAGGGTCTGGCCGAGCTGCGTGACCTGCGCCTGCGCACCACCCCCACCTACCGCTCCCGGGACATCGGGCCGTTCGGGGCCGCCATCACCGACGACGGGATCGACTGGCGGACCGCGCTGGACCGCCTGCGCGCGGTGGCCGTGCGCACCACCGGGATCGACGGCCCGGAGATGGGATGGATCACCGGCGCGTACACCCCCACGATGGCCACCTTCGACCCCGGCACGGCCGTGAGCTTCCACGACGCGGGTGGCCTGGCGGTGCTCTTCGACCGGGCACCGGAGGCCGCCCCGGAGCAGGCCGAGACACTCCGTGCGGAGGGGGCAGCGGTGCGGCGCGGGCTGAGCACCCTGGTCCGGCGCTACCGCGAGGGCCTGATGTCGGCGGGGAGCTCGATCGTCTCCGGCCCGGCGTCGCTGGAGTACGTGCTCCGGCCGGGGGCGACCCGCAACGAACCGATCGAGGCGGCGCTCGCCGAGGCCGTCAGCAGCGCCGACCGGGAGCTGGCCGGTGACCTGTTGCTCGGCCCGCCCGGACTCTCCCTGGTGCTGGCCGACCTCCCCGACACCCCGGAGTCGGTCCTGGCGCGGGCGCTCGAGGCGATCCCGGTGCTGCCCACGGGAGGCAAGGGACCGTGGGATCTCGCCCACGGTTCGCTCGGCCTGACCTGGGCGCAGTCCCGGCTCGCGCGACGGCTCGGTGACGAGGCGCGGCTCGACGCCCTGTCCGATGCCCTCGCCCGCACCGCCGAGGGGATCTGCGGCACGGTGCCCCCGGGCTGGTGCATCGGAGCCGCCGGGACCGCGATGGTGCTGGCCGAGATCTCCTCCGGCGCGGCCGGCGAGGCAGTCGAGCGGCTGGTGGACTGCGCGACCGCCGCGCTGCCGGCGGGCGAGCCGGTCGACCTGTCCGTCTGCCACGGCGCGGCAGGGATCGTGCAGTCGCTGATCCGGGTGGCCCAGCTCACCGGGGACCGGAGCATGATCGACCGCGCCGCCTCGTACTGGCGCCGGACCGCGCGCCACGCCCGGCAGTACGGCTACGCCACCGGCGTCCCCTCCCGGCGATCACTGCTGGGGTACTTCCTCGGCTGGGCCGGGGTCACCGACACCGCACTGATGCTCGACCGGGCGGTGCTCGGCGAGCAGGTGTGGGTGCCGCTCGCCTTCGTGCGGGACGCCTCGAGGAGCGCGGCATGAAGATCTCGGTGCTCTTCGGTCAGCAGATCGACCGGCTCGAACCCCTGGAGCAGTACGCCCGGCTGTGCGCCGACCGCGACCTGCGGTTGTGGACCGGCCAGTCGCTGATGATCGAGACGCATGCCGCGCTGGCCGCCCTCGCGGCACGGGGGCCGGCCGTGGACGTCGGGATGGCGGTGGCGGTCGCGCCGTTGCGCACGCCCTACGACGCCTTCGCCCAGGCCCGATCGATCGCGACCCTCAGCGGCCGATCGGTCAGCGCCGCCTACGGCATGGGGACGGCCGAGATGGCCCGGCACCTGCTCGGCCATCCCTTGGAGAAGCCCGCCCGGTACACCGCCGACTACGTCAGCCGTGTCTCGGCGCTGGCCCGTGCCGCCGCCGGCGATCCGACGGCCCACCCCGACCCCGCCGAACTGCCGCCCTACCCGCTCGCCTCCGCGCCGATCGAGGTGGGCTGCGGTGTGCTGCGCCCCACCATGGCGCGGCTGGCCGGAGAGGTAGCGGACTTCGTCGTGACCTGGTTGGTGCCGCTCGGGTTCCTGCGTGACCGCCTGATCCCGGCGCTGACCGTCGGTGCCGCGGCGGCGGGTCGGCAGGTGCCGCGGGTGGTCGCGGTGTTGCCGTGTGCGCTGCAGGAGCCCGGCCGCGATCTGGCCCGGTTGGCCACGCTGGCCTGCGGTCGGCACCTGGATCAACCGCACTACCGCGCGATGCTGTCCGCGGCCGGGGTGCCGATCAGCGACGACCGCGCGGCCACCCTCCGGGCCACCGTGCGGGCCGGGGTGTTCACCGGGGGACCGATGGAGACGATCCTGCGCACCCTCGCGGACTACCGGGCCGCCGGAGTGGACGAGGTGATCCTCAACGCGGGTGCGGTCGGCCTGGTGCACGGCCACGAGGAGGCGCTGCGCGATCTCACCCGCACGGTGGACGCATTCGACACACTGGGGACTGCCACCCGGCGAGACGAGGGAGACGACGATGAATGACACACCGCACGCACTGCCCACCCCCGGGTCCCGGCCGAGCGCCGTCGGGTCCGGCACCGACCGCCGCGACCGACTGATGTCCATCGGTCTCGGGTTGGCTGCCGCGATCTTCGTGGCCGCCCCCGTGCTGCCCGCCGGCACCGCCCGCAACTCCAACTTCCTGCTGGTGGTCGCCCTGGTGGCGGTCGTTCTGGTCCGCGCCGGGGCGACGCGGTGGTCCGGGCGGGCGACCGCGCTGTGGTGTGCCGCCGTCGTGGTCGCGCTGCTGCTGCTGAGCGTGTCCTTCGCGCTGGTCTCCCTCGACCTAGCCTGGGCGGTCGCCGTGGTCGCGGTGGTGGCCTTCGTCGCCGTCGCCCGGATCGCGCCCACCGCCTGACCCGCACCCCGGACGCCGGTGCCCGCACGGGTACCGGCGTCCGGTCATGTCCGCCCCGGGGCACATGACAGGTGTCAGGTCGACGGGGTGACCAGAGCAGCTCAGACCGGTGACCCCAGACCGTGGGGCCGCCGCGGACCTCCTGGCTAGCGTCGAGGAGACGGTCACATCCGTGACCGCACGACACCACAGGAGGTCGATCGTGAACTCTGTCAGCCTCGTCGAGGAACTCGGCGATCAGGAACTCTCCCGCTCCGAGGGCGCACGCGCCGGGGGCATCTGGACCATCCCCGGCACCAAGACCATCGGGGCGTTCTGCACGATCTCCTACGAATGCTGGGGCTTCGTCTGCAACAACGGCTGACCCTGTGCCGTAGGGCCGGCGACGACGCGGGCCCTACGGCTGTCCCGAACGGAGATCCGATGATCGCCCCCGCCGTGCTGTTCCCCGAGTTGACCGCCGAGGAGCGCGACAGCCTGGTGGCCCGTGCCCGCTCGACGGCGGCACCGGTCGACCCGACCCCGGCCGCCCCCGACCTGAGCGCGGTGGCCGAGCTGCTCGCCGGCACGGCCGTGCTGCCCTTCGAGACCAGCACCCGCGCGCTGGCCGCCCCGGCGCTGGCCCGGATCGTCACCGCCGTGCGGGGCAGCCAGCGGGTCGCCGATCCGACCGGACTGTCCCGGCGGTTGCTGCGCGCATGCCTGGCCCGGGTGCAGGAAGTCGTCCTGCGCACCCAGACCGCGCTGCTGCACGAGCGGCGCGGCGCCGTGGTGGGCAGCACTCCCGAGGAGCGGTTCGCCGCCTTCGAGGCCTGGCTGGACGGCGAGGAGGGCACCCAGCACTACCGGGCCGCCTTCCCGGTGTCCGTCACCGCCGCCCGGACGGTGTCCACGGCCTTCGCCGACCTGGTGCAGGAGGTGCTGTCGCGGGCGGATGCCGACCACGACGACCTGGCGCACCTGGGCTGCGGGCCGGACGAGCGGATCGCCGACATCGAGGCCGGCGCCGGGGACACCCACGACGGCCGCTCGGTGGTCGTCGTGACCTTCGACTCCGGGGCCCGGGTCGTGCACAAGCCGCGGGCGCTGGGCATCGACCTCGCCTTCCTCGGCCTGGTCGAGCGGATCAACGACCACCGCGGCGACCAGGTCTTCCGCGCCCCGCGGGTGCTCGACCGCGGCGAGTACGGCTGGGCCGAGTTCGTCGACACGACCCCGGTCCGGGACACCGAGCGGGCGTACCGCGCGATGGGCGAGCTGCTCGGGCTGTGCCACCTGCTGCGCGCCACCGACCTGCACGTCGAGAACGTCGTGATGTGCGACGACCGTCCGGTGCTGGTCGACCTCGAGACCCTGCTGAACGCGATCCCTCCGACGCAGGACGCCCGGCCGAGCGAGATCGCCCTCGCTCAGTCGGTCACCGGCACCGGCCTGCTGCCCGCGCGGATGACGGCACCGGGTGCGGGCCAGGGGCTCGACGTCGGCGCGCTCGGCTACACCCCGGGGCAGGCGTCCCCCTTCAGCACCCTGGTGCTCCGGGCACCTTTCACCGACCAGATGCGCTTCGAGCTGGAGCACCTGCCGAGCAGCCGCCCCGCCCTGCTGCCCACGGTGGACCCGGCGGATCAGGTGGCCTGGGTGCGTGCGGGATACCGCCGGTTCAGCACGTGGGCCCTGACCGAGCGCGAGGTCGTGGCGACCTGGATCGCGGACCTGTTCCAGGACGTCGAGATCCGCTTCGTCCCGGTCGACACCCAGCGCTACGCGCAGACCCTGCGCCTGGCGACCCACCCGGACCTGCACCGCGATCCCGATCTGCACGCCCTGGCACTCTGCCGGGCCGCGATCTTCCGCACCGAGACCCCGGCCCCGCTGCTGCGGTCGGAGCACGCGCAGCTGAGGCGTCGGGACGTGCCCCGGTTCCACTACCGCAGCGGGTCCACCCACCTGTATGACGCCGACGGGCTCCGGGTGCCCGAGGTGCTGGCCACCGGGCCCCTCGACCACGTGCTGGCCGAGTTCGCCGCCCTCGACCCCGCCCGGGTGGACCGCGAGGCCTGGTTGATCGGGCTGAGTCACGCGGGTGCGCTCGCCCAGCGATCCCGGCCGACCGGCTTCACCTTCGACGGCGCACCGGCCGACGCAGCCGATGACGCCGCCCTGCGCGAGCTGCTCGGCTCCCTCTGTCAGCCGATGGCGGATGCCTGGATCCCGGGGGACGGGCCGCACGCACCGACCTGGGTCGGCGGTCGACTGTCGGACCAGGCGTTCCAGTACTGGACCGTCGACGAGTTGCGCCTCGACCTCTACTCCGGGTCCTGCGGTGTCGGACTGGTCCTGGCCGGCGCGGCGTCGGTGCTGGGCGAACCGCAGTGGCGGTCCCGCGCGCTGGCGTTCTTCCATCGCTCCGCCGAGCGCCTGCTCGACCCGGATCTCTCCTGGCGAGCGCTGGAGCACGGAGCGTTCACCGGCGTGGAGTCCCTCGCCACGGCCGCCGACCAGGTGGCCCGGATCACGGGTGACAGCGAGCTGACCGACCGCTCGCGCCGACTGTGGCAGCGCGCCGTGGACGCCCTGGACGGGCCCGCGCCCGCCGAGGTGATGACGGGTTCGGCGGGAATGCTGCTGGCGTTGGAGGCGAGTGCGGTCGACGACCCCACCGGCACCCTCCCGGACCTCGCCCACCGGGTGGCCACCAGGCTCCTGGCCGACGTCGCGGCCGGGGACCCGGCCGCCGCACCGGACGTGCGGGTCCAGCTGTTCCCCGGCTTCGCCCACGGCCGGGCCGGAGTGCTGGCGGCGCTGGCCCGGTTCGCGGCTCGGTCCGGCGACCCCCGCGCCACCGCGGCCGTGTACCGAATGGTCGAGCAGGAGATCGCGGCCGCCGACCCCGCGACGGCGGAGACGTCCTTCGCCGGTGCCGGGACCCCGGAGGGGCGGGGATGGTGCCACGGCGCGCCGGGCCGGCTGCTCGCGTTGAGCATCGTGCGCTCGGCCCTCCCGGCCACCTCCGCACTGGTCGACGCCCCGATCGCCGCGCTCACCGCTCGGGTACGGGCCACCGGGTTCGGCGGGAACACCTCGCTCTGCCACGGGGACACCGGCAACCTCTGGGTGCTCGCCGACGTGGCCCGGCTGTCCGGCGACCAGCCGCTCGCCGCTGAGGTCGAGGTCGCGCGGCGGCGCTACGCCCACACAGTCCTGCCCACTGCCCTCGACCACCTCGGTCGCCACACGCAGGCGCACGCGCTGATGGTCGGGACGGGTGGCCCGGCCGCCCTCCTGGTCGACCTGCTCGCCCCCGGACGGTCGAGGTCCCCGCTGTGGCTCGGGTGAGGCCGGTCCTGCAGGTGACCCCGTCCGAGTGCGGCCTGGTCTGCGCTGCCATGCTGATGCGCTCGCACGGTCGGGGTCCGACCCTCCGGGAACTGCGCAGCACCTTCGCGCCCGGCCGCGACGGCATGACGGTGCGCCAACTGCGGGACGCGCTGCGACACTGCGGTTTCCGACCGGCGGTCTACCGGGTGGCCCCCGGTGGCGCCGCCGAGCTGCCCACCCCGTTCGTCGCGCACTGGGGCCGGGCGCACTACGTGCTGGTCGAGTCGGTGTCGGCCCGCTGGGTGCGGCTCACGGATCCGGCGAGCGGCCGCCGCCGGATCAGGGTCGAGGACTTCGAGCAGGAGTTCAGCGGGATCGCGGTGAGCGCGGTGCCCACCGCCGACGCCCCAGTGGCGGCGCCGGAGCCGCGGCCCTGGGCGACCTTCCTCCCGTTCGTCGCGGCCCACCGGGGACGGGTCGCCGCCCTGGTTCTGTCCACCCTCGCCACCGTGGCGGTCGCGCTGTGGGCACCCTCGGTGGTCTCCGCCGCCATCGCCGGAACCGACCGGCCCTCGGCCGCCCTGGTGCTCGGCGTGGCGGCGTCCTACCTCCTCACCACGCTGGTGACAGCGGCCCTGTCGGTCAGCACGGCGCTGGCGGTGGGGCGCGACATCGCCGACACCACCTTCGACCGACTAGTGCATCTCCCGCTGCGCTACTTCGCGGTCCGCGCACGCGGCGACCTGCTCTACCGGCTGCATTCCAGCCACGAACTCGAGGACCTCCTCACCTCCGGGCTGGCCCGCGGAGCGGCGGCGATCCTGCTGGTCACCGTCACCGGCATCGCGATGCTGATCACCGCACCCGGCCTCGCCGGGATCGCACTCGGGGTCTTCGCCGTGCTGCTGATCGGCCTCGTGCTCGCCCGGCGCTGGACAGCACGGTGGGCGGAACACGAGGCGCACTTCCAGAGCATCGGCAGCGCCGTGCAGGTGGACACGGTCAGCACGATCGCTCTGGTCAAGGCGACCGGGCTCGAGGACGAGGCGGCGCGGACCTGGCGTCGGACGAACGGCGAGATCCTGCGCTGGACCCGGCGCTCCGCCCTGCTCGACGGCGGCGTGCAGAGCGTGATCGGGTTCGCGCAGTCCTTCGCTCCGCTGTTGCTGACGATCGCCGCGCTGACCGGGTGGAGCGGGTCCCCGGTGGCCCTCGCCGACGCGATCGCCTTCCAGATGCTCAGCGCCGTCATGTTCGGTCAGATCACCACGGTCGGACAGCTCGCGACCAAGGCGGCGCACGCCACCGCCGCCGCGCGGCGACTGGAGGACATCCTGACCGAGACGCCGGACGACCTGTTCCACGGTGCCGACGGGCAAACCGTCGGCCAGCACGTGCGCGGCGAGGCGCTGTCGTTCCGGTACGGCCCGCTCTCGGACACGGTGCTCGACGACGTGACGATCGACGCCGCCCCGGGCAGCCAGATCGCGGTGGTCGGACCGTCCGGCTCGGGCAAGTCGACGGTGGCACGGCTGGTGGCCGGGCTGTACCGCCCCGACGCGGGTGCGGTGCGCTACGGCGGTCGCGACATCGGCGATCACGACCGCACCACGTTCCGCACCGAGGTCGCGTACGTCCCGCAGGATTCACCGCTGCGCAACGGCACGGTGCGGGAGAACATCGTGTGGGGGCGTCCGGGCATCACCGACGACCTGGTCCAGACCGCGGCCCGGCACGCGCAGATCCACACCGAGATCGCGGCGATGCCGATGGGTTACGACACGGTGATCACCAATGCCGGCGAGGCGCTGTCCGGAGGTCAACGGCAGCGCATCGCGTTGGCGCGCGCGTTTCTCGGTGATCCCCGGGTGATCGTCCTCGACGAATCGACCAGCGCCCTCGACCCCCGCACCGAGCGCCGCATCCACCGGTGGCTCGCCACCAGCGCCGCCACCCGGATCGTGATCTCGCACCGGCTGGACACCGTGCGGCACAGCGACCGGATCTACGTCCTCGACGCCGGGCGGATCGTCGCCCAGGGCACGCACCACCAGGTGCTGTCCGCCTCGGCGCTCTACGCGAGCCTCTACCGGGAACAGGAGGCCCCGACCCCATCGCACGTCGCTGCGGACACCCTCAGCTGAACCACGGAGGTACGAACGATGCTCGAAGTAACCGGACTCACCAAGTCCTACGGGCCGGTGCGAGCCGTCCGAGGAATCGACTTCACCGCACGCGACGGTCGGGTCACCGGATTCCTCGGCCCCAATGGCGCCGGCAAGTCCACCACGATGCGCCTGATGGCCGGCCTCGAGCGCCCCGACGCCGGCAGTTGCCGGATCGACGGCCGGGACCCGCGCACGCTGCGCGCCCCCCTGGACGAGATGGGCGTCCTGCTGGACGGGCAGGGCGGCATCCCCGGGATGACCGCTCGGGACTACCTCCGGTCGCTGGCGGCCACCCATCGCATCCCGACGCAGCGGGTGGACGAGCTCCTCCAGGTGGTCGGCCTGGACCACGTGCGCCGCCGCCGCATCCGCACCTACTCGTTGGGGATGAAGCAGCGGCTCGGGCTGGCATCGGCGCTCCTCGGCGACCCACGGCACGTCATCCTCGACGAGCCGGTCAACGGCCTCGACCCGGACGGTGTGATCTGGGTGCGCGGGCTGGTCCGACAGCTCGCCGACCAGGGACGCTGCGTCCTGCTGTCCTCCCACCTGATGTCCGAACTGCAGCTCTGCGTCGACGACCTGGTGATCATCCGGGACGGCACGGTGGTCGGCGCCGGGCCGCTGGAACAGATCCTCGCGTCCTCCCGCCCCGGAGTGCAGGTGCACAGCGCCGACGACCAGATGCTCGGCCGGGTGCTCACCGAGGCCGGCTTCCAGATCTCCTGGGGCGATGGCCGGCTGATGGTCGACAGCGACGACGCCCGTCGGATCGGCTGGATCGCGCACCAGGCGGGAATCCCGCTCGAACTGCTGTCCGCCACCACCGGCACGTTGGAACACGCCTACCTCTCCCTCGTCTCCTCCCAGGAGGTGCCCGCATGACCGCCACGACCTCGGCCCCCGCACCCACCACCGGCTCGGCCGCCGCGCCCCGGGTGACCGGCGCCGGCATGCTCCGCGCCCAGTGGATCCAGCTGACCCGCCAGATCGGACCGCTGCTGGGCATCGTCCTGAGCGGTGGACTCCTGATCGGCACCGGCGGGATCGCGATCATGGCGTTCCACAACGCCCTCAGCGACGGCACCATGGAGGTGGGCACCTCCGATCTGCGCGAGATTCCCGGCTACGGGTTCGCGTTCGCGCAGCTCCTGTTCGGCGTCTCCGCGATCGTGTTCGTGACCGTCGAGTGGTCCTCCGGCGCGATCCTGGCCACCCTCGCCGGAACGCAGCGCCGCATCGGGTTGCTCTGGACCAAGGCGCTCATCGCCGCCGTCACCGTCGCCCTAGTGCTCGCCGTCAGCTGCGCCGTCATCCTGCTGGTCGCGGGCAGTGTGTTGCCCGCCGTCGATCCGCTGTACTCCGCCACCGATCCCCTGACGATCCACCACGTCGTCAACCTGGTCATCGCCGGAGCCCTCAGCACACTGCTCGCTGTCGGACTGGCCTTCTGGCTCCGCAAGACCGTGGTCGCCATCGTCACCTACGTCGCCATCATGCTGGTCGCCCCGATCGCGCTGTCCCTGATCCCCAGCGACACCATCGCCTCGCTGAGCGACTGGCTCCCGATGAACTCGATCGGCTACCTGATGGTCACCGGCGAAGTGCCCGGCAGCCCGTCGTACACCGCGGTCCTGGTGTGCCTGATCCTGTGGGCAGCAGGGGCACTCGGGCTGGGAGCCTGGCGGGTCGCCGCCTCGGACGTCCGCGCCTGACCCCCTCCACCGCGCCCGGTCGCACCCTGCAGGGGAGCGACCGGGCGCTGTCGTCCCCGCACGCACCCGACCAGGCGCCGTCGTACACGCTCGCGGCAGCGACCGGGTGCCGTCGTGCGCGCCCGGCAGCGACCGGGTGCCGTCGTGCGCGCCCGGCAGCGACCGGGTGCCGTCGTGCGCGCCCGGCAGCGACCGGATGCCGTCACGCACGCCCGGCAGCGACCGGATGCGGTCATCCTGCCGGAAGGGCCTCCGCTCGTGATGCGGGCCGATCCGGGTGCGTCGCAGGGGTCCGTTCCCGATCCGCGGCACGGTCGAACGCCTCCGCCAGCGAGTGCAAGGCGTCGCTCGCAACGCGCCTACGGCCGCAGCGCCGTCGATGCACCCAATACTGACCGCACAGCAAGGCCCAGCTACCGCCGGGCGGTGCGCTCTGCCGGGTGCCGGCTCTCGACCCGACAGGTGCCCAGATACGACGAAAGGCCATCCCCTGGGGGATGGCCTTTCGTGGAAAGATGTCCGGCGGCGTCCTACTCTCCCACACCCTGGCGAGTGCAGTACCATCGGCGCTGAGGGGCTTAGCTTCCGGGTTCGGAATGGGACCGGGCGTTTCCCCCTCGCTATGACCGCCGTAACTCTATCGAACTATCAAACACCTCTCCTGCAACCCGGTCGGGTCAGGGGTGTTCGCGGTTCGGGAACCGCACAGTGGACGCGTAGCAATGATGTTGTGGTGAAGTTGTCGGCTTATTAGTACCGGTCAGCTGCGGCAGTCGTTAGTCCTGCCTTCCACATCCGGCCTATCTACCCAGTGGTCTAGCTGGGAGCCTCTCACCCACAAGGGGCATGGAAACCTCATCTTGAAGCAGGCTTCCCGCTTAGATGCTTTCAGCGGTTATCCCTTCCGAACGTAGCTAACCAGCCGTGCTCCTGGCGGAACAACTGGCACACCAGAGGTTCGTCCGTCCCGGTCCTCTCGTACTAGGGACAGCCCTTCTCAAGTTTCCTGCGCGCGCAGCGGATAGGGACCGAACTGTCTCACGACGTTCTAAACCCAGCTCGCGTACCGCTTTAATGGGCGAACAGCCCAACCCTTGGGACCTACTCCAGCCCCAGGATGCGACGAGCCGACATCGAGGTGCCAAACCATGCCGTCGATATGGACTCTTGGGCAAGATCAGCCTGTTATCCCCGGGGTACCTTTTATCCGTTGAGCGACGGCGCTTCCACAAGCCACCGCCGGATCACTAGTTCCGACTTTCGTCCCTGCTCGACCTGTCAGTCTCACAGTCAAGCTCCCTTGTGCACTTGCACTCGCCACCTGATTGCCAACCAGGCTGAGGGAACCTTTGAGCGCCTCCGTTACATTTTAGGAGGCAACCGCCCCAGTTAAACTACCCACCAGGCACTGTCCCTGATCCGGATTACGGACCGAGGTTAGATATCCAGAGCGACCAGAGTGGTATTTCAACGTTGACTCCACGAACACTGGCGTGCCCGCTTCACAGTCTCCCACCTATCCTACACAAGCCGCACCGAACACCAATACCAAGCTATAGTAAAGGTCCCGGGGTCTTTCCGTCCTGCTGCGCGTAACGAGCATCTTTACTCGTAGTGCAATTTCGCCGAGTTCGCGGTTGAGACAGCGGGGAAGTCGTTACGCCATTCGTGCAGGTCGGAACTTACCCGACAAGGAATTTCGCTACCTTAGGATGGTTATAGTTACCACCGCCGTTTACTGGGGCTTAAATTCTGAGCTTCGCCTTACGGCTAACCCGTCCTCTTAACCTTCCAGCACCGGGCAGGCGTCAGTCCGTATACATCGTCTTGCGACTTCGCACGGACCTGTGTTTTTAGTAAACAGTCGCTTCCCCCTGGTCTCTGCGGCCCTCCACGCTCCCCAAGCAAGTCGGTTCACGCTTCAGGCCCCCCTTCTCCCGAAGTTACGGGGGCATTTTGCCGAGTTCCTTAACCACGATTCACTCGATCGCCTTAGTATTCTCTACCTGACCACCTGAGTCGGTTTAGGGTACGGGCGGCTAGAACCTCGCGTCGAAGCTTTTCTCGGCAGCATAGGATCACCCTCTTCCAGCATACGCTGTCACCATCAGTTCTCAGGCTATGTGAGTGGCGGATTTGCCTACCACTCGCCCTACGACCTTGGACGTGGACAACCATCGCCACGCTGGGCTACCTTCCTGCGTCACTCCTGTTAATACGCTTACCTACTACCGGATCGGGTCACGCGCTCCCCCACACGGTGACCACCGAAGTGGTCGATGTGCGGGCTCGGGCGTTTAGCATCACCGGGCTCGGTATGGGCGGTTCTTCGCCGGTACGGGAATATCAACCCGTTGTCCATCGACTACGCCTGTCGGCCTCGCCTTAGGTCCCGACTTACCCAGGGCGGATTAGCCTGGCCCTGGAACCCTTGGTCATTCGGCGGACGGGTTTCTCACCCGTCATTCGCTACTCATGCCTGCATTCTCACTCGTGTAGCGTCCACCACTGGGTTACCCCGCAGCTTCACCCGCCACACGACGCTCCCCTACCCATCCACACGCCTGGACCACGAAGGCCTAGCAGTATGTGTGAATGCCACAGCTTCGGCGGTGTACTTGAGCCCCGCTACATTGTCGGCGCGGAATCACTTGACCAGTGAGCTATTACGCACTCTTTCAAGGGTGGCTGCTTCTAAGCCAACCTCCTGGTTGTCTGTGCAACTCCACATCCTTTCCCACTTAGCACACGCTTAGGGGCCTTAGCTGGTGGTCTGGGCTGTTTCCCTCTCGACTACGGAGCTTATCCCCCGCAGTCTCACTCCCGCGCTCTCACTTACCGGCATTCGGAGTTTGGCTAACGTCAGTAACCTGGTAGGGCCCATCGGCTATCCAGTAGCTCTACCTCCGGCAAGAAACACGCGAGGCTGCACCTAAATGCATTTCGGGGAGAACCAGCTATCACGAAGTTTGATTGGCCTTTCACCCCTAACCACAGGTCATCCCCTCGGTTTTCAACCCAAGTGGGTTCGGTCCTCCACGCGGTCTTACCCGCGCTTCAACCTGCCCATGGCTAGATCACTTCGCTTCGGGTCTAGAGCACGCGACTATGATCGCCCTATTCGGACTCGCTTTCGCTACGGCTTCCCCACACGGGTTAACCTCGCCACGTACCACTAACTCGCAGGCTCATTCTTCAAAAGGCACGCTGTCACCCCTGCTAAGGAGGCTCCAACGGATTGTAGGCACACGGTTTCAGGTACTATTTCACTCCCCTCCCGGGGTACTTTTCACCTTTCCCTCACGGTACTTGTCCGCTATCGGTCACTAGGTAGTATTTAGGCTTAGCAAGTGGTCTTGCCAGATTCACACGGGATTTCTCGGGCCCCGTGCTACTTGGGATCCCCTTCAGGAGGCCATGCCATTTCGTCTACGGGGGTACCACCCTCTGTGCCGGGCCTTTCAATGCCCTTCGACTATGACACGACTTTGTAACTCCTTGGTTGCTCGGCAGAACAACCCGAAAGGTCCCACAACCCCGCATACGCAACGCCTGCCGGCTATCACACGCATACGGTTTGGCCTCATCCGCTTTCGCTCGCCACTACTCACGGAATATCTCTTCCTGCCGGTACTGAGATGTTTCACTTCCCGGCGTTCCCTCCACACACCCTATATATTCAGGTGCAGGTCACACGACATGACTCGTGCGGGGTTTCCCCATTCGGAAATCCTCGGATCACGGTTCGTTTGCCAACTCCCCGAGGCTTATCGCAGGCTACAACGTCCTTCTTCGGCTCCTAGTGCCAAGGCATTCACCCTGTGCCCTTAAAAACTTGACCACAAAGACATACAAAGATGCTCGCGTCCACTGTGCAGTTCTCAAACAACGAACGATCCCCAGATACAACCCGCACCTACCCACACCAACAGTGTGAACGGTTTGACACGGTCAACCAGGCCCGTACTGAAGTCACCACCCTCGCGGGCTGTTCCCTCAGGACCCAACAGTGCGCCCAAGGCCACCACCCCATCACCAGCCTCGTTCCACACCCCCACAGGAGTTGTACTAGACGCCAGCCACGAAACAGTGACCGCAGTTGATGTTCCACCCATGAGCACCACCCCAGACACGTACGGCCTGGGCATGGCCCCTGAACACCCACCTTCGCGGGTGCCAGATGCTCCTTAGAAAGGAGGTGATCCAGCCGCACCTTCCGGTACGGCTACCTTGTTACGACTTAGTCCCAATCGCCAGTCCCACCTTCGACGGCTCCCCCCACAAGGGTTGGGCCACCGGCTTCGGGTGTTACCGACTTTCGTGACTTGACGGGCGGTGTGTACAAGGCCCGGGAACGTATTCACCGCAGCGTTGCTGATCTGCGATTACTAGCGACTCCGACTTCATGGGGTCGAGTTGCAGACCCCAATCCGAACTGAGACCGGCTTTTTGGGATTCGCTCCACCTCGCGGTATCGCAGCCCTTTGTACCGGCCATTGTAGCATGCGTGAAGCCCAAGACATAAGGGGCATGATGATTTGACGTCATCCCCACCTTCCTCCGAGTTGACCCCGGCAGTCTCCTATGAGTCCCCGGCATAACCCGCTGGCAACATAGGACGAGGGTTGCGCTCGTTGCGGGACTTAACCCAACATCTCACGACACGAGCTGACGACAACCATGCACCACCTGTACACCGACCTTGCGGGGCAACCATCTCTGGAAGTTTCCGGTGTATGTCAAGCCTTGGTAAGGTTCTTCGCGTTGCATCGAATTAATCCGCATGCTCCGCCGCTTGTGCGGGCCCCCGTCAATTTCTTTGAGTTTTAGCCTTGCGGCCGTACTCCCCAGGCGGGGCACTTAATGCGTTTGCTGCGGCACGGAACTCGTGGAATGAGCCCCACACCTAGTGCCCAACGTTTACGGCATGGACTACCAGGGTATCTAATCCTGTTCGCTCCCCATGCTTTCGCTCCTCAGCGTCAGTTGCGGCCCAGAGACCTGCCTTCGCCATCGGTGTTCCTCCTGATATCTGCGCATTCCACCGCTACACCAGGAATTCCAGTCTCCCCTACCGCACTCTAGTCTGCCCGTACCCGATGCAAGCTCAAGGTTGAGCCTTGAGTTTTCACACCAGACGCGACAAACCGCCTACGAGCTCTTTACGCCCAATAATTCCGGACAACGCTTGCGCCCTACGTATTACCGCGGCTGCTGGCACGTAGTTAGCCGGCGCTTCTTCTGCAGGTACCGTCACTTTCGCTTCTTCCCTGCTGAAAGAGGTTTACAACCCGAAGGCCGTCATCCCTCACGCGGCGTCGCTGCATCAGGCTTGCGCCCATTGTGCAATATTCCCCACTGCTGCCTCCCGTAGGAGTCTGGGCCGTGTCTCAGTCCCAGTGTGGCCGGTCGCCCTCTCAGGCCGGCTACCCGTCGTCGCCTTGGTAGGCCATTACCCCACCAACAAGCTGATAGGCCGCGAGTCCATCTCTGACCGATAAATCTTTCCAGACACTTCGGATGCCCGAGCGTCTCGTATCCAGTATTAGACCCCGTTTCCAAGGCTTATCCCAGAGTCAGAGGCAGGTTACTCACGTGTTACTCACCCGTTCGCCACTGATCCACCCAGCAAGCTGGGCTTCACCGTTCGACTTGCATGTGTTAAGCACGCCGCCAGCGTTCGTCCTGAGCCAGAATCAAACTCTCCGTGAATGTCTCATTGGCACCCACCACCCGAAGGCAGCGAGCAACCGACACACAAAGCGGCACCACACACGCTGACGAATGCGGCACCAATCAGATTCGGCTGTATAACACAACCCGGACGGGGTCCGGATCATGCATATCAACCAAAAGCTTCGACCACCCTTCACCCACCACCATGCTGGTAGTAGACTCCAAGCAAGCCGAGCCATTTGGCATCAACTACTTAGGCACACTGTTGAGTTCTCAAAGAACAGACGCGCATCCCTCACCGCTCTTGCGAGCGCCTGACCGGAGGCAACCGTTCAAACTTAGCGGACCCGCCCCAGCCGGTCAAGTCCGTGTGGACCGTTCCGAACCAGCGGAATCCATCCCGGCACGACCCTAACCGGCAGCCGAAGCTCCCGAGGACCTACCGAGGGGGTGGCCACCCGCGGGGACCAGCCACCGATCTGACTCGGTGTCCGTTCCTCCCTGGCGGGCGACTCGGAGAAAACTACGTGACCGGTGCGGGAGCGTCAAATCCACCGCTGGACCCGCGTGATCACGCGGGTCGCTGCCCGCACCGGCCGGATCACGAGCGACCGCGCACGGGATCAGAGTGTGGCCGTGATCCGGCGTACCGCTTCCTCGACCAGGCGGGGATCCGGTTCCTCGGTGTCCAGGGCGCGGTGCAGGGTGACCCCTTCGATCACGGCGTCGAGCATCCGCGCGGTCAGCGGGTCGAGGTACCGCTCCAGGGTGGCTCGGCTGCGGGACATCCACGCGTTGGTCAGGACCCGGAAGGACGGCTCCCGCGCCGCGAGGGTGTAGAGCTCCTGGGCGAGGATCAGGTCACGCTGGTCGGTGAGGTTGTCCCGGATCAGGTCGACCACGGCCGATCGCACGTCGTCGCTGTCGGCCAGGTGCTCCGCGTACCGGGTGCTCTGCTGCTCGGCGAACCGGGTGAAGGCAGCCAGGAGCAGATCGTCGAGGCCGTCGAAGTGGTAGGTCATCGATCCCAGCGGGACGTCGGCGAGGGCCGCGACCTTGCGGTGGCTGGTGCCCGAGACGCCGTGGGCGGCGATCACGTCGAGGCAGGCGTCGATGATCCGCGAGCGCCGGTCCGGGTCGTGTCGACGGGTGGGCACGATCAGATCTCGCGCAGCACGCGCGCGGGGTTGCCGACCGCGATCACGTTGGCCGGGATGTCCTTGGTGACGACCGAGCCGGCGCCGATCACGGCGTTGTCACCGATGGTGACCCCGGGGCAGACGATGACGCCCCCACCCAGCCAGACGTTGTCGCCCAGGGTGATCGGTCGCGCGGCCTCCAGCTTGTCCCGGCGCGGCTGCGGCTCGATGGGGTGGGTCGGGGTGAGCAGCTGGACGTTGGGGCCGATCTGGCAGTCCTCGCCGATGGTGATGGCGGCGACGTCCAGAGCGGTGAGGTTGTAGTTGATGAAGGTCCGCGCGCCGACGTGCAGGTTCTCGCCGTAGTCGACGGAGAGCGGCGGCTTGATCCAGGCGTCGTCCCCGAGGGTGCCGACCACCTCGCGCAGGGTGGCGATCGCACGGTCGAAGTCGGCGGCGATGAACTGCACCCGGTACTCCTCCAGCAGCCGGAGGGCGCGGCGGGAGATGGCCTGACTGTCCGGGTCGTCGGCGATGTAGAGCTCGCCGGCGAGCATCCGCTCGCGGTTGGTGCGCGGGTCGTCGGCGAAGTACTCGGTCATGCGTACGAGCGTACACATCCGATCGGGACGACGTGGGGCGGAGGCGGGGCGGGGCGCGTCGCGAGGCAGTGGGACGTGCATCAGGAACCCTGGCGGGCGGCCAAGGCTGGGCGGCGAGTGGGTCAGGGGCAGAGTCGGGCGGCCAAGGCTGGGCGGCCGGTGCGTCAGGAGCCGTGCCGCGCGGCCAGGGCGGCGCCGGTGCGGGAGTCGGGGGCGTGGACCAGGTCGGTGGGCGGACCGCTGAACACGATGGTGCCGCCGTCGGCCCCGGCACCGGGTCCGAGGTCGATGACGTGGTCGGCACGGGAGATGACGTCCAGGTTGTGCTCGATCACGATCACCGTGGAACCGGCGTCGACGAACCGGTCGAGCAGCACGATCAGCCGGTCGACGTCCGCCATGTGCAGGCCCGAGGTCGGCTCGTCCAGCACGTACAGGTCGGCGGGGGAACCGAGTTCGATGGCGAGCTTGAGCCGTTGGCGTTCACCGCCGGACAGGGTGGACAGCGGCTGGCCCAGGGTGAGGTACCCGATGCCCACGTCGTCGAGGGAGGTGAGCACGGCGGCGATCGGCTTCTCGGTGAAGAACTCCCGGGCCGCCACCACCGGCATCTCGAGCACGTCGGCGATCGACCTACCGCGCAGGGTGAGGTCGAGGACCTCCTGGGTGAAGCGGCGGCCGCCGCAGGTCTCGCACGGGGTCTTCACCGACTCGAAGGTGCCGAGCTCGGTGTAGATCACCCCGAGGCCACCGCAGGCGGGGCACGCGCCCTCCGAGTTGGCGCTGAACAGGGCGGGCTTGACCCCGTTGGCCTTGGCGAAGGCCTTGCGGATGTGGTCCAGCATCCCGGTGTAGGTGGCGGCGTTGGACCGGCGGGACCCGCGGGTGGTGGCCTGGTCGACGATCACCGCGTCCGGGTACTGCTGCGGCAGGACACCGCGGATCAGCGAGCTCTTGCCGGATCCGGCGACCCCGGTGACGGCGACCAGGACCCCGGTGGGGATGTCGATGTTGACGTCACGGAGGTTGTGTCGGGTGGCGTGCCGGATCGGGAGGGCGCCGGTCGGGGTGCGCGGGTCGGTCTTGAGCGGTTGGTGCCGGTTGAGGTGGTCGCCGGTGAGGGTGCCGGAGGCTCGCAGGCCGTCGACGGTGCCCTGGAAGACGATCCGGCCGCCCGCGCCACCGGCGCCGGGTCCGACGTCGACCACCTGATCGGCGATGGCGATCACCTCGGGCTTGTGCTCGACCACCAGGACGGTGTTGCCCTTGACGCACAGCGCGCGCAGCAGCTCGTTCATCCGGTGCACGTCGTGTGGGTGCAGGCCGGTGCTCGGCTCGTCGAAGACATAGGTGATGTCGGTGAGCGCGGAGCCGAGGTGGCGCACCATCCTGACCCGCTGCGACTCACCGCCGGACAGGCTGGTGCTCTCCCGGGCCAGGCTCAGATACCCGAGGCCGATCCGGACCAGGTCGTCCAGCCGGTCGGCCAGCCCGTCCAGCAGGGGCTGGACGGTCGGGGCGTCGACGGCGCGGATCCAGGCGGCGAGGTCGGTGACCTGCATGGCGGTGGCGTCGGCGATGGTCGTCCCGGCGATCTGGGCCGAGCGGGCGGCGGCGTTCACCCGCGCGCCCCCGCACTCGGGGCAGGCACCCCGGGTCGAGATCCGCTCGACGGCAGCCCGCAGATGCGGCTGCAGCTGGTCGAGGTTCTTCGCGAGGGCGGAACGGCGCAGCTTGGGCAGCAGGCCCTCATAGGTCATCTGGACGCCGCCGATGTCGACCTTCACCGGCTTGGCCTTGGCGCCGCCCTGCGGGGTGGGGCCGTGCAGCAGCAGCGCGCGTTGCTCGGCGGTGAACTCCCGGACCGGCACGTCGACCGGGAACCATCCGGTGTCGGCGAAGGCGCGCCAGTACCACCCGCCGACCTGGTAGTTGGGGAAGTCGATCGCGCCCTGGTTGAGACTGAGCTCCGGGTGGACCAGGGCGTCCTCGTCGATGGCGGCGACGCTGCCGGCACCCTCGCAGGTCGGGCACCAGCCGCGCGGGTCGTTGAAGGAGAAGGCGATCGGCGTGCCCAGCGTGGGGGTCGCGGCCCGCGCCCAGATCCGGCGCAGCATGGTGTACGCGTCGGTGGCGGTGCCGACGGTGGAGCGGATGTTGCCGCCCATCGGCTCCTGGTCGACCACGATCGAGGCGGTCAGCCCGGTGATCGAGTCGGCGTCCGGCTGGGCCGACTGCGGCAGGAAGTTCTGCACGAAGGCCGAGTGGGTCTCGTTCAGCAGACGCTGGGACTCCGCCGCGATGGTGTCGAAGGCCAGGGAGGACTTGCCGGAGCCGGACACTCCGGTGAAGACGGTCAGACTGCGCTTGGGGATGTCCAGGTCGACGTCGCGCAGGTTGTTCTCTCGGGCACCACGGATGACGATCGACTCGGACACGGCGTGCTCCTCGGCTAGGACGGTCGGCGCGGAAGCGGCTGGGCGCGGCTCCGAGGGTCGCACACGGCACCGACAGGGGGCTCATCCGGGGGTGCGCCCCGGGAGCGGTCGACGCCGCGCGCGTCAGCCGGAGCGGTCAACGCCGCGTGTGCGCGTCCGAGCGGCCGGCACAAGCCGCGCGCGTCAGTCGGTGGAGCCGGCGGGACCGAGCAGCTCGGCGAGCACCATGCGGTGCGCCCACCGCGCCCAGGCGAGGCGGCTCCATCCGGCGCGGGCGACCAGCGACTGCCAGGACTCGGGGCCGAGCACCAGGGAGAGGACGTCGGCCGCCTGATCCGGTGTGGTCAGGTGGGAGAGCTCGCGGCCGAGGGAGTCGATCAGCGCCCGGTGCAGGGCACGGTGCGCCGCGTCCTCCTCGGCCACCACGGCGGTGAGGTCCGGGTCGCCCGCGGCCTGGGCACGGAGCAGCTGGGTGAGCTCGGCTCCGGCGGTGAGCAGGTCGGCGCAGCCGCGCACGTGCAGGAAGAGTCGACGCTGGGGGTCGGGTTCGGCGCGAGCACCGACCGCCCAGGCCAGGTCGAGGAGCCGGGGGCGGGCGTCGCGACGGTCGACTCCGTGGACGGCGGCGTCGAGCGCACCCACCAGGAGGGCTGCCTTGGTCGGGTAGTGGTAGTAGACGGTCTGGACCCCGACTCCGGCCGCTGCGGCCACCGCGGTGATCGCGGTGCCGTCGACGCCGAGCTGCCGGAACAGCGGCCCGGCCGAACGGCCGATGGCGCGGCGGGTGGCGGCGGCGCGGCGGGAGCGGCCGTCGGGCAGGTGGTCGATGACGGCGGGTCCGGCGGCGGGGTGCGGCGCCGCTACCTGGGGAGACACGTAGTCACTGTAGCGCCACTACAGATTGTGGACGGCGGGCGGGGCGGGGTGTGGAGAAGAGGGAGCGAGAACACCACTAGTTATTGGAGTCGGACTACAGCTTGCTGAGAGACGTGCAGGCCAGCGTGCAGCTGGAGGGCTGCGCCTTTTCTGTAGTCCCACTACAAGAAGCTAGCTACCGGGTCATCGGGTGCCCAGCGTCCGGCGAGGCGGGGAACAAGGCGAGGCAAGCCGCGCGACGCAACCCGGGACAGCCCCCGCCCGCGCGGTGCGGTCGGAGGCTGTCGGTAGTGCGAGCCGTGCTCGGTGCGACTCAGTCGCCGAGGGCCGCCTCGATCTTCGGCACCAGGTTGTCCAGCGCGTACAGCTGCGCCCCGATGGTGCCGAGGGAGTAGGCGGACGACAGGTCGCCGTCGATCACCACGGCCCGGCCGTCGGCGACCGCGGGGATCGCCTGCCACTGCGGGTCATCGGTGATCTCGGTGGTGTCGATGAAGATCGGGAACGCGACGATCAGGTCGGCGTCCAGCAGGTCGAGCTGCTCGTCCGAGATGTCCACGCTGAAGCCGGAGGAGGACACCGGCAGGTCGGCGATGGTCGGCGACTGGACGAAGCCGAGGTTCTGCAGGAAGTCGACCCGGTCGCCGCCCTCGATGTACGCGCCCCAGCCCTCGGAGGTGCGGGTCGCGGCGGCGATGGTCTTGCCCTCCCAGTCGGGGTGCTGCTCGCCGGCGGTGGCGAAGGCGTCGTCGAGCTGCTGCTCCAGCTCCTGGCCCTTCTCCGGGACGCCGAGGGCGGCGGAGATCAGTTCGAGCTGCTGCTGACCGGTGGTGAGGTAGGAGTCGCCGCCCTCCGGAACGCCGACCGTCGGGGCGATCTGGGACAGCCGGTCGTAGCGGTCCTGGTCGCCGGAGGACTTCACGTCCAGGATCAGGTCGGGCTTCAGGGCGGCGATGGCCTCGTAGGAGGGTTCCAGCGTGTCGATCAGGGTCGGCGACTCGTCGTACTCCCCCTCGGCCCACGGCCCGACCCCGTCACCACCGAAGCCGAGCCAGTCCGAGGCGCCCACCGGCTGGTAGCCGAGCGACAGGGCGGTCTCGGCATCGCCCCAGCCGAGGGCGACGATCCGTTCCGGCGTGGACTCGACGGTCACCTCGCCGAACTTGGTGTCGACGGTGGCCGGGAAGCTGCCCGCGTCGGCGCCGGTGCTGCTCCGGTCGGTGGCGGTAGCCTCGCTGCCGGAGTCGTCGCCGGACGAGCAGGCGCTGAGCGCGAGGACGGCGACCGCTGCCAGAGCGGCGGCAACACGGGTGGACTTCATCGCAGAACCCTTCGGTGGTGGACGCCCGGAGCGCGGAGATCAGCGTCATCGTCGGGCGAATGCCTGGGAAGGTTAGCCTAGCCTCATGACGAGCGGGAACCACGGGTGACGGTCCACTCCCCCGCACGCCGCACGGTCGCGCTGACGGTCCTGCTGGTCCTTATGGTCGCGGCGATCGGGCTGAGCCTGGCCGTCGGGTCGCGGCCGGTGGACCTGGGCACCGTCGGGCGGGCACTGACCGGCGGTGACGTCGCCGGACCGGATCGGGCGGCGGTGGTCGGGCTGCGGGTGCCGCGCACGGTGCTGGGCATCGCGGTCGGTGCCGGGCTGGCGGTGGCGGGCGGTCTGATGCAGGGCCTCACCCGCAACCCGCTGGCCGACCCGGGCATCCTCGGGGTGACCAGCGGCGCCGCCTTCGCGGTGGCGATGGGCGTGGTGGTCGTCGGGGTGACTCGGCCGAGCGGGTACGTCTGGTTCGCCTTCGCCGGTGCGCTGGCGGCGACCCTGGCGGTGTACCTGGTCGGGTCGGCTGGACGCTCCCATGCCGGTCCGGTGCAGCTGACCCTGGCCGGGGTGGCGATCAGCGCGGTGCTGACCGGGGTCGTCGGGGCGCTGCGCCTGGCGGACCAGGAGCGGTTCGCGGTGCTGCTGACCTGGGAGTCCGGATCGTTCCAGGCGCGTGGCTGGGCGGTGATCCTGCCGGTGCTGCCCTTCATCGGGGTGGGACTGGTGCTGGCGGCGCTGGTGGCGGGGGCGCTGAACACGCTCGGACTGGGCGAGGACCTGGCGACGGCACTGGGCACGTCGGTGCGGCTGACCCGTGGGCTGTCGATCGCGGCGATCACCCTGCTGGCCGGCGGGGCGACCGCGATGGCCGGCCCGATCACGCTGGTCGGGCTGATGGTGCCGCACATCGTGCGCTGGCTGGTCGGACCCGATCAGCGTTGGATCCTCGGGCTGTCAGCGCTGGCCGGGCCGGTGCTGGTGCTGCTCGCGGATGTGGCGGCGCGGGTGCTGCTCTGGCCGGGTGAGCTGCCGGTCGGGGTGGTGACGGCCTTCATCGGGGCGCCGGTGCTGATCGCGCTGGTGCGGCGGCGGAAGGCGAGCGGGCTGTGAGGGCCGTGCGGACTGTGCGGACTGTGCGGGCACAGATCGCCGTGACGGCGCTGACGGTGGTGGCGCTGCTGCTCGCCGTCGTCGCACTGGGGCTGGGCGACTACCCGTTGAGCGTGCCGGAGGTGGTGCGGGCGCTGGTCACGGATCAGGGCTTCGCCAGCACGATCGTGGTGCAGTGGCGGCTGCCACGGGTGCTGGTGGCGCTGGTGTTCGGGGCGGCGCTCGGGGTGTCCGGGGCACTGTTCCAGTCACTGACCCGCAATCCGCTCGGGTCGCCGGACGTGATCGGGTTCTCCACCGGGTCGTACACCGGGGTACTGCTGGTGACCACGGTCGTCGGCACCGGGACGCTCGGGGTGTCGGCCGGGGCGCTGATCGCCGGACTGGCCACCGCGCTGGTGGTGTACCTGCTGGCCTACCGGGACGGGGTGCAGGGCTTCCGGCTGATCGTGGTCGGGATCGGGGTGACCGGGATGCTGCACGGGGTGAACGTGTGGCTGTTGCTCCGGGCGAAGACCGAGGTGGCGATGGCGGCGTCGATCTGGGGCGCGGGGTCGATCTCGCTGACCGGGTGGTCCCAGGCACTGCCCGCCTTCGCGGTGTTCGCGGTGCTCACGCCGCTGATCTGGGCGGTCCGTGGTCCCCTACGGCAGCTGGAGCTCGGTGACGACGCCGCGGGGGCGCACGGACTCCGGGTGGAGACGACCCGGCTGGCGGTGGTGGTGCTCGGGGTGGCGCTGATCGCGACGGTGACAGCGAGCGCCGGGCCGATCGCCTTTGTGGCGCTGTCGGCACCGCAGATCGCGCGGCGACTGACCCGGTCGGCGGGTCTGCCGCTGCTGGCGTCGGCGTTGACCGGTGGTGTGCTGCTGCTGGGGGCCGATCTGATCGCGCAGCACGTGCTGCCGACGGCGGTGCCGGTGGGTGTGGTGACGGTGGTGCTCGGCGGGATCTACCTGCTGACCCTGATCGTGCGGGAGGCGCGACGTCGATGGTGAACGAGCAGCGGTTGCGGGCGGACGGGCTGACCCTGGGCTACGACCGGAAGACGGTGGCGACCGACCTGAGCCTGAGCATCCCGGACGACTCCTTCACGGTGATCGTCGGGCCGAACGCCTGCGGCAAGTCGACCCTGCTGCGGTCGCTGGCCCGGCTGTTGAAGCCGACCGCCGGCGAGGTGCTGCTGGACGGCGGGTCGATCCACCGGCTGCCGACCAAGGAGGTGGCGCGCCGGGTGGGGCTGCTGCCGCAGAGCGCGCTGGCGCCGGAGGGGATCACGGTCGCCGATCTGGTCGCCCGCGGCCGCTATCCGCACCAGAACCTGTTCCGGCAGCAGTCGGAGGCCGATCGTCGGGCGGTGGCCGAGGCGATGGCGGCGACCCGGGTGACCGAGCTGGCGGCGGTGCCGGTGGACGAGCTCTCCGGCGGCCAGCGGCAGCGGGTCTGGGTGGCGATGGCCCTGGCCCAGCAGACCGGCATCCTGCTGCTGGACGAGCCGACCACGTTCCTGGACATCGCCCACCAGATCGAGCTGATGGATCTGTTCGCCCGGCTGCACCAGGAGGGGGCGACCCTGGTGGCGGTGCTGCACGACCTGAACCACGCCGCCCGGTACGCCACGCACCTGGTGGTGATGTCCGACGGCGCGGTCGTGGCCCAGGGCCGCCCCGCCGAGGTGGTGACCGCGGAGCTGGTGGAGTCGGTGTTCGGCCTGCCGTGCCTGGTGGTGCCGGACCCGCTGGCGGGGACGCCGATGGTGATTCCGCGCGGGGCGGCGCATCCGGCGCAGGACGCCTAGGACCCGGTTCCGAGCAGGACCAGCAGCACCAGGTTCAGCGCGACGACCAGGGCGACGACCACGATCAGCACCGCTTGCAGGCCGCGACGATTGGCGTGCTCGCCCATGAGTCGTCGGTCGGCGTTCAGCTTCACCAGCGGGATGGCCGCGAACGGGATGCCGAAGCTCAGCACCACCTGGCTCACCACCAGGGTCCAGGTCGGGTCCGCGCCGAGGCCGAGCAGTAGCAGTGCCGGGGCGAGGGTGATCGCGCGCCGGACCAGCAGGGGGATGCGGCGGTGGATCAACCCCTCCATCACCGCCGCACCCGCGTAGCAGCCGACCGAGGTGGAGGCCAGGCCGGAGGCCAGCAGCCCGACCGCGAACACCAGGCCGACCCCACCGCCCAGGGCGTCGCTGATCGCGGCGTGCGCGCCCTCGATGGTGTCGGTGCCGTCCACCCCGCGCAGGTTGGCGGCGGCGACCAGGAGCAGGCCGATGTTCACCGCACCGGCGACGACCAGCGCCGTCACCACGTCCCACCGGCTGGCGCGCAACAGCCGGTGCCGGGTCGGGGCGTCGTCGGTGCGGCCGAAGCGGTCACGGCTGAGCGCGGAGTGCACGTAGATCGCGTGCGGCATCACGGTGGCACCGAGCATGGAGGCGGCCAGCAGCACGGAGTCGGTGCCGGCGAACCGGGGTGCCAGACCCGCCAGCATCTCCGCCGGGTCCGGTGGGCCGACCACGAGTCCGGCCAGGAAGCCGACCACGATCACCAGCAGCAGGGCGGTCACCACTGCCTCGAACCGGCGCTGGCCGTAGCGGTCCTGGGTGGCGAGCAGCAGCATCGAGACCACCCCGACGATCAGCCCGCCCCAGACCAGCGGGAGGCCGAACAGCAGGTGCAGGGCGATGGCCCCACCGACGACCTCGGCGATGTCGGTGGCGGCGGCGACCACCTCGGCCTGCGCCCAGAACGCCAGCCGCGGACCGCGCCGCATCCGCCGGCCCAGCACTCCGGGCAGCGAGTCGCCGGTGACGATGCCGAGCTTGGCCGACTGGTACTGGATCAGCACCGCCATCGCGTTGGCGGCGACCAGCACCCAGAGCAGGAGGTAGCCGTACCGCGCACCGGCGGTCAGGTTGGCGGCGACGTTGCCCGGGTCGACGTAGGCGATGGCGGCGACGAAGGCGGGGCCGAAGAGGGCTACCAGACGACGAGAGTTCGGGTGCACGAACTTAGAGTAACGGCGATCCGATGTCAGGGCGTGATCGGGCGGGTCCAGGTGTTGTGATCGGGAGTGGGGGTGAAGCCGACCCGGGTCAGATAGGGATGCAGCGCGTCGGTGTGCGGGTGGGCCGTCAGCTCGCTCAGGCCGGTGGCCGCAAGCACGCCGCTGCGGCGGTAGACGAACTCCCCGGGGGCGAAGTCGCGGAACCGCGGCGTCACGTAGTCGAGCAGCACCTCCCCCACTCCGTCGCCGGTGTCCCGGAGCACGACCATGCCGACGGTCTCGTCACCGCGCAGGACCAGGTAGGCCCAGGTGCCGTCGCCGGAGTACCGCGGGTAGAACCGGGCGATGTCCTCGGCGTGCACCGCGGTGACGTGGCGCAGGTACGCCTCCGACGGGCCGACCTCGATCACCCGGTAGGCATCGGTGTCGTGCCGCTCCCGCAGCAGCCGCCAGATCCAGTACAGGTCGATCAGCGCGATCACGCCGTTCATCGCGGCGAAGGGCCAGATGTCGGCCCAGATGTTGTACCCGGTGGCGATCAGCGACCCCACCAGGTTGAGCACGCGGAACCGGAGCACCCGGGCCTGCATGAGCGACACGACGACCAGGACCGAACCGGTCCACCCGATGATCTCCAGCAGCGGCATGCCGCGACGGTAGCGGCGTCAGTCCGCCAGCACCGCCGAGGCGTGCGGGTCGACGGTCAACCACACCCGTTCGCCCACCTCCGGCATCCGGTCCGCGGGCGGTCGGGCCGCCACCGGGGCGAGCGGGTCACCCGCCAGGCCGGTCGCCGCGGAGTGCGGGTCGAGGTCGGCGACCACCTCGGGGCGGCCACGGCGGGTGCGACGACCGGTGACGGTGGCGGCGATCATCGGCGGCTCACCGGACCGGGCGCCCGCGGCGGGGGGCACCGCGTCGGGCGCGACGACCGCCCAACCGCCCTCGGCCACCACCCGGGTGCCGTCCGGGCCGGGCAGCGCGGTGCGGTAGCCGAGGAACCGGGCCACCTCGGCCGTCGCCGGTGCCGCCCACAGCTGTTCGGGGCTGCCGGTCTGCACCAGCCGGCCGGCGGACATCACCGCGACCCGGTCGGCGACCGTGGCCGCCTCGTCCTGGTCGTGGGTGACGAACAGCGCGGTGGTGCCGGTCGCCACCAGGGCACTGCGCAGATCGTCGGCCAGGCGCTCGCGCAAGCCCCGGTCCAGGGCCGACAGCGGCTCGTCCAGCAGCAGCAACCGGGGTCGTGGGGCGAGCGAGCGCGCCAGCGCGACCCGCTGTCGCTCGCCACCGGACAGGGTGCCCACCGCACGGTCGGCGTAGCCGGGCAGGCCGACCAGTTCCAGCAACTCGGCGACCCGGGCAGCCCGCTCGGGGCCGCGCGGCAGACCGTAGGCGACATTGCCGCCGACCGTGCGGTGCCCGAACAGCTGACCGTCCTGGAACACCAGCCCGAAGCCGCGCTGGTGGGTCGGCACGCCGGCGATGTCCCGGCCGCGCCAACTGATCGACCCGGCCGCGACCGGTTCCAGTCCGGCCACCGCCCGCAACAGGGACGACTTGCCGCAGCCCGAGGGGCCGAGGAGCGCCAGCACCCGCCCGACCTCCACGGTCAGGCTCACCCGGTCCACCGCCGTGACACCGGGGTAGCGGACCACCAGGTCGCTCACCCGCAGACCGTCGTGGGTCACAGTTCGCCTCCGAATCCGCGCAGCCGTTCGGCCAGCGCCATCACCCCCGCTGTCAGGACCGCGAGCACCACACTCGCCGCCAGGGCCATCCCGTACCGGTCGGCGCCGGGCAGCCCGATCAGCCGGAAGATCACCACCGGCAGGGTGGGCCGATCCGGCCGGGCCAGGAAGCTGGTCGCGCCGAACTCACCGAGTGACACGGCGAAGGCGAAGCCGACCGCCAGCCCCAGCGAGCGGAGCACCACCGGCAGGTCGATGGTGGCGAGCACCCGACCCGGCCCGGCGCCCAGGGTCGCCGCCGCCTCACGCAACCGGGGGTCGATCGCACGGAGCACCGGCAGCACGGTCCGCACCACCAGCGGCACCGCGACCACCGCCTGCGCGATCGGCACCAGGATGCCGCTGGTGCGCAGATCGGTGCTGATCCCGAACGGGTGGCCCATCACCAGCAGGAAGCCGAAGCCCACGGTCACCGCCGACACCCCGAGCGGCAGCATGAACGCCCCGTCCAGCACCGCCACCGTCCGGCGCAGCACCGGGTGCCGGGGTCGCCGCGACACCACCAGGGCGACCAAGCCGCCGACCAGCACCGCGAGCAGCGTGGCGTCGACGGCCACCGCGAGCGAGTTCCGCAGTGCCTCCCACACGGTGACGGTCAGGGCCGAGTCGCCCCCGGTGGTCGCCAGTGCGCGGTAGTGGTCGACCCCCCAGCCGTCACCGACCCGCAGTGACCCGGTGACCAGCGCGATCAGCGGCAGCGCGAGCAGCACCAGGGTGAGCGCGGTGATGACGGTCGGCACCGGATGCGGCCGAGTCGGTGCCGTCGGCGCCTCGACCAGCGCCAGTGCCCGTTCCCGGCGACTGCGCGCCCGGCCCGCGACCGCCAGCGCGGCGCCGACCACGACCACCTGCACCACCGACAGCACGGCGGCGGCCCGCAGGTCGAGGAACTGGGTGGTCTGGATCCAGATCTCGGTCTCCACGGTGCCGAACCGCAGGCCACCGAGCACCAGCACGGTGCCGAAGGCCGTGGCGCAGAACAGGAACACCAGCGAGGCCGCCGACACGATCGCCGGGGCGAGCGCCGGCAGGGTGACGGTGAGGAAGGCCCGCGCCGGTCCGGCACCGAGGGACCGGGCCGCCTGCTCCGGCCTCGGGTCCAGCCGGGACCACAGGCCGCCCACGGTGCGCACCACCACCGCGTAGTTGAAGAACACCAGCGCCGCGATGATCGCGGTGAAGCTGCCGTCCAGCCCTAGGAACCCGAGCGGGCCGTTGTCGCGCAGCAACGCCCGGAAGGCGACGCCGACTACCACGGTGGGCAGCACGAACGGGATGGTGACGAATGCCCGCAGCACCCCCTGACCGCGGAACCGGCAGCGATAGAGCAGGTACGCCCCCGGGATGCCGAGCAGCACCGAGACCACGGTGCCGATCGCGCCCTGCGCCAGGGTCAGGCCGATGATCCGCCAGGTCCGCGGGCGGCCGAAGACCTCCGCGAAGCCGGACAGGTCGGGCCCGCCGTCCCAGAACCCCCGGCCGACCAGCGACAGCACCGGCCAGGCGAAGAACACCCCGAGGAACACCAGCGGGACCGTCGCCGCGAGGGTCCAGGCGAGGTGCCGAGTGCGCAGTCTCCGAGGGACCGGTCGTCCGGGACGCCTCAGGAACTCCGCACTCGGCGGCTGCGCGGGGCCGGGCATGGGTCAGCCGACCACCAGGTCGGTCCAGGTGCGCACCCAGTCGTCCCGGTTCGCGGAGATCTCGGCCGGGTCGACGGTCCAGGGGTCGTCGGACAGCGGCGCCCACTGCTGCCAGGTGTCCGGCAGGCTCGCGGTCGAGGACACCGGGTACATGTACATCGAGCCGGGGATGTCCTCCTGGACCTCGTCGGAGAGCAGGAAGTCGATCAACTGCTGGGCACCCTCCGGGTTCTGCGCCCCCTCGAGCACCCCGGCGTACTCGACCTGGCGGAAGCAGGTGTCGAGCATCGCCGCGGTGGTCGGACCGGTGGCGTCGTCGGTGACGGTCTCCGGAGGGGAGGAGGCGTAGGACAGCGCGATCGGCCGGGACCCACCGCCACCGCCACCGGAGAAGTCGGAGTAGTAGGCGTCCGACCAGCTCTCGGCCACCTTGAGCCCGTTGTCCTTGAGCGCCGACCAGTACGCCTGCCAGCCGTCCTCGCCCTTGGCGCCGATGGTCGCGAGCAGGAAGGACAGGCCCGGGGAACTGGTCGCCGCGTTGGTGACCACCGTCAGGTCCTTGTACTGGGGCGCTGTCAGGTCATCCAGCGTGGTCGGTGCCGCCAGGCCGTGATCGGCGAACCAGACGGTGTCCACGTTCAGGCACACGTCGCCCATGTCCACCGCGGTCAACGAACCGGAGTCATCCGGGGCGTACTGCGCGGCGTCGGCGGCGGCCGGGACCTCGGAGGTGTACGGCTGCAACACCCCGGCGTCGATGGCGCGGGTGGCGAAGCTGTTGTCGATCCCGTAGACCACGTCGCCCAACGGGCTGTCCTTGGTCAGGATCAGCTGGTTGACCAGCGCACCGCCGTCACCGGGTGCCACCTGCTTCACGGTCAGCCCGGTCCGCTGCTCGAAGTCGGCCAGCAGCCCGTCGCTCAGGTGGAAGGAGTCGTGGGTGACCAGCGTGACGGTGCCGCCGTCGGACGACGACTCGTCCGCCGTCGGGGTGGTGACCGAGCACGCGGCGAGGGCCATCACCAAGCCCGCCCCCAGGATCGTGCGCATTGCTTCCTCCTCGATGAGTAACCGAGGGGGCCGCCCGGACACGGGTGTGCCAGGACGGGGAGAGATGTCTCGACTCCCTACGCCGGTGCTAACCGGATCAGGTGTGAGGGTCTGCGGTCCGTCCGCACTCTCAGCGCCGGTCGGGCCGTTGCCGGCCCGGGACGCTCCCCTGTCGTTCGCCGCCGACAGTACACCGTGTGCGACCTGCGATTGCACCCGGCTCCGGCTAGCGTGGACACCCGCAAGCCCCACCCACTCTGGAGGTCGCACCGTGTCCGACGAGGAGCAGAACGAGTCCACCCTGGCCAAGGTCACCGGGCTGATCGTGGCCGGTGCCGTGGCGTGGGTGGCGCAGAAGGCGCTGACCGCCGTCTGGAAGAAGACCCTCGGCCACGAGCCGCCGCAGCCGGAGAACCCGGGCGACAGCCGCCTGGGCGAGGTGGTGGCCGCCGCCGCGATCACCGGTGCGGTGGTGTCGCTGGCCCGGGTGATGGCGACCCGGGGCACCGCGCACTTCAGCAAGCGGGTCAACGACGGGCGACACCTGCCGGGCAAGGCGGACTGATCAGCCCTTGTCGTTGGCCTTGGGGGCGGCACCCTCGTTCGAGGCTGCCGCCTCCTCGGCGTGCTGGACGGCCCGCTCCTGCGCCTCGGTGAGCTCGTCCACCACCAGCAGGTCGTCGCGCACCTTCCCGGTGCGGTAACCGGCCCGGCCCACCAGGTGGGCGGCCACCGGCGCGGTGAGCATCTGGAACAGCGCGACCAGCACCAGCGCCCAGACCGCTGACCCGTCCCGCAGCCGCAGCGACAAGCCGACCAGCACCAGCACCAGGCCCAGTACCTGCGGCTTGGTCCCGGCGTGCATCCGGGACAGCAGGTCGGGGAACCGGAGCACGCCGACCCCGGCCGCGAAGGCGAGGGCGGCGCCGCCGAGCAGGAAGATGGCGGAGGCGACGTCCGCGATGGCGTCCCAGTTCATCAGTGCCCCTCCGGGTGGTCCTTGGCGACGTGCTCGGCGTCCTTGGCCCGGCGGGCGCGGCGTTCGGCCTCCGCCTCTTCCTCGGCCTTGATCCGTTCGGCCTCCTCGGCGGCGATCTCCTCGCGAGTACGGACCCGGCCCTCGCCCTCCGGCTCCACCGAGGCGAAGCGGGAGATGGTCACCGAGCCGATGAAGCCGACCAGGGAGAGCACCACGAGGATCGGCACCACGTCGGCCCGGCGGTCCACCGCGGCGTAGAGGGCGATCGCGGCGACCAGGACGCTGACCACGATGTCGAGGGCGATGGTCCGGTCCAGCATGGACGGACCCTTCTCGGCGCGGATCAGCGCCATCGCCCCGGCCGCAGCCAGCAGGACGGCGCTGACGATCACGACGACGGTCATGCCGCCACCTCCTGACGACGGCGCCGATGCGGTTCCAGTCCCGCCTCGCGCAGCTCGGTGTCCGAGGCGAGCGCCCGGAGCACCCGCTCCTCCTGGTCGAGGACGACCTTACGGGCTGCCTCGATGCCACCGACCTGGTCGACGTCCAGGACGTGCAGGAAGAGCTTGCCGGTCAGGCGGTGCGCCTCGACCACCAGCGATCCGGGCACCAGCGAACACAGCTCGGCGGTGATGGTCAGGTACAGGTCGGAGTGCGACCGCAGCTGCACGCCGATCACCGCGCCGTGCGGGGTGTGCCGGGGGCGCAGCGCCACCCAGGACACCTCGAACGAGGCCTTGAACAGGTCCCAGACGAACCGGCTGACCAGGACGACCACCCCCCAGGGGTGCACGCGGCCGTGGAAGTCGACCGGGGTCATCCGCAGCAGGCCGGTGACCGCGACCGCGATCAGCAGCCCGGCGATCACATTGCCCCAGCTCAGCGAACCCCAGAGCAGCACCCACACCACGGTCAGCCACGCGATCGTGGGCCACTGACGCAGCAGGCTCGGCTTCGGCTTGCGGCTCATGGCGTCCCCTCCGGGTCGGGTGTGAACGTCGGGGACGGCAGCGACGACGGACCGGCCGACCGGGCGACCTCGGCGGAGTCACCCTCACCGCGCTCGCCGTTGGGCAGCACCGCCTCGACGTACTGCCGGTCGGTGAGCGCCTCGGCGGCCCGGTCCGCGTAGCCGTAGAGCGGCCCGGCGAACACGGTCAGCGCCAGGCCGAAGACCACCAGCGCGCCCGCCGACCCGACCATGCCCCGCGGCAGGGTGGTGTCCGGCAGCGGCGCGGGCGGGTTCTGCCAGAACGCCTTGTTCCACGCCTTGATCAGCGCGTACAGGGTGAGCAGTGAGGTGACCACCCCGCCGACCACCAGGGTGATCGCCAGCGGGGTGCCGAGCTGGGTGCCCGCCTGCATCAGGCCCACCTTGCCCAGGAAGCCGGACAGCGGCGGGATGCCGGCCAGGTTCATCGCCGGGATGAAGAACATCACCGCGAGCAGGGGGGCCGCCTTGGCCAGACCGCCCAGCTCGTCCAGCGAGGTCGTCCCGCCGCGGCGCTCGATCAGGCCGGAGATCAGGAACAGCGTGGTCTGCACCGTGATGTGGTGGGCCACGTAGTAGATCGCCGCCGACCACCCGGTCTGGGTGCCCAGCGCGATGCCGAAGATCATGTACCCGATGTGGCTGACCAGGGTGAAGGACAGCAGTCGTTTGATGTCGTCCTGCGCCACGGCGCCGAGGATGCCCACCACCATCGTGGCCAGCGCCGCCCACATCAGCACGTCGTTCAGTCGTCCGTCCGGGAACAGCAGGGTCTGCACCCGGATGATGGCGTAGACGCCGACCTTGGTCAGCAACCCGGCGAACACCGCGGTGACCGGCGCCGGGGCGGTCGGGTAGGAGTCGGGCAGCCAGGCGGACAGCGGGAAGATCGCCGCCTTGATCCCGAAGGCCAGCAGCAACAGGATCTGCAGCAGCAGCCGGACCCCGGAGTCGATCTCCGGCAGTCGTTCGGCCAGCTGGGCCAGGTTCACCGTGCCGGTGGCCGCGTAGATCATCGCGATGGCGATCAGGAACAGCACCGACGACAGCAGCGCGACCGCCACGTAGACGCTGCCCGCGCGGATCCGCTCGCCGGTGCCGCCCATGGTGAGCAGCACGTAGGAGGCGAACAGCAGGATCTCGAAGCCGACGTAGATGTTGAACAGGTCGCCGGAGAGGAAGGCGTTCGCCACCCCGGCGGTCAGGATCAGGTACGTCGGGTGGTAGATGGACACCGGGGCTGCCTCGTCACCGTCGGCCTCACCCTGGGCCAGCGAGTACAGCTGGACGCAGAGCGTGACGGCGGCGGAGACGGTCAGCATCAGCGCGCTGAGCCGGTCGGCGACCAGGTCGATGCCGACCGGGGCCGCCCAGTTGCCGATGTCGACCACCACCGGGCCGGAGTCGGCGGCGACCAGCAGCACCGCCGCGACGACCAGCACGATGCTGAGCGCCACCACGGAGATGATCCGTTGCAGCCGGGGTCGGCGGTAGAGCGCCAGGGCCAGTCCGGCACCGAACAGCGGCACGACCACCGGCAGCGGCACCAACCAGGAGAACTCGCTCATGCGTGGTCCACCTCGTTGTCCGCCGTCGGGCCCGCCGCGGTTCCGGCTTCGCTGTCGTCGGTCTCGTCGCGGGTCTCGGCTGCCTGCTCGTCCAGGGTGTCGATGGTGTCCTCGGTGTCGGCGTCGTCGAAGGCCCGCTCGTCGCGGGCTGCCAGGCGGGCGATACGGCGGTCCTCGATGTCGTCCTGGACCTCGTCGTGGCGGTGCAGCTGCCAGGACCGGTACGCCATGGCCAGCACGAAGGCCGTGGTGGCCAGCGTGATGACGATGGCGGTCAGCACCATGGCCTGCGGCAGCGGATCGGCCTGTTCCTCCACCGGGGCGTCCCCGACGATCGGCGGGCGACCGGCGCGGCCCCCGGCGATCAGGAACAGCAGGTTCGCGGCGTTGCCCAGCAGGATCACGCCGATCAGCACCCGGGTGAGCGAGCGCTCCAGCAGCAGGTACACCCCGGCGGTGACCAGCACGACGATCACGGCGACCAGGACCAGGTTCGGGCTCATGTCGATCATGCGTCACCTCCGGTCGGTCGGTTGTGCGTGGCGGCGGCGCCGCGGATCGCGGCGAAGGGGTCCTTCACCGGTTCGCCGGGTTCGGCGTCACCACCGACGACCAGCTCGTAGCCCTCACCGGCCGCCTCGGCCTGCCGGTCCAGCTCGGCGCCCAGGCTGCGCAGGATGTCCAGCACCAGCCCGACCACGACCAGGTACACGCCGATGTCGAAGAACAGCGAGGTGACCAGGTGGATGTCACCGATCAGCGGCAGGTGCAGGTCGATGATCCAGGACTGGAGCACCGAGCCACCGGCCAGCAGCGCGACCAGCCCGACACCCGCGGACAGGAACAGCCCCGACCCGAGCAGCAGACCCGGTTGCACCGGAGCGGCCTCGCCCAGCTCGTACCGGCCACCGGCCAGGTACCGCACGATCAGCGCGATGCCGGTGACCAGACCGGCGGCGAAGCCACCGCCCGGGTTGTTGTGCCCGGAGAACAGCAGGAACAACGAGTACACGATCATGGTGTGGAACAGCAGCCGGACCACGACCTCGAACACCACCGAGCGGCGCTGGGGTGCCAGGGTCCGCGCCGAGCGCAGCCACTCCCGCGGCTGGTAGGCGGCCCGGCGGCTCTCCGAGATCGGCAGGTTGCGCACGGCGCTCTGCGGGTCGCTGGACCCGGTGCCGGTCCAGACCTGGCGGGTCTCGGATGCCTCACCGGCGCGGTAGATCGCGCCGGAGCGGCGCCGCAGGAACACCAGCGAGGCGACACCGGTCGCCGCGACCAGCAGCACCGAGATCTCGCCCATGGTGTCCCAGGCGCGGATGTCGACCAGGGTCACGTTGACGATGTTCTTGCCGCCGCCGAACTCGTAGGCCTCGGCGGCGAAGTCCACCGACACCGGGCTGTGCACCCGCGCGCCCGGCACCACCAGCGCCAGTCCGCCGACGGTCAGTCCCGCCGCGAGGCCGATCGCCAGCCGCACCCAGCGCGAGCTGGTCCGCGGCCGATCGGAGAAGTACGGCGGCAGGCGGCGCATCACCAGCACGAAGACCACCAGGGTCAGCGTCTCGGTGAGCACCTGGGTCAACGCCAGGTCCGGCGCACCCTGCAGCAGGAACAGGGCGGCGACGCCGTAGCCCGCCACACCCAGCAGGATCACGGCCTTGAGCCGGCGACGAGCGCGGGCCACCAGGATCGCCGCCAGGGCGATGAACAGGCCGAAGACCACCTGCGCGGGCTCGTCCCACCGCACGGTGTCCTTCGGCAGCGAGGTGAGCCGCAGCATCGGGATGCCGACGCCGAGCACGAAGACCACCAGGATCGACCCGAGGTACAGCGGCAGCGAACCGCGCTGGGTCTGGGCGGTGACGTCGGCGGCGAGGTCGTCCAGTCGGCGCATCAGGCGGCGGTACATCCGGTCCGCCTCCGGCACCCGGGGCAGTGCCGCCTGGAACTGCTCGACCAGGCTGCGGCGCCAGAACATCAGGGCGCCCGAGCCGAGCACGGCGATGGTGACCAGCACCGGCAGCCCGAAGCCGCCCCACAGCGTGAGGTGCCCGGCCTCGCCGATCGGGTACTGGTCAGCGTGCGGGGCCAGCAGTTCCTCGCCGAAGTGCGGCACCAGCGCCACGACCACACCGAGCAGCGCCAGCAGCATCGCGGGCCAGACCAGGACCAGCGACGGGCGACCCACCGGCGCGGGCTCCTCCAGCAGCTCCTTCGGGTCGGTGGTCTCCGGCACCGGCAGCCGGGCCTCGGCGGCGGTGATCATCCGCACCTTGGCGACCGACATCACCGGCTTGGTGGCGAACGCACCCCACCAGAGCCGCAGACCGTAGGCCACGGTGAGCGCGGAGCCGATCGCGACGCCGACCAGCACGACCATGCCGAGGGGGTCGGCGTCGTGGGCCAGCGCTTCGAGGGCCGCCTCCTTGCCGACGTACCCGGCGAAGGGGGGCAGGCCGATCATCGACGCGGTGGCCAGGCCACCGGCCCAGGCGGTGAGCGGCAGCGCGCGGCCCACCCCGGACAGCCGTCGCAGGTCGCGGGTGCCGGTGGCGGCGTCGACCACGCCCACCACCAGGAACAGCGCCGCCTTGAACATCGCGTGCGCACCGAGCATCGCCAGCCCAGCCAGGGCGGTCGCGCGGGTGCCGTAGCCGACCAGCAGCACGATCAGACCGAGCTGGCTCACGGTCCCGAAGGCCAGGATCAGCTTGAGGTCGTGCTGGCGCAGCGCCCGGTAGCCGCCGAGCAGCAGCGTGCCCAGCCCCAGGATCACGATGAACCAGCGCCACACGGTCAGCTCGGAGTACGCCGGGGCGAACCGGGCGACCAGGTACACACCGGCCTTCACCATCGCGGCGGCGTGCAGGTAGGCGCTGGTCGGGGTCGGCGCAGCCATCGCGGCGGGCAGCCAGAAGTGGGTGGGGATCAGCGCGGACTTGGTCGCGGCACCGATCAGCAGGCAGACCACCCCGGCGGTGACCAGCGCCGAGTGCGGCGGGTCCGCCAACGTCGCGGAGAGGCTGTAGGTGCCCGCCGCCTCGCCGATGAAGATGACGCCGACCAGCATCGCCAAACCACCGGCGGTGGTGACCACGATGGCCTGCATCGCGGCCCGACGGGACGCCTTGCGCTCGTGGTAGTGGCCGATCAGCAGGTAGGAGAAGACCGTGGTCAGCTCCCAGAACACGAACAGCAGCAGGGTGTTGTCCGCGGTGACCAGGCCGAACATCGCCCCGGCGAAGGCGGTGAGCACACCGCTGAACCGGCCGAGGGCGGAGGCGTGCTCCTTGAAGTACGCCGAGCAGTAGATCAGGACGACAGCACCGACACCGCCGACCAGCAGGCTCATCAGCCAGCTGAGGGTGTCCATCCGGAAGCTGAGGTCGAGTCCGAGTGCGGGGATCCAGGCGACGGTCTGGGTCGGGCTACGACCCTCCATCACCGCCTGGGTCATGCTCAGCGCCCACACCGTCACGGCGGCGGGCGCGAGCGCCAGCACCCAGAACGCTTTGCGGCCGATCCATGCCACGAGGGCAGGGGCCGCCAGGGCAGCGACGAGGTGCAGCGTGAGGAGTTGCAGCAAACGTCCGCTCCGTCCGGTCGTGGGGCGGGTGGGGGACTTCAGTTGTCAGGCGGAGGGTACGACGACGCACGGCAACGCAGGGCGTCGTCGTGGTCAAGGGATCCCCACCAGCCTACCAACTGGGTCCTAGGTCCGCCGGTCCTGTTCACCCTCGGCGTGACCGGACTAGCCTCGTGCGGTGACCCTCCTGCGCCTGACCTGCCTCGTCGCGGTGCTCGTCGGCACCGTCGTCGGGGTCGCGGTGTTCGTCCGAGGTGCCGCCCGGCTCACCCGCGCGATCACGATGGGGCGCCCGGCGCCCGGGCGCTCGGGCCCGGTCGGACGGCGGGTCGGTCTGGTGCTGCGCGAGATGCTCGGCCACGGCCGGTTCCAGCACTCGCCGGTGGTGAAGGTCGCGCACTGGACCGTGATGGTCTCCTTCCCGATCCTGTTCTTCACGCTGGTCACCGGCTACGGCCAGATCCTCGACCCGACCTGGACGCTGCCGGTGCTCGGGCACCTGCTGCCCTGGGAGTGGCTCACCGAGGCCATCGCCTGGCTGTCGCTGGCCGGGATCCTGGCGCTGATCGCGGTCCGGGTGCGGCTGAGTCGACGGTCGTCCTCGCGCTTCTCGGGCTCGAACCAGGCACAGGCGGCCGTGGTCGAGGGCACCGTGCTGGCCGTGGTGCTCGCCGTGCTGCTGCTGCGCGGGCTGGAGCACCGGCTCGGCGGCGGATCGGTGTGGCACTTCCCGACCACCGCGTGGATCGGCGACCTGTTCACCGGGGTGAGCACCGGGACGGTCGAGACACTGGTCGTGCTCTGCGCCACGGTGAAGATCCTGGTGTCGATGAGCTGGTTCGTCGTCGTCGGCAGTCAACCCACGATGGGCATCGCCTGGCACCGGTTCCTGGCCGTGGTGAACATCTACGCCCGGCGCTACGACGACGGCCGCCCGGCGCTGGGCCCGCTGCTGCCGGTCCGGGTCGACGACGCCGACCTGGACGTGGCGGCGCTGGAGTCGTTGCCGGAGGACGCCCGGCTCGGAGTCCGCGCGGTCGAGGACCTGAGCTGGAAGCAGCTGCTGGACGTGGCGACCTGCACCGAGTGCGGCCGCTGCCAGGACCAGTGCCCGGCCTGGGCCACCGGTAAACCGCTGTCGCCGAAGCGGGTGGTGATGGCCCTGCGCGACCAGGCGGCGGCGACCGCCCCCTACCTGACCGCGACCGGGACCGGGACCGACGACACCGCGTCCGGGCACGTGGACGTCGACCTGGTCGCCTCCGGGGTGATCGACGCCGACGCGCTCTGGGCCTGCACCACCTGCGGAGCGTGCGTCCAGCAGTGCCCGGTGGACATCGAGCACGTCGACACCATCGTCGACATCCGGCGCTACCAGACCCTGATGGAGTCGGCGTTCCCGGCGGAACTGGCCGGGACGTTCACCAAGCTGGAGCGTCGGGGCAACCCGTGGGGGCTGCCGGCGCGACAACGGCTGAGGTGGGCGGCGGGGCTCGACTTCGAGGTGCCGGTGATCGGCGCCGACCTGGAGTCGGCGGAGGAGGTCGACTACCTGTTCTGGGTCGGCTGCGCGGGGTCCTTCGAGGAGAAGGCGATGCGGACCACCCGGGCGGTGGCCGAACTGCTGCACGCCGCCGGGGTGTCCTTCGCGGTGCTCGGCGAGGGCGAGGGCTGCACCGGTGACCCGGCGCGGCGGGCGGGCAACGAGGTGCTGTTCCAGATGCTCGCGGCGGGCAACGTCGAGACGCTGAACGCCGCCCGGGCGCAGGCAGTCGTGGTCACCTGCGCACACTGCTTCAACACGCTGTCCCGGGAGTACCCGCAGCTGGGCGGGCACTACGACGTGGTGCACCACACCGAGCTGCTGAACCGGCTGGTGGCGGAGGGGCGGCTGGTGCCGGTCGAGCCTGCTGCGGCGGTTGTCGCGGGGCCGGGTGGCGTGGCGGACCCGGGGGCCGTGGTGACCTACCACGACCCCTGCTACCTGGGCCGCCACAACCAGATCTACTCCCCGCCCCGGGAACTGCTGGCCGCCGCCGGGGTCCAGGTCACCGAGATGCCCCGCACCCGGGAACAGTCCTTCTGCTGCGGGGCCGGTGGCGCGCGGATGTGGATCGAGGAGTCGATCGGCACCCGGATCGGCACCGCCCGCGCGCAAGAGGCGATCGACACCGGCGCCAGCGCCATCGCGACCGCGTGCCCGTTCTGCACCGTCATGCTCACCGACGGGGTCGCGGCCGCCGACCGCAGCGACATCGGCGTCCCCGAGGTCGCGGACATCGCGGTGCTGCTGTCCGGCCGCCTGCGCGGGGCGTGAACGCGGCGCGCTCGCCCGAACGCTGTGTTCTACAGTCGCTGTGCGCTCCCTGAGCGTGCGCCCGAGACTCAGCCGCCCCTGGAAGGTTCCACCGTGCGACCCCTGCTCCGTGCCGTGCCCGCTGTCATCGCCCTCGCCCTGGTCGTCACCGGGTGCAGTTCCTCCGGCGGCACCAAGAAGGACGACCCCCGCGACCGGTCGACCACCAGCTCCCAGCAGTCCTCGGCTGCCGAGGACGAGCCGGAGGACACCACGCTGGACACCAAGTACGACGTGCAGCCGGTGGACTTCGGTGCGGCCGGCGACGTGACCGGCCCCGGTGCGACCCTGCCCTTCGGCACTCCCGCCTGGCTGAACCAAACCGAGACCTTCGGCGACCAGGAGGTCAGCGGGGGCGTCGGCGTCGCGGTGCTGGAGATCCGCGAGCTGGACAAGTCGATCTACAAGCAGTTCAGCAACGCCGAGGAGTTCGAGCAGTACACCCCCTACGCGGTGATCACCCAGCACCAGTGGCTGTACGACACCCCCGAGGGCTACGACCCAACCACGGTGGACCTGTTCCCGATCGCCGCCGACGGCACCGACACCCAGTACCTGACCAGCGGCTTCTCCTTCAACAGCCCCGGCGACAACTGCGGCCTGCTGCTGCCGGAGTACGACGAGGCGACCCGCACCGCGATCAGCTGCTTCGTGGCGCTGGCCGACGGCACCCCGGTGACCGCGGCGGAGTACAACGGCGAGTCGTACTCCTCGTTCATCGCGTCCTCGGACAACCCGTACTTCCCGGCGCCGATCACCTGGCAGTGAGCTGACCCGAACGCCCCGGACCGCCTGATGCGGTCCGGGGCGTTCGCGTGTCCGGGTTCGGGACGAGGTCAGTCGGCGAGGTTGTCCGAGAGGATGTCGAGCACCTGGGCATGTGCCTCGGTCGCCTGCGTGCCGCGTCGGGCGGCGACGATGCTGACCAACGACTCGACCAGCACCGCCAGCGCGGTCCGGGAGGTGCGTTCCAGCTCGTGCCGGAAGGTGGTCCCGGCGGGGGCGATCACCAGCTCCGCGTCGGCCAGTTCCCCCAGCGGCGAGTCCCGGAACGAGGTCACGGCCACCACGGTCGCACCCCCGGCCCGGGCGGCACGGGCCACCTTGAGGCTGGACTCGTTCGCGCCGGAGCCGGAGATCACCACGCAGGCATCCCCCGGGGTCAGGCCGCGGGCGGCGATCTGCTGGCCGATCGCGTCCGCCACGAAGTCGGCCGTGCGGCCCACCGCGGTCAGGCGCATCGCCATGTCGGTGGCCAGCGGCGCCGACAGTCCGTTGGCGAGCACCAGCAGTCGTCGTGCCCCGGCCAGGGTCTGCACCGCCTGCTCCACGGCGTCCTCGGCCAGCACCGCGGTGATCTGCGGCAGGGACGCGGCCAGCGCGGCGATGTCGGCCCGGATCCGGCCCAGCGCGGAGGACCCGTAGTCGACCTGCTCGTCCCGGTGCGCCAGCTCGGCGGCCAGCGCCACCCGCAGCTGGGGGTACCCCTTGTAGCCGATCGACTGGCAGGCCCGGACCACGGATGCCCGCCCGACCCCGACCAGGTCGGCGACCTCCTGCGCGGTGGCCTCGACCACCCGCTCCGGCTCGGCCAGCACCAGCTCCAGTACCCGACGCTCGGTGGGTTGCAGGCTCGGCAGGGCGGTGGCGATCCGGACGGTGGGCGGGGCGGCGGTCTCAGGGCTGGACGGCACGGGCGCGCGCTCCTTCCATGATCCGGCGACGCAGCGCACCGGAGACGGCGTCAATGGCGACGGTCACCACGACCACCACGATCAGCAGGACTCCCACCACCGACCACTGCCGGTACTGGGTGTAGGAGGTGAGCATGTCACCGATGCCGCCGACCCCGATCAAGCCGAGCACCGCGGAGGAGCGCACGTTGATCTCGAACCGGTACAGCCAGAACGCCAGGAACTCCGGCAGTGCCTGCGGCCACACCCCCCAGCGCAGCACCTCCATCCCGTTGCCCCCGGCGGCGCGCACCGCCTCCACCGGGCCGCGGTCGATCCCCTCGATCGACTCGTAGCCCCACTTGCCCAGGGTGCCGACGCCGTTCACCGCGAGCGCCAGGGCACCGGTCAGCGGGGTCAGTCCGGTCACCGACAGGATCACGATCGCGATGATGATCTCCGGCACCGCGCGGATCACGCTGAACCCGAACCGCAGCATCCCCCGCACCGGGGCCGGGGCGTGGCCGCGCGCCGACCACAGGCTGAGCGGCGTGGCGATCAGCACGCCGAGCACGGTGCCCAGCCAGGCCATCGCCACCGACCGCCAGGTCTGCCACAGCGCCTCGGGCAGCTTCGACCACTCCGGGCCGCTGAACATCAGCCACAGGTAGCGCACCACCTCGGACGGCAGGTCGGCGAGCCGGGTCCACGTGATCGGCACCGACCAGAAGGCCAGCAGCACCACGACGGTGATCCCGATGCCGAGCAGTCGCAGCGGCAGCCGGGTCGGCCGGGCCGGCAGCACGAGCGCGCTCACACCAGCCTCCGGCGGACGGCGCTGCTGATCAGGTCGATGACCAGGACCACGGCGAGGATCTCCAAGATGATGAGGGACAGCTGGTCGTAGCGGTAGAACGAGCGGACCGCGTCGATCAGCAGCCCCATCCCGCCCGCGCCGACCAGCCCGAGCACCGACGATGCCCGGACGTTGAGTTCGAGGACGTACAGCAGCTGGTTCAGGAAGCCGGGCATCATCTCCGGCACCGCGACCGCACGGTTCACCTGGGTCTGGCTGCCACCGGCGGCCCGACCCGCCTCCAGGGCGCCGGTGTCCATCGCCTCCAGCTGCTCGGAGACCAGCTTCACGATGATGCCGAGGTCGAACAGGACCAGCGCGATGATGCCGGGCAGCGCGCCGACCCCGACCATCGCGACCAGGACGGCGGCGTAGAGCAGGTCCGGCACCGCTCGCACGATGTTCAGCACGGCGCGCACGATCCGCCGCGTCACCGGGTGCGGGTTGGTGGTCCGCGCCGCCCACAGGCTCAGCGGCACCGACACCAGCCCGGCCACCGCGGTGGCGATCACCGCCATCTGCAGGGTCTCCAGCAGCGGGGCGACCGTCCGGGGGAAGAACGACCAGTCGGGTTGCAGCAGCTTGACGATCTTGTCGGCACCGTTCTGCCAGTTGCGCACCATCGCCCCGAGGTCGACCTCCACCCCGATGCCGGGCAGCAGGGTGACCACGGTGATCGCCAGCACGACCAGCGCCGCGGCGTAGCCCTTCCACCGGGTCGCCGGTCGGGGCGGGAGCTGGGCGAGGGTGCTCATGCGCCGAGCACGTCGTCAGGCCGGATCGAGCGACCGTAGATGTCCTCGAAGACCGTGTCCGTGGCGTCGGCCGCCGGTCCGTCGTAGACCACTGTGCCGCCGCGCAGGCCGATCAGCCGGGTGCCGTACTCCCGGGCGAGGTCGAGCAGGTGCAGGTTGACCAGCACCGTGATCCCCAGGTCCCGGTTGATCCGGCGCAGGTCGGCCATCACCCCGTGGGCGGTGGGCGGGTCCAGGCTGGCGACCGGCTCGTCGGCCAGCACCGCGCGCGGCTGTTGCGCCAGGGCTCGGGCGATGGCCACCCGCTGCTGCTGGCCACCGGACAGGTGCGCCGCCCGGTGCCAGGCGCGGTCCAGCATGCCGACCCGGTCCAGCGCGTCGGCGGCGATCGCCTTGTCCTCGGCGGTGAAGAGCCCGGCCAGCGTGCGCCAGGTCGGGGTGTGGGCGACCCGGCCGACCAGCACGTTGGACAGCACCGAGGCCCGCCCCGCCAGATTGAAGGACTGGAAGATCATCCCGATGTCGCCGCGCAGCGCCCGCAGCGCCCGGCCCCGGGCCGCGGTCAGATCGTGACCGCCCACCTCCACGGTGCCGGAGGTCACCGGCACCAGACCGTTCAGCGTCCGGATCATCGTGGACTTGCCGGAGCCGGACAGCCCGACCACCGCGACCATCTCACCGGCGCCGATCTCCAGGCTGACCCGGTCCAGGCCGACGACGCCGTTCGGGTAGCGGACCGTCACCTCGTGCAGTCGCAGCGGCCACGGGGCGGGCGCCGCAGCACCCACCCCGGGGGCCGCCGCAGCGGTTGTCGACGTCACTGGAGGCCGAGCTTCTCCGCCGCGCGGGCGACGACGTCCAGGCTGTCCGGGTCGGCCGGGGCGAGCTTGGTGATCGAGTAGATCGACTCCAGCACCGCCGAACCCTCGGCCGACTCCGAGTAGGACCGCAGCGCCTCGGTGATCCGGTCCTGCAGCTCCGGCGACAGGTCGTCGGTGAGGGCCACGCCGTCGTTCGGGATCTCCTCGGTCAGGGCGAAGACCACCACCTTCTGGCCCACGTCCGGGGTGTCCGAGGCGACGATGGTGCGGGCGTCCCAGAACGAGAGGCCGACCTCGGCGTCACCGTTGTAGACCGCGAGCACCGAGGCGTCGTTCGCGGTCACCGGCACCTGCTGGATGTCGGTGTCGGTGTCCAGACCGGCCTCCTGCAGGGCCAGGATCGGGTAGATGTACCCGGCCGGCGACGCGGGGCCGAGCACGGAGACCTTGGCGCCCTTGACCTTGGTGATCGAGTCCAGACCGGCCGGACCGGACATCGCGTCGGCGCCGTTGCAGAACAGCATGCCGTCCCGCTCGACCGGCTCGTCCTCGCAGTACTTGTCCGGGTTGTTGGTCATGAACTGCGCCGGGTAGGAGATGTTCCCGTTGCGCTCGGTCTGCAGCACCACCGAGGCGTCGTACATGTCGTTCGCCTGCCACAACTGGAGCGAGGGCAGGAAGCCGATCTGCGCCTGACCGGCACCCATCGCCTCGACGGCTGCCTGGTAGTCCTTGGAGACCACCCCGGTGACCTCGATGCCGAGCTCCTCGGTCAGGTAGTCGGTCAGCGGCGCGGCGGTGTCCACCAGGCCGTCCTGGTCCTGCGACGGCACCAGCGCCAGCGTGAGGCTGGTCGGATCGGCGGGCGCGTCGTCGGTGCTCGCGGCGTCGGCGGAGCCGGAACAGGCGGACAGGGCCAGAGCCGCGGTGGCGAACAGCGCGGCGGCGGAGAGTGCGTGGGTCTGCTTCATCGCGTGAGTCCTTCAACGAGTGACGACTGCACCCAGGTGCGGATCGCCGGGAACAGGGACGGCAGGTCCGGACCGACATGGGTCGGCCGGGCTTCCGGTGGTGGGCACCGGGAGATCAGGGCGGTGGTGTGACCGCGGGCGGCGACCGGCGCCAGGTCGTTCACCCACACATCGCCGACGGAGAGCACCCGGACCGGACCGGCCGGGGCGACCCGCAGGGAGTCGAGCAGGGTGTCCATGCCACCGGGCTTGCCGACCTCCGGGGCGATCCGGTCGATCAGCCCGCCGAGCCCGATGCCGCGCAGCGCCTCACGCAGGCGGATGTCCGGGGCATTGGTGGCCAGCACGATCGTCGCGTCCGGCCGCAGCTCGGCCAGCAGCTCCGCCAGTCCCGGCGGCGCGCTGATCGGCGCCTGGTCGGTGGCCAGTGCGTGCCGGGACGCCAGGTACGCGGCCGAGAGGGCATGCGGTCCGACCCCGTGCTCCTCGGCGAGCATCCGCACCAGGTCGTAGCCGTCCAACGGAGCCCGGTCCTGGTCGACGGCCGCCAGCCCGGCATCGAGCTGCCGCAGGACGGCCTTCCGGTCGGCAGCGGGCAACAGGGCCACCGCCGCCTGGGCATAGGCACGCACCGGACCGTCACCGACGGCGACGGTGCCGTCGAAGTCGAGCAGGAGCAGAGTGTCGGAGCGGGACACGGGTCACCATTCGTGGTCGGGTCGTCTGGACGCACCGTCCACGCTAGGGATTGATGGTGGACGGAATGACCCCATGCGGTGAACGCCGGACGAACACTCCGTTCACCCGGCCGCCCTACCGTCGACCCGTGCCCATCGACCCGCACTCCCTCGCCGACCAGATCCGCCAGGACGCCGCCGACGGCACCTTCACGCACTGGGGCCGCTCCACCCTGCTGGACGAGAACACCGGCACCCCGATGCTCGACGCCGCCACCCTCGCCCTGCTGCAACAGTGGGCCGGACTTCCGGTGGAGCACCCGATCACCAACGCCGGACTCGCCCACGTCTACGGGTACCTGCTCTCCACCGCCGAGACCCCGTACGGCCGCAAACGCGACCGGTGGCTCGACGGCTCGCTCGCCACCGCCCTCGGCCTACCGCCCGACCACTTCCTGCCCTGGCACCGGCCCGACGCGCGCACCCTCGCCCAGCGGGTCACCGACGCGGTGCTGCCCGTGCTGGCCGCACCGCCCGCTGACGCACTGCTGGTGCGGGAGGACTCGGGGACGGGGTTGCGGACGGTGGTGACCGGCGGGGGTGCGCTGGTGTACGGGTGGGCGGGGCGGGCGGTGACGGCGTTTCCGGTGGGGACGGATGCGGGGCGGATCGCGGAGTTGCGGGGGATGCCGGACGGGGCGCGGTACAACGCGGTGTGTGAGTGAGTGGGCGCTCCGTCCGCGGATGACTCACTCCCGCACGTAGATCATCAGCCGGCGCTCGCGGATCCCGGCGAGCGCGATCCCGGCACCGAGCATCGCCGCCACCAGGCTCGGCAGGATCACACGCAGCGCGAGCACGATCGAGGCCGTCATCCCCTCCGGAGGTCCGACCGCCGCCGCGATCACCGCGCAGGACGACGCCAGCAGTCCGGACGGCACCACCCACGACGCCACCTCCCCGCCGACGATCCCGATCAGCGCCGCCGCCGTCACCCCGTCGTGCAGCAGCCCAGCGATGACGGCGCGGCGGGAGCGGACCGAGAGGAACCCGATCACCAGGGCCACGCCGCTCGACAACCACGGCGCGAACCGGGTCAGCCGTCCGTCGAAGACCGTCCCGCCGTCGAATCGAGCACCGAGCGTCGTGTTCAGTTGGGAGACGACCGCGGGCGACTCCTGGTCACGCCCCTCCCCCGGCAGCAGGGTGGTCCGGAGCACCGACCCGATGGTGGTGGGCACGGGCCAGGTCGACACCCAGCACTCGTCGAAGGCTCCCCAGGGGCTGACCGGCAGCAGCGCGGCGTAGCCGTAGCCGGGTCGCCGACCGTCCGACGGCCACCCGTAGGTGGCGGTCACCTCGACACTGCCGGTGTTCAACGACAGGGTGGAACCGATCGGCGTGCCGAGGGCGTCGACAGCTTGGTCGGACAGCACCACCCCGGCGGCAGGGGTCCGCTCGATGCCCAGCACCGCGAGCAGCCCCGGCGTCACCTCGGTGGTCGGGATCGTCGTTCGGGGCAGCGCGGCGGGCGCAAGTGGGTCCGGAGCGGCGCGGATCGCACCGGCGGCGACCACCTGATCCAGGTCGGCGAGCGCTGCGCACGCGGCACCGTCCACCCGGCCCGGTGCGGCCAGCGTCAGGACCGCCGCACCGGCGTCCCGGTAGGCGGCGGCCGCGCGTACCGCCTGGCGCACCGCGGCGACCTCGCCGGCCGCGAGACCGATGAGCAGGGCGGTCAGAGCGACCGCGGTCAGCACCGTTCTGGCCGCCCCGGTGGCGACGTCGCGCCGGACTTCGCGGCAGATCGCCGACCAGCGCATCCCCCCGGCAGAGCCCTGACCGCGGGTCATGTCCACCCCACGCGCTCGGTGAGGTCGATCAGGTCGGTGCACGCGGCCCGGGTGTCGTCGTCGTGCGTCGCGATCACCACCACGGTGTGGGGTGGCCGTAGCCGGGTCAGCACCTGGTTGACCTCGGCCGCACGCGTGCGGTCGAGCTGCGCCGTGGGTTCGTCGACCAGGAGCAGTCCGGGTCGGGCCGCGAGACCGCGGGCGAGCATCAGCCGTTGCGCCTCACCACCGGACAGCCGCCGGAACTCCCGACCGGCTGCGGCCGTCAGTCCGACCTGGTGCAGGAGTTCGGCCGCGGCGACCTCTGCGTCCCGGACCCCGGCGCCGGTGGCGAGCAGCGGCCACGTCACGTGGTCCAACGCGCTCCGCCGTGGTGAGCCGTGCGGGCTCTGGAACACCCAGGCGATCCGGCCGGTGACGGCGGTCGTGCTGGTGCCCTCTGCCGGGGGGGTCCAGCCGGCCAGGATCGACAGCAGGGTCGACTTCCCGGCGCCGGAGGGTCCGGTGACGGCGTAGGACCGCCCCGGTTCCAGGTCCACGGTCAGCCCGCGGAACAGCCACGGCCCGCCGTCGAAGCGATGGCCCAGATCGCGCAGGATCACGGGCACGGCACGCCCTCGGGAGCCGACAGCCGGACCGACGTCGGCAACCTGTCGTCGAAGGTGACCAATGACTGTCCCAGGTCCGAGGACACCAACCGCACCGGTATGGCGCGTCCGTCCCCGAACACGCACGCCCGGTCATCGAGCACGCCGAAGACAGCCCCGGGCGGCACCGCGCTCACTTGCATCGGCTCCGCCAGCCGCCAGCTGCCGGTCAGCGGATCCGACGTCGACCCCACCGGCAGGGCATCCACCGGCTGGTCGATGTCCACCGTCAGGCCGTCGGTCATCGCCAGTGCCACGCCATTCACCGTCAGCACCCGCGGCCCGGCGACGGCATCGGGCGGTGTGGTGGTCAGAACTACCGACCGCACTGCTCCCTGGACCTCTCCCATCGACTGGCCAGCAGTGACCGTCTCGCCACGATCCACGTCGCAGGACGCCAGGTGCACCGCGGGGGCCGGCAACCAGAACACCGCGTCGACCGGCACCGTGGTCCCGGACTCGGTGCCGGGCACTGCCGCGCCGCGCACGGTGGCGAATGCCTGGATGGTGGACCGGCCGACCACACCGTCCACGGCGATCTCGGCGCCCAGGTCCACGAGCGCCTGTTGCAGGGCCGTCACGTCATCCCCGCTGTCGCCCACCGCGAGGTCGCGCCACAACGGCAGCGAGGTCGCGAGGTTCAGCAACCCGCGACCGTCCACCGCGAGGGACGACGCCCCCGAGAGCAGTTCGACGCCGGCGCCGCACTGCCATGCGGTGACGCGACCCTCGGTCGGTACCGTCAGGGTCGTGGCGTCGGCTCGCTCCACGGCGACCTCGACCGTCCTGGCATCGTCGAAGCTGCGTGCGCTCGGAGCCACGTCCTCGATCGCCACGGGCTCCGCCAGGACGTCGGGTCGCGCGGCCTGGGTGACGACGACCCCCGCCGCCGCACCGATCGCCGCCACCGTCAGCATCGACCCGACGAGCACGGGCGCCCGGGACGTCACCCGAACAGTCCGAGGGGGTCGGCGTTGCAGGCGTCGAAGGCGACCTGCCCGGCGGCAGCGCTCACCGTGTAAGGCAGGGCCCCGTCGTCGGCCTCGAACCAGGCGGCGTAGTCGTCCGTGGTGAAGGACGGCGGCACGACGTCGCTGCGCACCAGGCAAGCAGCCATGATCTCCGCCTCGTCGAGGTGCTGCGGGTTCCGGGTGGTCTGCTCGTAGAGGTAATCGATGTCGCCGAGGTGCTCGGTGTCGCAGGCGCCCACCAGATCCTGCACGTGGGCGTCGTCCACCTCGGCCGATCCCACGTCCAGCGTGTATCCGCCGTCGTCCGCCCAGGTCACCGTGTAACCGACGTCGGCGAGGCATGCGGCGAACCCGTCCCGGACCTGGGAGTACTCCAGCTCGGAGACGATCCCGTCCGACAGCATCTGCCGCTGCTCGGTGGTGCCGGCGGTGCGATAGGCCTGCGCGAACGCGTCGGCCCAGGGCCCGGTGAAGGTCGGGGTCGAGGGATCGTCACTCCCCACGACCACCACGTGACCCTCGGCGTGCTGCGCGCACCCTGCCGTCGCAACCAGGAGGGCGATCCCCAGCGCGGCGCACGTCGCCTGTCTGATCGGCACGGGTCAGACCTGGTGCTTGACGCCGTACGTCGTGTACTGGGTGCACACGCCCTGACTCGAGGTGCGACCCATGGCCGCCTTGTTGCCGTACGTGTACTTGTTGTTGTACCGACTGTACGACTGGATCTTGTAGTTGCACTTGGAATTCTTGGCGCTGTACGCGCCGTAGGTCCCGCACACGCCGGTGTCCGCCTCGGCCGCAGTCGGCGACCCGGCGATCCCGACGATACTCAGGGACCCAGCCAGCGCGAGCGTGGACAACAGCCTCATCGATGACATCTTCATGGTCATGGACCATAACCGCCCGAACGCCGCGATGTGGCCGTTCCGAGAAACGTGGCGAAAATAGCGCTTAAGGCGATTTGTGCATTTACTTCCCGGTCGCCTTCCGCAACGTCACGAAGGACACCACCGCCGCCCCCACCGCCACCACGATCCCGACCAGCGACGCCCGCTGCATCCCCAGGTCGAAGGCGGCCCTGGCCGACTCCAGCAGCCCGTCCGCCACGGACGGGTCCAGCTCCCCGGCGACCCGGACCGCTCCGGCCAGCGTCTCGGCGGCGGCGTGCGCCTGATCGGCGGTGACGCTCGTGGGGACGACCACCCCGGCTCGGTAGGTGGCGTTGAGCACCGAGCCGAGGACGGCGACGCCGAGGGTGGCACCCAGTTCGTAGGCGGTCTCGGACACGGCGGAGGCGGAGCCGGCCTTCTCCGGGGGGACGGACGCGACGATCTCGTCGTTGGTCAGCGTCTCCGCGAGGCCGACGCCGAGCGCCATCACCACGAAGGCGACCGCGATGGTGGTGACGGTGGGGTCGGTGCCCACCCGGCTGGCCAGCAGGTAGCCGAGGGCGGCGAGCAGGAAGGACCCGCCGATCAGGACGCTGGGCCGCACCCAGCGGATCAGCTTCACCGCCAGCAGCCCGGCGACCACGGAGGCGACCAGCCCGGGCAGGAGCACCAGCCCGGCGTCCATCGGCGACAGGCCGAGCACCAGCTGCAGGAACTGGGAGACGACCACCAGCAGGCCGTTGAAGCCCATGATGGACAGCAGATTCGCCGACACCGCGCCGGAGAAGCTGGCCCGGCGGAACAGGGTGACGTCGAGCATCGGGAACGGCAGCCGCCGCTGACGACGGACGAACACCCAGCCCGCGACCAGACCGATCGCCACCCCGGCGAAGGTCCGCCCGGTGACGCCGCGCTCGCCGATCTCGATGATGGCGTGCACCAGCGGCAGCATGGTGACCAGGGACAGCACGATGCTCGGCACGTCGATCGGGCCGGGGTGCGGGTCGCGGGACTCCGGCACCAGCCAGAGCGCCAGCGGGATGAGCACCAGCAGCAGCGGGGTGTTCAGCAGGAACACCGACCCCCACCAGAAGTGGGTGAGCAGGAAGCCGCCGACGATGGGGCCCAGCGCACCACCGGCCGCGAAGCCCGCCGCCCAGATCGCGATGGCGAGCCGCCGCCGCGCCCGGTCGGTGAACAGGTTCCGCAGCAGGGACAGGGTGGAGGGCATCAGGGTCGCGCCGAACACGCCCAGCAGCGCCCGGGCGGCGATCAGCAGCTCCGGGGTCGGCGACCACGCGGCCAGCAGGGAGACCAGCGCGAAGCCGGTGGCACCGATCAGCAACAGGCGCCGACGGCCGATCCGGTCGCCGAGCGAGCCCATCGGCACCAGCAGTCCGGCCAGCATCAGCGGATACGCGTCGACGATCCAGAGCAGTTGCCCGCCGGTGGCACCGAGTGCCGTCGTGATCGCGGGCAACGCGAAGCTCAGCACGGTGTTGTCCACCGAGATCAACAGGACCGGCAGCATCAGGACGGCGAGCGCCGCCCACTGACGGGTGGCGGTCGCCTTCGGCGGGGCGAGGAGCGCGGACATGCGGGTGGTGCCTTTCGGACGACGGCGGTGATGGTCGCGCTCTGCCTCCTCGGGGCGGCTCTCGACCACCGCTACTGTACCGTCCAGACGGTACAGTAATCGACCGATACGGTGGTGACATGGCCGACACCGCGAGCACCCGCGACCGCCTGCTGGATGCCTTCGAGCAGGTGCTGATCGCCCACGGCAGCCGGGCCGCGACCCTGGACGCGGTGGCGGCGGCGGCCGGGGTGTCCAAGGGCGGGCTGCTCTACCACTTCAAGAACAAGGCGGCGCTGGAGGCCGGGCAGCACGCGCGCCTGCGCGCGCTGGGCGAGGCCGACATCGCGGCGATGCGTGCCGCCCCGGAGGGTGCCGCCGAGTACTACCTGGCCGAGTCCGTCTCATCCGGGGGCGCGCTGGACCGCGCGCTGATCGCCTCCGCACGACTGGCCGAGGACGCCGGCGAACAGGACACCGTCCTCGACGACCTGCGGGCGGCCTGGTACGACGTGCTGCTGGCCGAGCTCGGTGACCCGGCGCTGGCGCACGTGATCCAGCTGATCGGCGACGGGATGTACTACAACGCGGTGGCCGGCAGCCGGGACGAGGGTGCCCTGGAGCACGCCAGGGAGATCCTGTCCCGACTGCGCGGGTGACCGCTCAGATCCGCACGCGGCGCGGGTTGCTCACCGTCGACCAGTGCGACTCCTCCGTGCCCTGGGCACCGTCCTGCTCGATCGTCGTCTCGTCCATCACACGCCCCCCTTGCTGACTCCGAGTTGGGCGACCAGTCTGGGCAGCACCGAGGCCGCGCGCATCCGGAATCGGTGAACACCGTGTAAAAACCTGGGACCCACACGAATCCGGTGTGCGCCGGGCACGATGGAGGACCGATGACTGCACACCCGGACACCACCAGCTCCCCGTACGCCGACTCCGCGGACCGCGTGCTGCTCGACCTCGGTGTCACCGCGGACGGCCTGACCGACGACGCCGCCCGCGAGCGCCTGACCCGCTCCGGCCCGAATCGCCTGCCGACCCCACCGCGCCCCGGGGTGATCCGTCGACTGCTCGGGCACTTCGACGACATCCTGATCTACATCCTGCTGGCGTCGGCAGTGCTCAAGGCGATCCTCGGCGACTGGATCGACTTCACCGTGATCCTCGCGGTGGCGGTGATCAACGGCGTGGTCGGCTTCGTCCAGGAGGGGCAGGCCGAGAAGGCGCTCGACGGCATCAAGACCATGCTGTCGCTGGATGCCCAGGCGCGCCGCGACGGTCAGTGGCGGGTGGTCGACGCCGAGACCCTGGTGCCCGGTGACGTGATCCGGGTCCGGTCCGGCGATCGGGTCCCGGCGGACGTCCGGCTGCTCTCCGCGACGAACCTGCAGGTGGACGAGGCGGCCCTCACCGGCGAGTCGGTCCCGGCGGCCAAGGACCCGCGGGCGGTGGACTCCCGGGCCGGGATCGGCGATCGGTCGTCGATGCTCTACTCCGGCACGCTGGTCGCCACCGGCACCGGGACCGGCGTGGTGGTCAGCACCGGCGCCGACACCGAGATCGGCCGCATCCAGGCCCTGGTCGCGGGGGTGAACCATCTGGACACCCCGCTCACCCGGCAGCTGGCGGCCTTCGGCCGGGCGCTGTCCATCGGCATCCTGGTGATGGCGGCGGTGATGCTGGTGATCGGCCGGGTGGTGCACGACTTCGAGCTGCCGGACCTGGTGTCGGCGGCGATCGGCTTCGCGGTGGCCGCGGTGCCGGAGGGCCTGCCCGCGCTGGTCACGGTGACCCTGGCGCTGGGCGTGCAGCAGATGGCGCGGCGGAACGCGATCACCCGGAAGCTCACCTCGGTGGAGGCGCTGGGTTCGGTCACCACGATCTGCTCGGACAAGACCGGCACCCTGACCACGAACGAGATGACCGTCCGCTCGGTGGTGACCGCCGCCGGCGAGTACGCGGCGCACGGCCTGGGCTACGCCCCCGAGGGGCACCTGACCCGCGGCGACGCGACCGTCGACCCCGCGGCGCTGCCCGACCTGCGACGACTGATCCAGGCCGCCGGGGCGTGCAACGACGCCCGGGTGGTCCGGGACGACGACGGGCAGTGGACGGTCGTCGGCCAGCCCACCGAGGGCGCGGTCGCCACCCTGACCCGCAAGGCCGGGGTCGACCTGACCGAGGTGCGACGGCTGGCGGTGCTGCCCTTCGAGTCGGCGACCAAGTACATGGCGACCCTGGACGACCAGGGATCCGAGCGTCTGATCCGCGCCGTCGGCGCCCCGGACCGTCTGCTCGACCGCTGCACGCACCAGCTGGCGGCGGACGGCGGGATCGAACCGCTGGACCGCGCCCACTGGGAGGCGGTGATCGACGACCTGGCGAGCCAGGGACTGCGCACCCTGTCGGCCGCCGAGCTGGCGGCGCCGGGGCAGGAGACCCTCGACCCGGAGGACCTCACCGAGCTGGTGTTCCTGGGTGTGCTCGGCATCGTCGACCCCCCGCGACCCGAGGCGGTGCAGGCGATCGCCGACTGCCACCGGGCCGGGATCCGGGTCAAGATGATCACCGGCGACCACGTCGGCACCGCGACCGCCATCGCCCGGGAGCTGGGCATCCTGCCCGCCGACGGTGACCCGGACACCGTGCAGGCTCTCACCGGCGCCGAGCTGGAGGCGATGACCGGGGACCAGCTCAGCGCCCGGGTCCGGGAGGTCGACGTCTACGCGCGCACCAGCCCGGAGCACAAGCTGCGGATCGTGCGCGCGCTGCAGGGCCACGGGGAGGTGGTGGCGATGACCGGTGACGGCGTGAACGACGCCCCCGCGCTGACCCGGGCCGATGTCGGCATCGCGATGGGCATCAAGGGCACCGAGGCCACCAAGGAGGCCGCCGAGATCGTCCTCGCCGACGACAACTTCGCCACCATCGAGCGGGCGGTGGAGGAGGGTCGGCGGATCTACGACAACATCCGCAAGTCGGTGGTCTTCCTGCTGCCGACCAACGGTGCCCAGTCGCTGGTGATCCTGGTGGCGGTGCTGTTCGGGCTGTCCCTGCCGCTGGCACCGGTGCAGATCCTGTGGGTCAACCTGGTCACGGCGATCACGCTGTCCCTGGCGCTGGCCTACGAGCCGGCCGAGCCGGGGGTGATGAGCCGGCCACCGCGCAAGCCCGGCGGGTCGGTGCTGTCCCGCGACTCGTTCACCGAGGTGATCACCGCCTCGCTGCTGATCGGTGGCGCCACGCTGGTGGTCTACCTGGTCGAGCGCGCCGCTGGGTCACCGAATGCCGTCGCGCAGACCGCCGCGGTCACCATGCTGGCGCTCGGCCAGCTGGCCTACCTGTTCTCCTGCCGGTTCCTGAACAGCAGCAGCCTGACCGTCCGGGTGCTGCGCGGGAACCCGGTGGTGTGGTGGGCGACCGGTGCCCTGCTGGCGTTCCAGCTGTTGTTCACCTACGCGCCGTTCATGCACAGCTGGTTCGACTCCGCCCCGATCGGAGCCCGGCAGTGGGCGTTCACCGCCGGGCTCGCGATCGTGATCTTCCTGCTGGTCGAGGGGGTCAAGGCCCTCGACCGCCGGCGGGGTCGGTAGACGGTCGAGAGGCAGTCAGTAGGTCGAGGCGACCGACCAGAACTCCTCGCCCGGCTTCTGCACCAGGCGGTAGTCGAAGAACGAGCCGTCGGCGAAGGTCATCCGCACCACCGGCACACCGCCCTGCGCCTTCTTCCCGGTGTCGACGATGCTCGCCACCTGCTCGCGCGGCACGGTGGCCAACAGCTCGCCCGGCGTGTGGTTCATGGTCAGGCCGAGGTCCCAGACCGTCATCGACCGGGCACCCAGCACCAGCACGTGCGGGCCGTCCGCCAGCGGCAGTCGGCGGGCGACCCCGTCCTCGTCGCCACCGATGTGCCGGGCACCCGAGACAGCGTTCTCCACCGCCGAGGTCGCCGCGTTCAGCACCCGGCCGGAGACGCTCAGACCACCGCCGCCGCCACGCTCGTAGGCGCTCGGGATCACCCCGGTCGCCGCGAGGACGTCGTCACCCGGCGGCAGCTGACCGGCCAACGCGGTGCTCAGGTCGACCTCGGGACCGGTGAACATCTCCTTGTAGCGCTGCCACAGACCCATCGCGGGTGCACGTCCTCTCGGCTGAGGCCGGCTGGGCGCGCGGACCGATTCCGCGCTGGGTGTCACCGCAGGTCCGGCCGCGCCCAGCCTGGCACGCCGGGTCAGATCGTCGCCACCGACCCGGAGTCGACCCGGTAGTTGGACCCGTTCACGAAGCTGGCCCGCTCGGACACCAGGAACGCGATCACGGCGGCGACCTCCTCCGGGCGACCACGGCGCTTGAGCTCCATGAACGGACGCTCCTCGTCCAGGAAGGATGCGATCGCCTCGTCCCGGTCGGTGCCGCGCTCCTCGGCGCGCGCGTCCATCATGGCGTCGGTCATCGGGGTCTCGATGAAGGCGGGCGACACCGCGTTCACCAGCACCCCGTCGCTGGCGTAGGACTTGGACAGTCCCTTGGTCAGGGAGAGGATCGCGGCCTTGGCGGCGCAGTAGGGCAGCTCGTCGGCATAGGGCTGCACCCCGTCCTCGGATGCCAGCAGCACGATCCGGCCCCAACCGGATTCCCGCATCCCGGGCAGTGCCGCCCGGACCACCCGGACCGCGGCGAGCAGGTCGACGTCCAGGGTGTGCGCCCAGTCGTCGTCGGTCAGGTCGTGGAACAGCCCCTGGGCCCCGGTGATGCCGGCGGAGTGCACCAGGATGTCCGGCGCGCCGAACGTCTCCCGGGCCCGGGTGAACAGGGCGGCGACGGCGACCGGGTCGGTGAGGTCGGCCGCCACCGGGAGCAGCCGGTCGGATCCGGCGGCCAGTTCCTCGACCGCGGCGGCGAGGGCGTCCTCCTTCTGGTCGGTCAGGACCACCCGGACCCCCTCGTCCAGCAGCTGGCGGGCGGTGGCGAGGCCGATGCCGGAGTCGCCGCCGGTGATGAGGGCGACGCGGTCGGTGATGCCCAGGTCCATTCAGTCCTCCGGTGTCTCGGTGAAGGTGAGAGCCGCCTGCACCAGGGCGAGGTGGCTCAGTGCCTGGGGCAGGTTGCCCAGGAAGTCTCCGGTCCGGGCGTCGATCATCTCCGGCCAGATGCCGACGTCGTTCGCCTGGGCCAGCAGGTCATCCATCCACTCCCGGGCCTCGTCCACCCGACCGACCAGTGCCATCGCCGCGACCCCCCAGAACGCGCAGGCGACGAAGCTGCCTTCCTCCTGCGGCATCCCGGTGTAACGGTGCAACAGCGGCCCGGTGCCCAGCTCGGTGCGCAGGGCGTCGATGGTGCGGCTCATCCGCTGCCCGGTGTCGAAGCCGCTGCGGGCGTGCAGCAGGATCGACGCGTCCAGGGCATCCGCGCCGGGGTACATCAGATAGGCGCCGCGCTCCTCCGACCAGCAGTGCTCACGCACCCAGTCGGCGATCCGCTCCGCCTCGGCCGCCCAGCGCTCGGCATTGCCGGGGATCTGCCCCTGTTCGGCCAGGTGCACGGCGCAGCGCAGTGCCTGCCAGCAGCCCAGCTTGGAGGTGGTGTAGTGCCGTTCCTCGGTCAGCTCCCACATCCCGGCGTCCGGGCGGTGCCAGGCGTCGGCTGCCTGGTCGGCGATCCCGGCCAGCAGTCGACCGGTGTCGGCGTCCAGCAGGTTCCCGGCGTCGACATACCCACGCACCACCGCGAGCAGGTCGCCGTAGATCCCCAGTTGCAGCTGCCCGTCGGCCCGGTTGCCGGTGAGCACCGGACCGATCCCGCGCCAGCCCGGTGCCAGCGCCTCCTCCTGGCCCTCCGGCAGTCGACCGTCGAGGGTGAAGAAGACCCGCATCCCGTGCTCGCGCAGGGTGCGCAGCACCCAGGCGGTGGCAGCGTGTACCTCTTCGCGCAGGCCGAAGCCGATCCACGCGTCCAGGGTGTAGGCCGCGTCCCGGACCCAGGCGTAGCGGTAGTCCCAGTTCTTGCCGCCGGCCAGCGACTCCGGCACCGAGGTGGTGGCGGCCGCGGCGATGGCGCCGGTCGGGGCGTGCAGCAGGAGCTTCAGGGTGAGGGCCGAGCGCTGCACCGCCTTGCCCCAGGGTCCGTCGTAGTGGAACTCCCGGGTCCAGGCACGCCAGTTGTCGGCGGTGCGGTCCAGGCCACGGTCGGCGTCGTCGGGATCAGGCAGGAACACCGGTTCGCCCGCCGTCGCCGCCAGCACCAGGAGGTGCCGACTGGCCGGGGTGGCGGTGAAGCTGCCGGACACCGACTGCCCCTCCGGCACCACCGTCATGTCGCCGGCGGTCCGCACCCCGACAGTCACCCCGTCGTCGTGCAGCACCAGTCCGTGCACGGTGTCCTGGACCCAGGGCGACGCGGTGCCCAGCACGGTGCCGGGCCGGACCCGCCAGGCCATCGGCACCGTGCCGCGCAGCCCCTCGATCCGGCGCGCCAGCTCGCTCCACGGCAGTCGACCGGCGGTGCCGGTGTTCATCGCATCGGTGATCCGCACCTCGCCGTCGTCGGTGACGAAGGTGGTGGCCAGCACGTTGGTGCCGACCAGGTACTCCCGGCGCACCTGGAACGGCACGGTGGGAGCCAGTTCCACCTGGCCACCGTTCTCCGCGTCGACCAGGGCGGCGAACACCGGCGGGGTGTCCAGGTCCGGCAGCGGCAGCCAGTCGACCCGGCCGTCGTCGGCGACCAGCGCCACGGTGCGACCGTCACCGAGGGCGGCGTAGGTCCGCAGTGGCGCGTAGCCGTCGATCCGGGCACACGGTTCCCGCAGATCCTCGGAGGCCGCGTGCCCTGAGCCTTCGCGGGCGTGGTCGGCGTCGCCGTCCAGGTGTCCGAGGCCGTCCGTCATCGTCGTGCTGCCGTGTGCATCGGGCCATCGTCAGGGGACGACGGGTCGTCGGCAATCGGAACGGGCCGGGCCCGTCCGACGTCACAGTTCCGCGGGGTCCACCAGGAATCCGGCCATGTCGGCGACCTCGCCACCGACGTCCGACTGCACCTCGCGAGCGATGGACCGCACCACCTGCGCCGCCCGGCCGCGGGCCACCCGGTGCGCGAAGGACGGTTGCTCGGCCTCCAGCTCCTCCAGTTCCGGCGGCTCCCAGGTGACCCGGTAGGCGACCACCTCGCCCTGGGTCCACTCCAGACCGTGCAGCACCAACGGCAGCTCGCCCTCGGTCTCGGCACGGACCGAGACAGCACCGTCCGCACCCAGATCGATCAGCACCCCGAAGCCCTCGGCGGCCGGCGGGTGCGCGACCATCCACGCGTCGAAGGCGTCCGCCTCGGCATGCAGGCGACGCCGTTCCTCCGGGTCCTCGACCCCGATCCCGGCGTCCGGTCGTTCCACCAGCACCTGACCGGTGTGCGTCACGGTGGGCAGCCGCTCGCCGGTGGTCACGGGGGCGTCGGCCCGGGCCTGCGGCGCCACCCGACGGGCGGCGGCCAGCACCACATGCGGCTCCACCCACCGGTCGCTGAGCACCGTCAGGTCCAGCGCGGCGTCCATCTCCGGCACCAGCACGGCGCCGGTGTCGGTGCGCACGGCACCGCCGAGCCGACGTGCCACATCCACCAGCCAGCGCAGCACCCGACCTTCCTCGCGGACCGGCTGCTGATCGCCGAAGGCCCGGCGCAACCCGTCCCGATCACCGCCGATGGCCGGGGTGGTCGCGCGTTCCCGGGGCACGTCCACCGGCCAGGCGGCGACGATGTCACCCGGCGCCCCGAGCCGGGCGGCCACCGCGGGCTCGACCCCGAACGGGCCGGTCAGGGTGGACAGCCGTCCGAGCCGGAGCACGCCGGGAGTGGGCTGGGCGGCCGAGTCGCGCCGACTCATCGGCACTCGGGGCGGGCGCTCCCACCGCGCCGCCGCGAACCGACTGATCGCGAGCACCTCGACCTCCTCCGCCACCACTCCCTCCGGGAGCAGCAGCAGGTGGCGACCGGGCGCGGGCGGGTTCTCCGGCCAGCTGGTGAGCCGCGGCAGCGGGATCACGCGCTCACACCTGGGTGCGGTGGAAGTTCTGCCAGGACCGGGAGGCGGTCGGGCCGCGCTGACCCTGGTACCGCGAGCCGGAGGCGCCGGAGCCGTAGGGCCGCTCGGCCGGGGAGCTGAGCCGGAAGAAGCACATCTGACCGATCTTCATGCCCGGCCACAGCGTGATCGGCAGCGTCGCCACGTTCGACAGCTCCAGGGTGACGTGGCCGCTGAACCCCGGGTCGATGAACCCGGCGGTGGAGTGCGTCAGCAGGCCGAGCCGACCCAGCGACGACTTGCCCTCCAACCGGGCGGCGATGTCGTCCGGGAGGGTGACCTGCTCGTAGGTCGAACCGAGGACGAACTCCCCCGGGTGCAGCACGAACGGCGCCTCCGGGTCGACCTCGACCATGCGGGTCAGGTCGGGCTGCTCGATCGACGGGTCGATCATCGCGTAGCGGTGGTTGTCGAACAGCCGGAAGAACCGGTCCAGCCGCACGTCGACGCTGGACGGCTGCACCATCTCCGGCGTGGACGGGTCGAGGACCACCCGCCCGGACTGGAGTTCGGCACGGATATCGCGATCGGAGAGCAGCACGGGCCCACGGTACCGGTCGCCCCCGCGCTCCCTCAGCCTCGGAGCGTCACTCCTCGGAGGTCGACGGGGCCCATTGAAGCGGTTCGACCGTGCAGTACGCTGTCCGCCATGGGTGCGTGGGAGCGCTCCCGCACAGCAGTCAGCACACCACTCCGGAAGGCGCAACGATGCGGTTCGGCCACTTCGACGACGAGGCACGCGAGTACGTCATCACGACGCCGCACACCCCGTATCCCTGGATCAACTACCTGGGTTCGCAGGAGTTCTTCTCGCTGATCTCGCACACCGCGGGCGGCTACTCCTTCTACCGCGACGCGAAGATGCGCCGCCTGACCCGGTACCGCTACAACAACATCCCCGCCGACGACGGCGGCCGGTACTTCTACGTCAACGACGGCGGCGACGTGTGGACCCCGGGCTGGCTGCCGGTCAAGGCGGAGCTGGACCACTTCGAGGCGCGGCACGGGCTGGGCTACACCCGGATCACCGGTGCCCGCGGCGGCCTGACCGTCGACACGCTGTTCTTCGTCCCGGTGGAGGAGAACGCGGAGATCCAGCAGGTCACCCTCACCAACGACTCCACCGAGTCCAAGACCGTGCAGCTGTTCTCCTTCGCCGAGTTCTGCCTGTGGAACGCCCAGGACGACCAGACCAACTACCAGCGCAACCTGTCGCTGGCCGAGGTCGAGGTCGAGCTGGACGGCCCGCACGGGTCGGCGATCTACCACAAGACCGAGTACCGCGAGCGCCGCGACCACTACGCCGTCTACGCCGTGAACACCCGCGCCACCGGCTTCGACACCGACCGGGACAGCTTCGTCGGACCGTGGAACAGCCTCGGCGAGGCAGCCGTGCCGCGCGCGGGCAAGGCCACCGACTCGGTCGCCTCCGGCTGGTACCCGATCGGCTCGCACCAGGTCGAGGTCACGCTGGCACCGGGCGAGTCCCGGTCGCTGACCTACGTGCTCGGCTACCTGGAGAACGACCACGAGACCAAGTGGGCGCCGGGCAGCGACATGCAGCTGATCAACCGCGACCCCGCGCACGAGCTGCTGGCCCGCTACGCCACGACCGAGCAGACCGAGGCCGCCTTCGAGCGGCTGCGCACCTACTGGGCCGACCTGCTGGGCAGCTACACGGTCAGCTCCGGCGACGAGAAGCTGGACCGGATGGTCAACATCTGGAACCAGTACCAGTGCATGGTCACCTTCAACATGTCCCGGTCGGCGTCCTACTTCGAGACCGGCATCGGCCGCGGCATGGGCTTCCGCGACTCGAACCAGGACCTGCTCGGCTTCGTGCACCTGGTGCCGGAGCGGGCACGGGAGCGGATCATCGACATCGCCTCCACCCAGTTCCCGGACGGGTCGGCGTACCACCAGTACCAGCCGCTGACCAAGCGCGGGAACAACGACATCGGCTCCGGCTTCAACGACGACCCGCTGTGGCTGATCCTGGGTGTGGCGGCGTACATCAAGGAGACCGGCGACTGGGCGATCCTGGACGAGCAGGTGCCCTTCGACAACGAGCCCGGCTCCGAGGTCCCGCTGTTCGAGCACCTGACCCGGTCCTTCGACTTCACCGTCCAGCACCGCGGGCCGCACGGGCTGCCGCTGATCGGCCGGGCCGACTGGAACGACTGCCTGAACCTGAACTGCTTCAGCACCACCCCGGGCGAGTCCTTCCAGACCACGGAGAACCAGTCCGGCGGCGTGGCCGAGTCGGTGTTCATCGCCGCGATGTTCGCCGCGATCGGCCCGGAGTACGCCGAGCTGGCCGAGCGCCGGGGCCTGACCGAGGTCGCCGCCGCCGCCCGCACCGCCGTCGAGGAGATGCGGGAAGCGGTGCTGGCCCACGGCTGGGACGGCGAGTGGTTCCTGCGCGCCTACGACTTCTTCGGCAACCCGATCGGCACCGACGCCAAGCCGGAGGGCAAGATCTGGATCGAGCCGCAGGGCTTCGCGGTGATGGGCGGCATCGGCGTCAACCCGGAGAACACCGCTGACCCGGCCTCGCCGGCGGTCCGCGCGCTGAACTCGGTGAACACCCACCTGGCCACCGACCACGGCATGGTGCTGCAGCACCCGGCGTACACCAGCTACCAGATCGAACTCGGTGAGGTGTCCACCTACCCGCCGGGCTACAAGGAGAACGGTGGCATCTTCTGCCACAACAACCCCTGGGTCATCATCGGGGAGACCGTGGTCGGCAACGGTGCGCGTGCCTTCGACTACTACAAGCGGATCACCCCGGCCTACCGCGAGGACATCTCCGAGGTGCACCGGCTGGAGCCCTACGTCTACGCGCAGATGATCGCCGGCAAGGAGGCGGTCCGGCACGGCGAGGCGAAGAACTCCTGGCTCACCGGCACCGCCGCCTGGAACTTCGTCGCGGTCAGCCAGTACCTGCTCGGCGTGCGCCCCGACTACGACGGCCTGGTGGTCGACCCGCAGATCGGCCCGGACGTGCCCTCGTTCACCGTCACCCGGACGATCCGGGGCGCCCGGTACGAGATCGCCGTGACCAACTCGGGTGCCGCGGGTGCCCGGGCGGCGATCACGGTAAACGGCGCGGCCATCGACGGCCGCACGGTGCCCTACGCGGCGGCGGGCAGCACGGTGCGGGTCGCGGTCACCGTCTGACGACGCAGCACGACGCACGGCGCGAGCGCCTCGGGGATTCCCGGGGCGCTCGTGTCGTCCTAGCGCTCCCCGGCGCGCGTGGCCGTGGCCCAGAGCGCCTCGAACCCGTCCCGGGTGATGGTCCGCTGGAACTCGTCGTCGACCAGGTCCTCCACCGCCATCGGCTGGTCGGACAGCCCACCCCGGTCGTCGACCATCGCCTCGAACCACGCGTACCGGCGCGCGTCGGCTCCCTCTCCGTCGACCTGCCGGATCGGCCAGAACTCGCCGCCGGGGCCGGGTGCGACCTCCCACGCCTGCGACGTCCCGGACAGCTCCGGGCCGATCGCCAGGTAGCGCCGGTCGGCCCGCACCGCCACGGAGCGCAAGGCCGTCGCCGCCCGCACGAGGGCCGCACGGGCGTCGTCGTCCAGCAGCACCCGGTCCGGGTCCACCGACGCGGCGGTCGGCTCGAACCTGGTCATCCCACTCCCCCGCCGACGGTGCTCCCACTCGCTCCGCGAACCCGTTACACTGGTCGGACGCGCCCAGCAGGGCGCTCGTGCGGATGTAGTTCAATGGTAGAACTTCAGCTTCCCAAGCTGATAGCGCGGGTTCGATTCCCGTCATCCGCTCCGCCGAAGGCCCGGACCCCCACGGTCCGGGCCTTCGTCGTGCTGCCGCCGCGGTGACGAGCCCCCGCCGTCGACGCCTGCCGCGTGACACTTTGTGCCTGAGTTCACGAACTTGGGACCATCGACCCCTCCTGACCACATGGTCGGTAACCGACGATTTAAGTGATCCGTCAGGGATTCGGCGCTTCATCCCCCCGGTCGCGCCGCCGCACCACAGAGGACTCGCCATGACCACCACCTTCGACCACGTCCTGAGCCCCGGCAGGATCGGCGGCCTGGAGCTGCCGAACCGGATCGCCCTGGCCCCGATGGGCACCGAGATGGGCACCCACGAGGGCCTGATCACCGAGCGCGAGATCGCGTACTACACCGAGCGCGCCAAGGGTGGCACCGGGCTGGTGATGACCGGCATCTCCGCCGTCTCGCAGGACTACGAGGTGATCAACCCCGGTCTCTGCCGGGTGGACACCGACGACTGCCTGCCGGGCCTCACCGCGCTGGCCGCCTCGATCCACGCCGTCGGCGGGAAGATCAGCCTCCAGCTCACCGCCGGGCTCGGCCGCAACATCAACAACGTCGACCCGGAGCGGCTGCCGATCTCCGCCTCGGACAACCCGCACTACGCCCGGCCCGACGTGCTGTGCCGCCCGCTGGAGGTCGAGGAGATCCGGGTGATCGTGCAGCGGCACGCCGAGGCGGCGGCGCGGGCGCTGGCGGCCGGGATCGACGCGATCGACATCCACGGGCACACCGGTTACCTGGTCGACCAGTTCATGTCCCCGGTGTGGAACCGGCGCACCGACGAGTACGGCGGCTCCACGGAGAACCGCTGCCGGTTCGCGGTCGAGATCATCCAGGCGATCAAGTCCGCCGCACCCGGACTGCCGGTCAGCTTCCGACTGTCGGTGGACCACCGGTTCGAGGGCGGGCGCACCGTCACCGAGTCGCAGCGGATCGCTCAGGTGTTGGAGGCGGCCGGGCTGGACCTGCTGATCGCCGACGACGGTTCCTACGAGGCGATGGACTACGTCTTCCCGCCGTACTACCTCGGCGACGCGTGCATGGCCCCGGCCGCGAAGGCGATGAAGGAGGTGCTGTCGATCCCGGTGATGGCGGTCGGCAACCTCACCCCGGAGAACGCCGAGGCCGTGATCGCCGCCGGTGAGGCCGACTTCGCCGGGATCGGTCGCGGGCTGATCGCCGACCCGGAGTGGGCGAACAAGCTGCGGGCGGGTCGTCGCGGCGACCTGCGGCCTTGCATCCGGTGCAACGCGATGTGCGTCGGGCACGCGTTCTTCGCCGAGGCGCTGGGCTGCGCGGTGAACCCGCAGGTCGGCTTCGAGCGCGAGCGGGTGCTGACCCTCAGTCGACGCCCGCAGCACGTCGTCGTGATCGGCGGCGGACCGGGCGGGCTGGAGGCTGCGCGGGTCGCGGCCCAGCGCGGGCACACCGTCGACCTGTACGAGAAGGGCAGCAACCTCGGCGGCGTGCTCTGGCCCGCCGCCACCCCCGAGTTCAAGAAGGAGCTGCGCGGGATGGTCGGCTGGTGGGAGCGGCAGTTCACCGACCTGCCGGTCACCGTGCACCTGAACGCCGAGGTCACCGCCGACTCCCCGGTCCTCGCGGACGCGGACGCGATCATCGTCGCGACCGGCTCGCTGCCGATCGTGCCGCGCGGCATTCCCGGGATCGATGGCCGGAACGTGGTCGAGGTGCTCGACTTCCACCTGGGGACGCCGGTCGGTCGCCGGGTGGTGGTCGCCGGTGGCGGGCTGTCCGGCGCCGACTCGGCCCTGGAACTCGCCCAGGCCGGTCACGAGGTGACGATCGTGGAGATGGCGGACGAGATCGCCAAGGACATGATCGTGATCAACCGGATCACCCTGCTCCGCCAGCTCGCCCAGCACGGGGTGCGCATCCTCACCGGGCACACCGTCACGGCCGTCGACGACACCGGGCTGACCGCCACCGACCCGGAGGGTCGCCCGGTGCACGTCGAGGCGGACACCGTGTTGTCGGCCTTCGGGGTGCGGCCCAACACCGCGCTGCCCGAGGCGCTGGCCGGCCGCCCGCACGTGATCCCGGTCGGCGACTGCGTGCGCCCGGCCAAGGTCGGCGAGGCGATCAACGCCGGGTTCATGGCGGCCTTCGCGCTGTGACCCGACCACCCGCACGCCCCGGCAGCGGGGCGTGCGGGTGCCCACTCGTAGCATCGACCCCGTGATCCTCGTCGACCCGCCGGCCTGGCCCGCCCACGACACCCTGTGGTCGCACCTGGTCTCCGACCACTCGCTGGCCGAACTGCACGACTTCGCCGCCGCCCTCGGCATCGGCCGGCGCGCCTTCGATCTGGATCACTACGACATCCCCGCGTCCCGGCACGGCGACGCCATCGCGGCCGGTGCCACCCCGCTCGGCGGCGGGGAACTGACCCGGCGGCTGATCGGCTCCGGACTGCGGGTGCGCGGCCGGGACCGGGCGGTGCTCAAGGATCTGCGTCGACGCTGGCTGAGGCTCCGGCCCGACGACCATGCCACCGTCGACGACCTGCTGGTGCGATGGCGGGAACCGCACCGCACGTACCACGGCCCCACCCACCTGGCCGAGACCCTGGCGGCGCTGGACCGGCTCACCGGCGACGGTGCGGTGCCGACGGGCGACCGGGACGCCGCCGAACTCGCCCTCTGGTTCCACGACGCCGTGCACGACGGCGACACCCCGGCGGACGAGGAGGCGTCAGCCGACCTGGCGCTGCGCGTGCTCGGCGACGAGCGGGTCGCCACCCTGGTGCTGATGACGGCGCGGCACGAACCCGACCAGCAGGATCCGGCCTCCGCCCTGGTCAGCGACGCCGACCTGGCGATCCTCGGCGCCGACCGCGGACGCTACGACGAGTACACCCGGCAGGTGCGCGCCGAGTACGCGACGGTGCCCGACGAACGGTTCAGGATCGGCCGTCGGGCGGTGCTGGAGCAGTTGCTCGGGTTGCCGTCGCTGTACGCGACCGACCGGGGCCGGGCACTGTGGGCCGATCGCGCGCGGGAGAACCTGCACCGGGAGCTGGGCGCGCTGGCCACCGGCTGAGCAACGGCCCGGCCGGCCCGGCGGGGTGCGCGGCCCCCGCTCCAGCGCGGCGGACCGGCTCAGATCAGCGGCGGCACATCCGGCGCGAGCCGGCGTTGCAACCCCGATCCCAGGGCGAGGCCGGCCAGCACCCCGAGGCAGATCGCGACCATCGAGACCCCGGTGGTCACGATCGTGGTGACCGCCTGCGCGCTCGCACCGTCCAGGGCCGAGGCCACCCCGACCAACCCCAGCGCACCGGGCACCAGCACCCAGAACCCGGGCAGGAAGGTGACCAGGAACGGCGGTCCGGTCGGTCGGGTCGCGGCGACCATCGCCACCGGCGTCATCGCCAGCGCCCCCACGAAGGACGACACCGACGCGCCGAGCAGCAACCCGCCGACCACCTGACCGGCATAGGCCACCACCAGCACCAGCGTGATCCACGGCAAGGCGGCGGTGCGGGCGTCGTTGTTCAGCACCACCCCCACCGCGTACACCAGCACGCCGATCCACGGGGCCGCCCAGCCCAGCGGATGACCGCCGCTGCTGCCCATCTCGGTGGACGGCACCCCGACCAGCCCGGCCGCGGCGGTGATCCCGAGCGCCAGCAGCACCAGCTGCATCACTCCGGCCGCCAGCCGCGCCGAGCCCGCGATCATCTGCCGGGTCGCCAGGTCGATCACCCCGGTGGTCAACAGCGCGCCGGGCAGGAACGTCACCAGCGGACCGATCAGCGGCGCCAGCAACCCGACCGGCAGACCGGTGCGGACCAGCAGGAACACCGGCACCGCGACCAGGAACGCGCAGGCCCCGGTCAGCAACCCCTGGTAGACGGTCGGCATCCGACGGGTCAGCCGCGTCACCACCGACACCACGCCACCCAGCACCGCCGCGAGCAGCACGTCCAGCCATCCGCCGCCGAGCACCAGCGACAGTCCGGCGGCGACCAGCACGTACCCGAGCGCCCGGCGACGACCGGTGGACGGCGGCGCCGATTCCAGCACCGCGGCCAATCGGTCCAGCCCTTCGGCGGGCTCCACGTCGCCGCGGACCGCGTCCTGCGCCAGATCCAGCACGTCCGCCACCTGATCCAGCCGCAGTGCCTGCGAACCGGCGGTCGCCACCGCGGTCCGCACCGTCTGGCCGTCCGGCACCGACACCATCAGTGCGGTCGGGAAGGTCACCACCGCCGTGCCGGGCAACCCGTTCACCGCGGCGATCCGCTCCAGCGTCCCGTTCACCTGGGCGATCGGCGAACTGCTGTCCACCATCGCCTCGCCCAGTCGCACCAGGAACCGGACCGTGAGCTGCGGGTCGGCGCCGGTGCGCGCCCGCGACCCGGCCCCGGGCGACACGGGGGCCACCTGCGGCACCGGAGCGGTGGTCCCGGCGGCGCGATCGTCGGCGTCGCTCACCGCGACCAGTCCGACCACCTCCGCACCCGCCGGCTCCGCACCCCCGTCGCCGTCCGGGAATCCGGCCCCGGCCGGGTCCGCGTACTCGGGTGCGGGCACGGTCGAGGTGGGCACCCTCGAAGTGGGCACCGTCGAGGTGGGCACCCTCGAAGTGGGCACTGTGGACGTCTCGGCGGTCGCGGGCATGACGGGCTCACCCTGGGCCGCGGCCTCACCCTGACCGGCGGGCTGGCTCTGCGCGGCCGACTCACCCTGCCCGGCGGGCTGGCTCTGCGCGGGCGACTCACCCCGCGCGGCGGGTACGGCGGGTCCTGCGCCGCGCGAGCGGGGCGCCAGCGCACCGGACCGCCACAACCACACCAACCCGGCGGCCACCGCGACCAGGATCAGCGCCGCGACCAGCACCATGCCCCAGGGCAACCCCGAGTCCACCGCGGCCGGACGGCTGATCCAGCCGGGTGCCGGCACGGTCGTCGTGCCGGTCGGCTCGGGGGTCGGTGTGGCGGGAACGGTGCTCTCGGGGGTCGCGGACGGCGCCACCGTCGGCTGCTCCTCCGGAACCGTGGTCGGGGCCGTGGTCGGCTGCTGCGTCGGCGCGGGTGACCCGGTGGGCACCGGCGTGCTGCTGCTCGGTCGCGGCGAGGGCGTCGCGCTGGGGGCCGGGTCCGGGGTCGTGGTCGGCAGGGAGGTCGGCACCGCCTGCGGGTCCACGTCGGGGTTCCCCGGGTCCACCACGGCGGTCGTCCGCCCCTCGACGGCCGAGCGTGCGTCGGTCCGGGCATGGTCGGTCCCCAGGCGCGCACCCACCGCCGACCAGTCGACTGCGGCGATCACCGGTGAACGCCGAAGCCGTCGATGCCCTCGGGCTGCTCCACCTGCACCTCGACCCCGGTCACCCGACTCGAGCGCGGCCCGGTCCGCAGCCAGTCGACCATCGCCTCGACGGCGGGGCCCTCGCCCTCGACCACGGCTTCCACCGTTCCGTCGTCACGGTTCGCCACCCAGCCGGAGACGCCGAGACGCTCGGCCTCCTGAGCGGCGGACCACCGGAAGCCGACGCCCTGGACCCGGCCCCGGACCACCACCCGCCTGCGCTGCATCCACCTCTCCCCACACCCGACAACCGCTTCTGCGAGGCTACCGGCGGCTGCCCAGGCTGCCAGGCCGGGTCGGTGACGGTTCAACGTCCACACGCTCCCGGGCCCATGACCTGCATGGACGGCGCTTCGTCCCCCGTGGTCGCCCACAGTGTGGATCAACCTGTGGATAACTCGTCGACAACCTGGGCGTTGTGGGCAGATCACCGCTCCGGCCGGCCGCCCGACGCGGGTGGTTGTGCACAGTCGGCGGCGACCATTCCTCGGTCCGATACCGCGTCGGAACTGCTGGCGTCAAGCTGACCTCCGACGCGCCCGAGCACCGACCGCCTCGCCGCGTGTCGCACCGGAAACCCGCTTTCACCTGGGCCGATGCCGCCCGGTAGTGGGCGTGACGGCGACTGCGGAAGGTACACCCCTTGTGCGCTCGGGTGGCAACCCCTTGGAGCCGACTGTTTCCCGCGCACACGGTTATCCACACGCCGTCCACAGCTTCGCCCGTTCCTCACGGGACCTGTCCACAAAGCTGTGGACGAAATCTGTGGATAACACGCCTCTCGACACGCCGAGCAGCGGGCGTGAGGCAGCTCTCAGGCGCCGATGTCGTGCAGGTGGTGCACCACGTCGTGCAGGTAGTAGGCGCTCAGCGTGCTCACCGTGAAGATCGACCCGTTGGAGCGGCGGCCGGTGCGCTGCCACTGCCCACCCGACACCTGCTCCAGCGACCGGGCGAAGGCCTCGGCGGCGTCCGCGAGCTCATCCGCCACCCGGCCCGGATCCTGCAGGTCGTACCGGTCATCGCGAGCGGTGACATCTTGATCCCAGTTGGCGAACAGCGGGTCGTCCTCGGTGAGCATCAAGGCCAGCCGCTCCGCGAAGATCCGGTGCACGTCCCGGACGTGGGCGCCGTACTCCAGCGCGGACCACACCGTCGGGGCCGGGCGCACCGTGGCGTCCCGCCGCCCGAGGGCCGCCCGATAGCGCGGCACCAGGTCGCGGGTCGTCGCGGCGATCTGCTCCGCGGGCACGTCCTGCGCGCCGAAGCCGCACTCGGTGCACCGCTGGTCCAGGACCCAGGTCCAGTCCTTGGCATCGGGGGCGGCGGGAACGTAACCGGGTGCGGGCTGGTCGGCGGCAGTCATAGCGGCACGGTAGGCGCGGGCGCGGGTGATCAACAGCCCGGTATCGAGCACCGGGACGGCCCGCACCGCCGCCAGTCCCGCACCGCCGTCAGCGCCACACGGCCGTCAGCCCCACACGGCTGTCAGTCCGGCACCGCCGCCAGTCCGGCACGGCGGTCAATCCGGCACGGCGGTCAATCTCGCACGGCCGTCAGTCCCGCACGGTCACGTCACCGACCCGGGTGCGCGGCACCGCACCGACCCGCGGTGGTTCCAGCAGTCGCTGCACGTCCTCCCGGCGGTAACGGCGATGACCGCCCAGGGTCCGCACGGACGCGAGCCGTCCGGCCCGGGCCCATGCGGCCACCGTCTTCGCCTGGACGCCGAACACGGCGGCGACCTCCGCCGGCGTCATCAGGTCGTCGTCGGCTCTCGCGATGATCTTCACTTCCATACCTCCCCGAGGTCTGCACGGCTGGGGACGCCGAGCTTGCGGATGATGCGGTGGACGTGGTTCTCGACCGTGCGCACGCTGAGGAAGCAGCTCGCGGCGATCTCCGTGTTGCTCCGCCCGGCCACGACCAGGCGGAGGATGTCCTGCTCCCGCGGCGTGACGGCGGTGCGCAGCGACCGGCCGGGGGTCAGGTCCAGCGGCGTGCACCCGACCTCGTCGGCGAGGGCGTGCGCGCGGGACCGCCAGTGCTCGGCGGACCGTTCGTCGTTGCGGTACAGGGCGGCGAGCGTCCGCGCGATCACCCCGGCGAAGAACGGTCGACGCGCTGTGCGCAGGGCGGTGAAGGCCTGTTCCAGGACGGCCGGGTCGCGGCTGGCGAGGGCGTCCTGGTAGCTGATCATCGGGGCGAAGAGCGGGTGCGAGGCCCGGTCGGCCACCTCGTGCAGGTGGGCCAGCCGGTGGGCCGACCAGCTGCCGACCCCGAACGTCCACACCGCGAGCGCCGCGGGGACGAACCCGCGTCGTTCCAGCACCAGTCCCGCGTCCCACAGGGCGCCCAGCCCGGCGTCCCCCTCCCGGAGCGCGTCGATGTACGCCCGCGACCACTGGGTCGACCCGAACGGGAGGTAGGAGTGGACGACACCGAACCGCTCGGCCTGCCGTTGGGTGGACTCGGCCAGGTCGAAGCGCCCGCGTCTGGCCTGGAGCGCGGCGAGCATCGCGAGACTGCCCACCTGCACCGGCATGTGCGGGAAGGGCGGCACTCCGATGGCCAGCACCGCGTCCAGCACCGTCTCGGCCTCGGCGAACCGGCCCTGCAGGAACAGTCCGACGGTCAGGGCGTGCGAGTGCAGCGCCACGCCCGCGCCGTCCAGGGCGCTGAGCGCCCGGCCCCGGTGCTCCCGGGTGATCGCGAGCAGATGGTCCAGGTCGTCACCCCGCAACGCGGCCGCCTGCACTCGCCACAGGGCGCGCGCTGTGCGCTCCTCCGCGTCGACCGGCTCCGGCAGCGCGGCGAGCGCGGTCGCCGCGCGGTGCCCGTCACCGGCGATGAGCGCCTCGACGACGGGGGCGGCCGGGCACCACGGGGCGGCGGCGGGTGTCCGGCGGGGTGTCCAGGGTCCGGCCGTCACCGATGCCAGGTGCGCCGCCAGCCGGGCCGACCCGAGCCGCGTCCGCCCGGCATCAGGGCTGTGGACCGGGCCGGTGAGGACCGCGGTGGCCGAGGGCAGGTCGGCGTCCACCCAGGCGTGCCATCGGGCGACGACGTCCCGGTAGCGGAGGGTCTCGTCCGGCGGCCCCGAGCCGGGATCGGTGCGCTCGATCACGCGCAGCACCTCGCGCCGGTCCACCCCCCGCGCGATGAGCGCGCGGATCAGATCGGCGGCGGCGCCCGGTCCGGGATCGGCGTCCCAGCGCGCCTGAGCGCGGGCATGCACCCGGCGCTGCCGTGCCTGGAGCAGCACGGCGGGACCGAACACCTCGCTCGTCCTGGTCGCCGGCTCGTCGTCGGGGACATCGCCGTCCGCGCTGGTGATCGCCCGCATCAGCGGGGTCGCTGCCCGGCGCAGGTACTCGGCCAGCAGGGGTGGGCTGATCGCGAGCACCGGCGGCTCGTCGTCGGTCACCTCGATCAGCTGTCGTTCCTCCAGCTCCTGCAGCACCCCGTCGGGGACCAGCGCACGCGCCGCGTCGAGGTCGCATGCCCCCACCCGTGCCAGTCGGAGCAGCCCGGCGATCGGCTCCGGGGACAGATCCGAGAGGAAGGTGGCGACCACCCGGGAGATGCCCGGATTCCACAGATCGGAGGTGGCCTGCCAGAGGTCGCCGCGCTGCACCAGCCGCCCGGCCCGGCGCGCGGCGGAGGCGAACCGGACCAGGAGCCCGGGCAGTCCGGCGGACTTGGTCATCAGGCGGGCGACGGTCGCGGGTTCCACCACTCCGCCGAGCTGGTCGGCCAGCAGCTCCGCGCACTCCTCGAAGCCGAGGGGCCGGATGTCCAGGCGCAGCGCCGCCGGGAACGGCAGCCTGGCACCGTCGTCGCGGCGGACCCGGGCGGTGGCGACGACGGCTGCCCGCGTGCGGTCCACCGCGTGTTCGAGCAGCGCGACCGATGTGTCGTCCAGGTCGTCCAGATCGTCGATCAGGAGCACCTGGTCGTGGTGCCCGAGCCGTTCGACCAGCGCCGGGAACAGGGTGGACACCGTCAGGTCGGCGCTCCGAGGCATGGGTCCGGCCATCTGCGCCAGCCCGAGCGGCGATGTCGACGGGTCGAGCCCGCGCACCCCGTGGACCACCACCGGGTCGTGGCCGGACTCGCGCAGATGGCGGGTCACCGCCTGCAGCACCGTGCTGCGCCCCGACATCGGCCGACCGAGGATCACGATGCTCTCGCGCAGGGCGATCGCGTCGAGTGACTCGTCGAGCAGCGTCGAGTGGCAGAAGGTCATGGCTCACGTCCGGACGGCGGGTGGATGCGTGGGCAGCGAATCACCGCTCAGGAGCCGGGTGGCCGGTACCCGTGCGATTTAAGGGGCATTTCGGTGAAAAGTGAGTACCCCTAGCGGGCCGCCTGAGGGCTGAGCGCCACCTAGTCGCGAGTGACCACCCCTGATCCAGCAAACGTTAGGCATACCTAACTTTCTGTGCGATGCTGACGCCGTGTCACTTCCGCACCCCCGCGAAGGAGCCTCATGACCGCGACCACATCCGCCCCGACCACCGACGAGAGCCTCTCGGCGCTGCTGCGCACGGGGACCCGTGGTGAGCACCAGGCGGCCGAGTCGTCCGCGTTCGTGGACCGACTGCTCGCAGGTGATCTCACCGCCGCCGCGTACACGGATCTCGCGGCCCAGCTGCTGCACGTCTACCGCGCGCTGGAGCAGGTCGGCGACTCCCTGGCCGACGACCCGGTCGGCAGCACCCTGGTCTTCGAGGCACTGCGCCGCGCCCCGGCCCTGGAGCACGATCTGGCGGCGCTGTCCGGCGCCGACTGGCGGGAGCGACCCGACGTGATCACCCCGCACCCGGTCACCGCCGCGTACACCGCGCGGATCCTGGCCGGCGGTCTCACCGGGTACGTCGCCCACGCCTACACCCGCTACCTCGGTGACCTGTCCGGCGGCCAGATCATCGCCCGGATGGTGCAGCGGCACTACGGCATCCCGGAGGACGCCCTGACGTTCTACCGCTTCCCGGAGATCGACAAGCTGAAGCCGTTCAAGGACGTGTACCGGGCCCGTCTCGACGCCCTGACGCTGACCGCCGAGCAGCGGCACGCGGTGGTGGCGGAATCACGCGAGGCGTTCCGGGCGAACCGGGAGCTCTTCACGGTCCTGGGTGCCGCCCACCTGAGCTGACACACGATCCTCACGTCACCGGATCCCCGGTGCTGACACTTCGTGCAAAGATGTCAGCATGCCCAAGATCATCGGCGGATCCCTGCACGAGCACCGGGAGCAGACCCGCCTGAAGCTGTTCGCCGCGCTGGCGGAGCTGATGACCGAGCGGGGCTTCGACGCGATCACCCTCGCGGACATCGCCTCGGCCGCAGGCATCGGTCGGACCGCGGTGTACAACCACTTCGCCGACAAGGAGGCGATGCTGCTCGGCTTCATCATGCACGAGACCGAGCAGTACGTGGTCGCCCTCGAGCACGAGCTGGACGGCATCGACGACCCGACCGAGAAGCTGCGCACCTACATCCGCGCCCAGTCCCGGCTCAAGCGCGACTACCACCTGGTCAGCGGCGCTGACCTGCGGTCGGTGCTGTCCCGGGGCACCCAGCAGCGGGTCCGCGAGCACGTGATCATGCTGGAGCAGGTGCTGCGCCGGATCCTGGCCGCCGGCATCGACTCCGGCGCCTTCCCCGCGCAGGACCTGGGCACCTCGGTCGCCCTGGTGAACGCCTGCCTGACCCGCACCCTGCCGCCGGACGGCGAGGCGCGTGAGCAGGCGATCGAGTCGACGGTGACCTTCGTGCTGCGCGCCGTCGGTGCCGACCCGGAGCTGGCCGCCGCCTGACCTGACCCGGCCGGGGGTCGGCCACTCACCCGTGCGGGTGGTGATCCGGGGGTTCGCCCGGTGAACCGGATGTGCCGATGCTGACCAGCCGGGATGATGAGGCCATGACCGCTGCCGTTCGCGAGCTCGCCCTGCTGGCCCACCGGCTGGCCGGGACCACCGTGCCCGAGGACGTGCACCGCGCGGCCGTCGACGCCCTGACACAGTTGATCGGCGGCGAGACCACCCTGCTCCGGTTCGAGCAGGACGACCAGATCGCGATCGCCGGTGCCCAGGTGGAGGACGCCCCCGCGCTGGACGGCGACGTGCTCGGCGACCTGCGCCGGACCGGGGAGACCCTGCTGCTGCCGGCCGGTGGCCGCACCCCCGCCCGGCTGGTGGCGCCGATCCGGGTGAACGGTGAGCTGTGGGGCGCGTGCCTGGTGCGGCGGCTCGCGTCGTTCACCCCGGACGACGCCGCCCGCGCCGAGCTGGTGGGCGCGCTGGCAGCCGGGGCGATCGCCCGCACCGACCTGGCCGAGCAGGTGCGCCACCTGGTCTCCGACGACGCACTGACCGGTCTGAACACCCGCCGGGTCGCCGACGAGGCGGCGCATGTGGCCCTGGAGTCGGGGCAGGAGACCTGCATCGTGATGTGCGATGTGGACGGGCTGAAGCGGGTGAACGACGACCTCGGCCACGACGCCGGGGACGATCTGCTCCGCGCGGTCGCCGGGGTGCTGCGCCGGGCCGGAGCCGGGCTGCCGGGTGCCACGGTGGCGCGGATCGGCGGCGACGAGTTCTGCCTGGTCACCCAGGGCATCCCCCGGTCGACCGTGGTGCGGGTGATGGAGTCGGCGGTGGCGGATGCCCCGTTGCCGCACGGTGCGTCGCTGTCCTACGGGGTGGCCTCCTCCGCACGCGGGTCACTGGGCACCCGGCCGACCACCCGCTCGCTGTTCCGCCGGGCCGATGCCGCGCAGTACCACGCCAAGCGCGCGCACCGGGCGGAGCGGTCCCGGCAGTACCGCTCCGACGACCCGGCCACCGTGCTCGGCCGCACCGTCTCCGCGGCTGTGAGCGCCCTGTCCCAGGCCGGACCGAACCGGCTCAGCCGCCTGTGCGCGCTGGCCCCCGCAGTCAGCGAGTCGATGGGCGGATCGGCCTGGGCGGTGCACCGCGAGCTGTCCGGCGCCGGGGAGGACCAGCAGTGGGCGGCGGTCGCCCGCGGCGGTTCCAGCGGGGTGCACCTGCCCGACGTGCGGCGGATCGAGCTGCGCGAGGGCGAGTGGGTGATCACCGTGGAGAGCACCCTGCCGAAGCACGACCGCACGGTGGAGGCCACCCTGCACACGCTGATGTCGCTCGCGGTGCTGGGCGGCGCCTGACCGTCAGCCGTGCAACGGGAGCATCAGCTCCGCCGCGCCCGCCTCGACCACCCGGACCGGCACACCCCACTCCTGGGAGTTGAGGTGGCAGGCGGGGAACTCGATGCTCGGGTCTGCGTCGCAGGAGGCGGCACGGGCGGCGATGTGCAGCACGCCCTCGGTGACTTCGGGGTTGATCCGGAGCGTGCGGGTCAACGGGATGTCCCGACCGTCGCCGTCGAGCAGCAGCTCCGGCGGTGAGCTGGACACGGTGAGCTGGGTGGAGGGCCCGTAGCGGTCGTCGTACTTCTGCCCGGCGGCGGGGGTGAAGACCACGTCCAGGACCAGGTCCCCGGCGGCGATGTCGGTGGCGGGGCGGGCGGTGCGGTGCGCCCCGGCGTCCAGGATCTCCCCGGCGAGGGTGGCCGGCAGGGCGATCCGGGTCAGGCGGTGCGCCGCCGACTCGACCACCAGCACGGTCAGGTCGCCGTCGGTGGCGGGCAGCACCACGATCCCGCTCGGCTCGGCCAGGCCGGTCGCCAGTGTGGACACCTGGCCGTCCGCCGACCAGCGGCGCAACGCGCCGTTGTAGGTGTCGGCGATCAGCACCGAGCCGTCCGGCAGGGCCGCCACGCCGAGCGGGTGCTGCAGGAGCGCCTGCCCTGCCTCGCCGTCCCGGTGCCCGAAGTCGTAGAGCCCGGAACCGACCACGGTGCCCACGCCGACCGACGACCACGCGTCCGCCGGGTCGACCGCGGGGGCGGTGTCGGCGGTGTCCAGGAAGCGCAGGGCGGAGGTCTCCGCGTCGGCCAGCCACACCCGTCCGTCGACGCCGACGCTCAGACCGGACGGCTGGGCGAACCAGGCACCAGCCGGGTCACCGTCCTCCAGGCCCTCGTTCATGGTGCCGGCGACCGGTTCGATCGCACCGGAGACCGGATCGAACGCCCACAGCTGGTGGTTGCCGGCCATCGCGACCAGCGCGGTGCCGGTGGCGGGCACCCAGGTCACGTCCCACGGCGACGACAGCGGCACCGACCGCGGGTCGCGGTCCCGCCACAGCTCGGGGTGCCCGGGCAGCGGCGCGGCCACGGTCGGCTCGCCCACCAGGTACTGGGTGCCGGTCCCGGCCACGGTGGTCACCTCCCCGTCGGCGAGCCGCACGCCGCGCAGTGCGTGGTTCACCGTGTCGGCGACCAGCACGTCGTAGCCGACCTGCTCGGCGACGTCGGCGGGCAGCAGGGCCAGGCCGTTCGGCTCGCTGAACCGGGGCTGGTCGCCGTCGGTCAGACCGCGCTCACCGGTGCCGATCCGGCGCACCAGGGTCTCGCCGTCGGCGGCCAGCTCGGTCAGGGCGTGGTGCCCGGCGTCGGCGACCAGCAGGTTGCCCGAGGGCAGCAGCACCGCCTTGGCCGGGAAGCGCAGGGTGCCGGCGACCGGCTCGGGCGGCACGTACACCCCGGCGCCCCGGTGCAGGGTGCCCTTGGCGTCGTGCTCGGCGATCAGCTCCTCGACCAGCACGGTGAGGTTGCTCAGGTGCCCCTCGCCCGCCATCTGGGCCACGATGTAGCCCTCCGGGTCGATCACGACCAGCGTCGGCCAGGCCCGCGCGGTGTACGCCGACCAGGTCACCAGCTCCGGGTCGTCGAGCACCGGGTGGTGCACCTCGTAGCGCTCGACCGCGGCGGCCAGCGCATCCGGGTCGGCCTCGTGCGCGAACTTCGGCGAGTGCACGCCGATGATGGTCAGCACGTCGCGGTGCTGCTCCTCCAGCTCCCGCAGCTCGTCCAGGACGTGCAGGCAGTTGATGCAGCAGAACGTCCAGAAGTCGAGCAGCACGATCTTGCCGCGCAGGTCCGCGAGGGTCACCTGCGCACCCCCGGTGTTCAGCCACCCCCGGCCGATCAGCTCGGAGGCGCGGACGCGGGGCAAGCGGGAGGTGGAGGCGGTCACAGGAGAAGTAGACAGCATCGACACCGTCGCAGCCAGACAACCGAGGGGCTGTGCAACCTCACAGTTGCACAGCCCCTCGGTTGTCGATCAGCCCAGCGCGTCCGGCAGCTCGGGCAGGTCGTCGCCGGACAGCCCCAGCACGTGCTCGGCCAGGAACCGCTCGACCACGGCGTACCAGACCGTGGCGTGCTGCGGGGTGAGGACCCAGTGGTTCTCGTCCGGGAAGAACAGGAACCGGTGCGGGGTCCGGCCCTGGTCGTCGGCGGGCAGGCCCGACTTCGACAGCAGCTCGTACCAGAGCCGCAGGCCCTCACCGATCGGCACCCGGTAGTCCTTGTCGCCGTGGATGACCAGCATCGGGGTGACGATCTTCTCCACCGACAGGTGCGGGGAGTTGGCCAGGGCCATCTCGTCGGTCATCTCCCGCGCCCAGTAGAAGGCGTCGTCGGTGGTCGGCCCGAACTGGTCGAGCGCCCACAGGCTGGCGTGGGTGACGATGCCGCGGAACCGGTCGGTGTGCCCGGCGACCCAGTTGGCCATGTACCCACCGAACGAGCCGCCCATCGCGGCGGTCCGGGTCTCGTCGATGTCGGCACGCGCCACGGTGACGTCGGTGATCGTCATCAGGTCGGTGAACGGGGCGGCACCCCAGGCACCCCAGCCGCGCTGGATGAACTCCTGGCCGTAGCCGGTGGACAGCGCCGGGTCAGGCAGCAGCACGGCATAGCCCTGGGCAGCCATGATCCAGGGGTTCCACCGCCAGGACCAGGTGTTCCAGGAGTTCAGCGGCCCACCGTGGATCCAGAGCAGCAACGGCGCGGGGGTCGCGTCGCTCGCGCCCTCGGGCAGCACCAGCCAGGCACGCAGCGGCGAGCCGTCCTCGGCGGTGCCGGTGACCTCGGTCAGGGTGCCGGGCAGCTCGGGCAGCGGCGCGGGGGTGGGCAGGGCGACCGCATCGACCGGTGCACCGGAGGCGAGCGCGACAGTGAGATCGATCCGGACCGGGTGGGCCGGGGCCAGGTAGGACGACCGCAGCGCGTAGAGCGTGGCGCCGTCCGGGCTGAGCTGCAGATCGGTGAACACCGCGTCGTCGGCGGTGATCCGGGTGATCGCGTCCGTGGCGAGGTCGAGGTGGAAGACCGGACCGCGACCGTTGTCGTCGGCCTGGATCAGCAGACCTGCACCGTCCCGGGTCCAGGTGACGTGCGCCGGCCACCGGTCCCAGTCGGCGGCCAGCCGACGCGGGGTCGTCCCGTCCAGGTCGGTCAGCCACAGCTCCACCCGCGGCGCCTCGTGCGGGGTGGAGATCGTCTCGCGCAGGTAGGCGACCCGGTGACTGTCCGGGGCGATCGCCGGGCCGAAGGACTCGCCGGTCGGGTCGTCGACCAGGGTGCGTCGCTCGCCGGAGGCCAGGTCGATCGCGACCAGGATCTGCCGCAGCACACCCTTCGCGGCGGGCACCGTCCAGGAGGTCACCGCATGCCGACCTTCCGGCGTGAGCACGGCGTCCTCGTGCCGCAGCCCGACGCCCGGGTCGACGGTCACGTCCCGCAGGGTGCTCCGCTCGGCGTCCGTGGAGTCGACGGCGAACAGGTGCGGCAGCGACGGGCCGAGGTCGTGGTCCCAGTACCGGACCGGGTAGGCGTCGTGCAGGATCGCCGCCACCTTGGTGTCCTGGCGCAGGGTGTGCCGGCGCTCGTCGTCCTCGGCGTCGGTCGACCGGGGCAGCACCTCGGAGAACACCGCGGTCACGGGGGCGGCCGCCGCCGTCAGCACACCGTCGATCCCGGCGTGCCGGGTCGCCAGCACCCGGGCCTCACCCCCGGCGGCGGGCAGCAGCCACAGGGCGGCGGGGGCGTCGTCGTCGGTCGCCTCCGGGTCGGGGCGGCGCGAGGTGAACAGCAGGTCGCCGGTGGAGCTGAAGACCGCGGACGACTCGCCCTGGGCCGAGCGGGTCAGGCGCTGGGCGGGGCGCTCACCGGTCGGGTCCACCTCCCACAGCGCGGTGACGTGCTTGGTCCGCTTCGGGTCGAGGGTGGACACCGCCGTGACCAGCCGGGTGCCGTCCGGGGAGAGTCGCAGGCCGGAGAGCCGGGGCAGGGCGATGTACGCGTCGAGGTCGTGAAAAGGGGTGGTCATGCGACCGGTGTATCACGGACGACGGTCGGAGTCCGCGTTGTTATCCCGCTCGGCCAGCCCGGCCAGCATCGCGTTGTAGGCGTCCATCTCCACGTCGCCGTCCCGGTCCACCTTGCGGTCGCGGCGCTTGGCGGTGCGCTCGTCGTCGCGGGACCAGGCCAGCGCCACCCCGATCGCCAGGGCCAGGGTGGGCAACTCGCCGATCCCCCAGGCCACGCCGCCGCCGCGTTGCTGGTCGGCCAGCGCGCTGGGTCCCCAGGGCCGACCCAGGTTGCCGAACCAGTCGGGGACCAGCAGCACCTCGCCGGTGACCAGCGCGACCCCGAAGAACGCGTGGAAGGCCATCGTGGCGAACAGCAGCAGCAGCCGCTGCGGGTAGCCGGGCCGGGTCGGACCCGGGTCGATGCCCACCAGCGCGTTGGCGAACAGGTAGCCGGCGAGCGAGAAGTGCAGCACCATCGCGTAGTGGCCGACGCCGGACTCCAGCGCCCAACCGAAGATGCCGGTGTAGTAGAAGACGATCATCGACCCGGCGAAGTTCACCGCGGCGACCAGCGGGTTGGCGAAGAACCTCCCCCATCGGCTGTGCACCAGGGCCAGCAACCACTCACGGGGACCACGGGAGTCGTCCGCGTCCCGCCCGGACCGTGACTGCCGGGCCGGTAGCGCACGCAGTGCCAGAGTGACCGGCGCTGACAGCGCGAGCAGCACCGGGATCACCATCGCCAGCAGCATGTGCTGCACCATGTGCGCGCTGAACAGGACGTGCCCGTACATCGCCGGGCCGCCGGAGGTGGTCCAGAAGAAGATGACCATGCCGGTCACCCAGCTGACGGTGCGCGGCCAGGGCCAGGCGTCGCCGCGTCGGCGGAGCCGGAGCACCCAGCGCAGGTAGGTCACGATCCCGGCGACGGCCGCGGTGGCGAGCAGCACGTCCCACCGCCACTGGGTGATCCAGGACAGGGTGGTCGGCTCCGGCGGCAACGCGTGGCCGGTGACGATCTCGGCCGGGGTCGGGTTCGTGATCGGCTCGTCCGGCACCGGCGGGGCGGTGGACCCCAGGGCGACGGCGACCCCGGAGACGGCGCCCATCACGGTCAGCTCGACCAGCACCAGCCGCCAGAACAGGAACGCGACCGGTCCGTCGGTGACCGAGAGCTTGGCGACGACCCGGCGCCGGTGCAGCAGGCCGAGCAGCCCGAGCACGCCGAACAGGCCGATCTTGGCCAGCAGGAGCAGCCCGTAGCGGGTGCCGAAGTCCGACCAGGTGTCCAGCCGGACCAGCGAGTTCACCGTGCCGGAGACGGCGACCAGCCCGAAGCACCAGCCGGCGATCACACTGAACCGCGAGACGGCCGGTGCCAGGTCGCGGCCGAGCCGGTGCGCCAGCGGCGCCAGCGCGGCGAGCACCCCGATCCACAGCGCGGCCCCGACCAGGTGCAGGAACATCGACGAGGTCGCCAGGTCGTGCGAGGCGGCGCCGGAGGCGTGCCCGGTCTGCGCGGTCTGCCACAGGGCGACCAGCACCAGCGCGGCGGTCCAGGCGGCCCCGAGCGGGGAGGTGACCAGCAACGAGAGCGCGGTGACGATCCCGGCCGCGATCACCGCCGTCAGCAGCACCCGCCCGAGTTCGAAGGTGGTGACGAACTGGCCCAGCTCGGCCCCGAACGCGGGGTCGGTGGGCGAGAGTCCGGCGACGTTCGCGTAGGTGAGCACCAGCTCGACCACCGCGATCAAGGTCCAGGCGGCGGAGGCGGCGGCCGTCACCCCGGAGGCGGCCCGGATCATCCCGGGGTCGGCGCGGCGGGGCAGCACCGTCGCCAGCAGCACCAGTCCGCCGAGGGTGAGCGAGGCGGCCAGTTCGCTCAGCGTGCTCGCCACCGGCAGACCCCATCGGACCAGCGCACCGGGGTCGCGGAGCAGCACCGGGTCGGCGGCGCCGCTGAAGGCGACTCCGGCCAGCACGGCTGCCACCGCGGCGATCACCAGCGCGGTGATCCGGGTGACACCCCAGGTGGGGGTGGGGCGCGGCGTGGTGGGGCGCGGCGTGGCGGCCGCCGTCGTGGTCACTGGTCCCGGCTGGCCTTCGCCTTGCGCCGCTCGTGGACGACGAAGGTCACCACGGCCGCGAGCGCGAGCACCCCGACCACGATGGCGACGATCGCCCCGGCGGCCAGGCCGGCGTCCGCGTCCTCGGCGGTGGCGTCGTCCGACGGGGCGGTGGCGATGATCGAGGGCTCGACGATCGGGCTGGGATCGGCGCTCGGTGCGTCGGTGGCCTGGGTGGTCACCTCCGGCTCGGCGTCCGGACCCGGGTCGACGCCCACGGTGGTGGCGGCCTCCGCCGTGAAGCCGAAGCTGCCGTCGATCGGGTGACCGTCGGCGGAGGTGACCCGCCAGGTGACCGTGTAGGCACCGGCGGGCAGGTCGCCGGTGAGCGCCTGGGTCACCGTCGCGTCCACCAACTGCACCGCGCCGTCACTGACGGTCACGCCGTTCGGGTCGGTGACCACGATCTCCGAGCCGAGCGCCTGGGCCGGCTCGTTGAAGGTCAGGGTGATCTGCTCCGGGGCGGATCCGACGGTGGAACCGTCGGCCGGGTCGGTGCCGATCAGCGCGTTGTGCGCGCTGGCACCCGGTGCGGCGAGCACCAGCAGCACCAGGCCGAGCAGTGCGACCGCCAGGGTGGCGGCGGCGCGCAGCACGAGCGGCCGATCGGCGGCAGGGCGGGGCAGGGCAGACAGGGCAGACAGGGCAGAGGTGCGACGGTCGGTGCTCACCGCCCCATCATGACCCGCGGCGGCGATCCGCGGGTCCTCCACCGGCGGGTGATCGGGGTCGGGGTGGCTGATCTCACGTCCGCGAGCGTCGCCGTGGCCGCCAGGAACGGGCCAGGAACGGGCCTGTGGATAACCGCCCGCACCGGTGGGGACCGGCCTAGCGTCGAGGGCATGGGCACGACGATCGCCGACACCGACCCGTGGGACCGACCCCGCGAGCGCCTGCTGCGCCTGGGGCCCGACGCCCTGTCCGACGTCGAACTGGTCGCTCTGCTGCTCGGCTCGGGCGCACCGCGAGCCGGCGTGATCGAGCAGGCACGCGAGCTGCTGCGCCGTCACGGTGGTCTGGCGGGGCTCGCCGCCCAGAACTCGATCGGCCTGACCGCGGCACCCGGGGTCGGGCCCGCGAAGGCCACCCGGATCGTGGCGGCCCTCGCGCTCGCCCGACGGTTCGGCACCTCCACCGACCGGCGGGACACCCTGCGCGGCCCGGGCGACATCGAGCGGATCGCCGCGCCCCTGCTGGCCGGTGTCGTGGACGACCGCCTGGTGGTGATCGCCGCCGACCGGGCCAGCCGGGTCCTGGGTGCCACCGTGCTGCCGCGGACCCGCGCCCACGAGTGGCCCGCCCCGGTGCGTCCGCTGCTGGCGGAGGCGCTGCGGCACGGTGCGGTCACCTTCGCGCTGGCCCACTGCTGCACCGAGCCGACGGGCGACCACCGACCGTTCACCGCCACCGTGGCCGCGGCGGCCGAACAGTGCGGGCTGCGGCTGCTCGACCACGTGGTGCGCGGGGCGGGTCACTAGCCGGTCACGAGCCGGTCACTAGGTAGTCCCCAGGTCGGTCAGGATGGGGTCATGCCCGATGCGCCCGTCCTGACCGTTGCCGCCGCCCTCATCACCGACGACCAGGGGCGCTACCTGCTGGTCCGCAAGCGCGGCACGACGGCCTTCATGCAGGCGGGCGGCAAGCTCGAACCCGGTGAACGGCCCGACGCCGCACTGGTCCGGGAGGTCGCCGAGGAACTCGCCCTCCGGGTCCAGCTCACCGACCTGCGGCCGCTCGGCGTCCGGCACGCCCCCGCCGCCAACGAACCCGGCCACCGGATCACCGCCCACGTGTTCGCGGTGGAGAACGTGCAGGGGACGGCGGTGCCCAGCGCGGAGATCGAGGAGGCGCTCTGGGTCGACCGCGAGCAGGCGGCGGTCCTGCCGCTGGCACCGCTCACCGCCCAGCTGCTCGGCCTGGACTGACCCACTACCCTCGCCGCATGCCCCGGAGCATCGCGACCGCCACCACCGTCGACCTGCCGACCCTGCTGGACTTCGTCCGGCCCCGGCACCACCTGCTGCTGGTCACCACCCGGCGCGACGGTCGACCGCAGATCTCTCCGGTCTCCGGCGGCGTGGACGAGCAGGGCAGGATCGTGATCTCCACCTACCCCGGCCGGGCGAAGACGGTGAACGCCGAGCGCGACCCCCGGGTGTCGATCTGCGTGCTGTCCGACGACTTCGGTGACGCGTGGGTCCAGGTCGACGGCGACGCCGAGGTGCTGCACATGCCCGAGGCCGAGGACGCCCTGGTCGACTACTACCGGTGCATCGCCGGGGAGCACCCCGACTGGGACGAGTACCGCGCGGCGATGCGCACCCAGGGCAAGTCGCTGATCCGGGTCACGCCCACCCGCTGGGGCCCGATCGCCACCGGCGGTTTCCCCGCCGACGTCGCCGCCCGCCTGGACGGCTGAGGCCCCCGCGCGCACGCGGGCACGCCTCCCGCGCGGGGAAGCCTGCCTGCGTGCGGCCGCAGTGCGTCAGGCCCAGACCAGCCCCTGGGAGGGGTCGGCCAGGACTGCCGCGACGTCGGCGAGGACCCGGGAGCCGAGTTCGCCGTCGACCAGTCGGTGGTCGAAGCTCAGCGCGAGCTGGGTGACGTAGCGGGGCTTGATCTTGCCCTTGTGCACCCACGGCTGCTGGCGGATCGCACCGAAGGCGAGGATCGCGGCCTCACCCGGGTTGAGGATCGGGGTCCCGGTGTCGATGCCGAACACGCCCACGTTGGTGATGGTGATCGTGCCGTCGGACATGTCGGTCGGGGAGGTCTTGCCGGCCCGGGCGGTGGAGGTCAGGTCGGCGATGCCCTCGGCCAGGTCGTGCAGGCCCATCCGGTGCGCGTCCTTGATGTTCGGCACCACCAGCCCGCGCGGGGTGGCGGCGGCGATCCCGAGGTTCACGTAGTGCTTGTAGACGATCTCCTGCGCGGACTCGTCCCAGGAGGCGTTGATCTCCGGGTGGCGGCGCACCGCCAGCAGCAGCGCCTTGGCGGTGATCAGCAGGGGCGTGACCCGCACGTCGGCGAACTCCCGCTCCTCGCGCAGCCGGGCGACCAGCTTCATGGTGCGGGTGACGTCGACGGTGTGGAAGACGGTCACGTGCGGGGCGGTGAACGCGCTGGCGACCATCGCCTCCGCCGTGCGCTTGCGGACCGACTTCACCGGGACCCGGGTCTGCCGGCCGTCGGCGGACACCGTGCCGGAGGCGAGCCAGGGCTGGTCGTCGCCGGGGTAGGTGGCCAGGGTGCGGGGCTCGGCCTGGGCGGTGTACGCCAGAACGTCCTCCCGGGTGACGATGCCGCCGGGGCCGGTGGGCTGCACCGACTCCAGGCTGATCCCCAGGTCCCGGGCCAGCTTGCGCACCGGGGGCTTGGCGAGGGCACGACCCGCCTGCGACCGGGCGTTCGACGACGAAGCGGTCGTCGCCGGGTTGGCCGGGGCGGCGGTGGACGTGCCAGAGGTGGCCGTGCCAGCGGCCACCCGGCCGGCGCCAGGACCAGCGGTGCCGGATCCAGCGGCTCCGGGACCCGAGGTCGAGCCACCCGCAGCCGGTCCGGTGGAGCCGGTATCCGAACCGGAACCCGACGGGGCACCCACGGCGGGGTCGCCCTCGGCGGAGGTGAACCGGGCCCGGCGGCGGGTGGTGGGCTCAGCGGTGCCGTAGCCGACCAGCACCGCACCACCGGCCGCGGCGTCGGAGTCGGCGGGCTCCGGGGCCGCCGAGGCGGGCGAACTGGCCGGGGCGGCGGGGGTGGGTGCGGACTCGGCGGCCGGTGCGGCACCACCACGGGTGTAGGGCGCTCCGGCACCCTGCGGATCGGTGTCGACCACGATGATCGGCACGCCGACCTCGACGGTCTCCCCCTCGGACACCAGCAGGTCGACCACCACACCGGCGAACGGACTCGGCAGGTCGACCAGCGACTTGGCGGTCTCCACCTCGACGATGGTCTGGTTGATCTCGACGGTGTCGCCGACCGCGACGTGCCAGGCGGCGATCTCGGCCTCGGTCAGGCCCTCACCGGCGTCGGGGAGGCGGAACTGCTGGTAGGACGGCACTGGTTCTCCTTGGCGGACGAGCAGGCTCTGACGGGCAGGCTCTGGGGCGAGCGACTCGGCTCGGCGGGCGAGCTGCGCGGTGGGACGAGCGGGGCTGGGCGGCTCAGTGGGCGAGGACGCGGTCGACGGCGTCCAGCACCCGGTCGAGGCCGGGCAGGTACTCGTGCTCCAGCTTGGCCACCGGGTAGGGCGAGTGGAAGCCACCGACCCGCAGCACCGGGGCCTCGAGGTGGTAGAAGCACTCCTCGGTGATCCGGGCGGCGACCTCGGCGCCGGTGCCGTACAGCACCGGGGCCTCGTGCACGACGACGCAGCGGCCGGTGCGCCGGACCGACTCGGCGACGGTGGTCACGTCCAGCGGGGAGATCGCGCGCAGGTCGACCACCTCGATGCTGTGACCCTCGGCGGCGGCGGACTCGGCGACCTTCAGCGCGGTGGCCACGGTCGGGCCGTGCGCCACCAGGGTGACGTCGGTGCCGGGGCGCAGGATGCGGGCGGAGTCGAGCAGGGCGCCGGCGCTGGGGGCGAGCGGGTCGGACGTGGTGTCCACCTCGCCCTTCTCCCAGTAGCGGCCCTTCGGCTCGAAGAACATCACCGGATCCGGGCTGGCGATCGCCTGCTGGATCATCACGTGCGCGTCGGCGGGGGTGGCCGGGCTGACCACCCGCAGGCCGGCGGTGTGCGCGAACAGCACCTCCGGGGACTCGCTGTGGTGCTCCACCGCGCCGATGCCGCCGCCGAACGGCACCCGGATCACGATCGGCAGGTTCAGCCGCCCACGGGACCGGTAGTGCATCTTGGACAGCTGGGTGGTGATCTGGTCGAAGCCGGGGAAGATGAACCCGTCGAACTGGATCTCGCACACCGGCCGGTAGCCGCGCATGGCCAGGCCGATCGCGGTGCCGATGATCCCGGACTCGGCCAGCGGGGTGTCCACCACCCGATCGGTGCCGAAGTCCTTGGCCAGACCGTCGGTGACCCGGAACACGCCGCCGAGCGCGCCGATGTCCTCGCCCATCAGCATGACCTTGGGGTCACGCTCCATGGCCCGGCGCAGGCCGGTGTTGATCGCCTTCGCGAAGGTGATCTTCTGCGCGGCGCTGGTCTCGTGGGCTGTGCTCATTCGGCTGCACCTCCGATGAAGGACGACTCGTAGCGCTCGAACCACTGGCGCTCGGCGTCGACGATGGCGTGCGGGGTGGCGTAGACGTGCTCGAACATGCTGCTCGTGCTGGGGCGGCCCAGCGACCGGGTGAACTCCCGCACCCGCTCGCCCAGGGCGTCCGCCTCGGCGGCGACCGAGGCGCGGAACTCCTCGGTGAGGTCACCGGTGGCGGTCAGGTGGGCGGTCAGCCGGTCGATCGGGTCGCGCTGACGCCAGTAGTCCTCCTCCGCGGCCGACCGGTACCGGGTCGGGTCGTCGGAGGTGGTGTGCGCGCCCATCCGGTAGGTGAAGGCCTCGATGAACGTCGGGCCGCCACCGGACCGGGCACGCTCCAGCGCCTCGGCGGTCACCGCGTAGCAGGCCAGGACGTCGTTGCCGTCGACCCGGACGCTCGGGATGCCGAAGCCGAGTCCGCGGTCGCCGAGCGGCACCCGGGTCTGGCGGACGGTCGGCTCGGAGATCGCCCACTGGTTGTTCTGGCAGAACAGCACCAGCGGCGCGTTGTTCACCGCGGAGAAGACGAGTGCCTCGTTGACGTCGCCCTGGCTGGTCGCGCCGTCACCGAAGTACGTGACGACGGCGGTGTCGCGCTCGGGGTCGCCGGTGCCGACCGCGCCGTCCCGCTGCACGCCCATCGCGTACCCGGTCGCGTGCAGGGTGTGCGAGCCGATCACCAGCGTGTAGAGGTGGAAGTTGTGCTCGCTCGGGTCCCAGCCACCGTGGTCGACCCCGCGGAACAGCCGGAGCAGCTCGGTCAGGTCGAGGCCACGGGTGTGCGCCACCCCGTGCTCGCGGTAGGACGGGAACACGAAGTCCTGCGGGGCGAGCGCCCGGCCGGAACCGATCTGCGCCGCCTCCTGGCCGAGGCTCTGCACCCAGAGACCGAGCTCGCCCTGCCGCTGCAGGGAGGTCGCCTCGGTGTCGAACCGGCGCACCAGCACCATGTCCCGCCACATGCCCCGCAGGGCGTCGCCGTCCAGGTGGGCCACCCGCGGGCTGTAGTCCGGGTGATCGACCCGTTCTCCGCTCGGGGTGAGCAGCTGAACGAGTCCGTCGTCGGTCAGCGGTCCGCTGTCGTGCACGCGGTTCTCCTTCGCCTGCGCCTGCGCCCCCGGTCCGGGACGCTCTTAACCTACGCCACCGTAGGCTACGCAACCGTAGGTCCGCTGTCCGGGGGGTCGTCAAGCCTCGGCCGGACCGGTTGTGCGAGTCCTACAACCACGCCCGACCACTCTCCCGCGCCCACCCGTCCCGCTCCCACCCGGCTACCCCGCCCCCTCCCACGGGAAAACCCGAGTCGCGTCACCGAGATGACAGAAACCGACGCATTGCCGGCGTGGCAGCGTCGGTTTCTGTCATCTCGACGAGGGAGCGCGCGGTCGAGCGCGGAGGCGCGGGTTGAGCGCGGAGGCGCGCAGGGTCGGGCGCGGGAGCCCGCGGGGTCAGCGCTGGGGGAGGCGGACGACCTCGACGAAGAACTCGTCGATCTGGCGGACGACCTCGATGAAGCGGTCGAAGTCCACCGGCTTCGTGACGTAGGCGTTGGCGTGCAGGGAGTAGGAGCGGACCACGTCCTCCTCGGCCTCGGAGGTGGTCAGCACCACGACCGGGATCCGGCGCAGCGCCTCGTCGCCCTTGAGCGCCTCCAGCACCTCACGGCCGTCCATCTTGGGCAGGTTGAGGTCGAGCAGGATCAGGTCCGGGGTCGGAGCACCCTCGTGCTCGCCCTCCTTGCGCAGGAACTCCATCGCGCTGACCCCGTCCGGCACCACGGACAGCCGGTTGGCGACCTTGTTGTGCTCGAACGCCTCCTGGGTCATCAGGACGTCGCCCGGGTCGTCCTCCACCAGCAGCACATCGATGACCTTGCCCGCCATGTTCATTCCTCGATCCTGCCGGACAGCGCCGGCACAGTGTCGGAGCCGACCGGGAGCGTCCAGCGGATGCTGGTGCCCGGCCCGTCGGTTTCCCCGAGCCAGATGCGACCGCCGTGATACTCGACGATCTTCTTGCAGAGAGCCAGGCCGATGCCCGTGCCCCCGTACACGTCCTTGGGGTGCAGCCGCTGGAAGATGACGAACACCCGCTCGGCGTACTGCGCGTCGATCCCGATGCCGTTGTCCCGGCAGTCGAACTCCCAGGTGTCGCCGTCCTGCCGCGCGGTGATGCGCACCGTCGGGGGTCGCTCCGGGTCGCGGAACTTGATCGCGTTGCCGATCAGGTTCTGCAGCAGCTGGACCAGCAGGCCCCGCTCCCCCGCGACCACCGGCAGGTCGTCGACCTCGATCACCGCGCCGGTGTCCTCGATCAGGCTGCCCAGGTTGTCCAGCGCGTCCGCGAGCGCCTCGTCCATCGGCACGTCGGTGACCTCGCCGCCGATCCTGCCCACCCGGGAGAAGCCGAGCAGGTCCTGGATCAGTGCCTGCATCCGCTTGGCGCCGTCCACGGCGAAGCCGATGTACTGGTCGGCGCGCTCGTCAAGCTGGCCGCCGTACCGCTTCTGCAGCAGCTGGGTGAAGCTGGCCACCTTGCGCAACGGTTCCTGCAGGTCGTGCGAGGCGACATAGGCGAACTGCTCCAGGTCGCGGTTCGACCGGCGCAGCTCCTCCGCCTGCTCGGACAGCTGTTCGTGGGCGGCGGCGACCTCGGCGCGGGACGCCTCGATGGACTGCAGCTGCTCGACCAGGCTCAGCCGCATCCGCTCCACGTCGGCCGCGAGGTCGGCGATCTCGCCCGGACCGGTGGTCTCGACCCGGTGGTGCAGGTCGCCGGAGGACACCGCCCGGCTGTCCTCGGCCAGGGCGTTCAACGGTCCGGTGATCCACCGGCTCAGCGTCCGCCACAGCAGCATCGCGGCGATCACGGCGGAGACCGCCAGCACCGCCATCGCGAGCACCACCAGCTGCACCCAGGTGTTCATGTCCTGGTTCGCCTCGTCGCGGCGCTGGTTCAGCAGATCGAGGTAGTCCTGCACCGCGCTGCGGGTCTGGTCGAAGACGACCTGCCCCGCGGTGATCTGCTCCGGCCCGACCGACCCCGGCCCCTCGGTCTGCACCCGGGTGATGATCGGCTGGGCGATCTGCTCGTCCCAGTCCTCCGCGGCGTCCAGCGCCGCCTGTGCCGCCTGCTGCACCGGTGCGGACACCCGTCCGGAACGGTTCTCCGCGACGCTGCCGAAGGTGTCGAGGGCGTCACCGACCCGCTCGTAGGGCTCCAGGGTGACGTCGGACCCGGTCAGCGCGTATCCACGCACCGCCGTCTCGGCGTCGACCAGCCGGGTGTAGGAGCTCTCGGCGCGGGTGATCACCTGGAAGTAGGTGTCGGTCACCTCGTCCTGCCGGTCGAGCATCTGCCACAGCGCGAACGCGGAGGCGGCGACCAGCAGGGCCAGCACCAGGCCTCCGGCGGTCAGCGCCTGGGCGAGTCGACGTCGCAGGGTGATGGTCGTCGTGCGCCTCACGCCTGCACCACCCCGGCCCCGCCCCAGCCCACGACCACCAGTGCCGTGTCGTCGACCAGTTCTCCGCCGTGCTGGGCGCGCACCTCGTGCAGCACCCCTTCGACCACGTCGGCCGGGTCGGCCGCCAGTGCGTCATCCACCACCGTCAACAGCCCTTCCTTGCCGATCCGTTCCGAGCCGCGTCCGGCGATGGTGGCTTCGAGCACCCCGTCGGTGTACATCATCAGTCGCCACCGCTCCCCGAGCGGCAGGCGCTCCGGCTCCCAGCCGCTGGTCAGCGGGATGCCCAGCGCGCGGCCCCGCCGGTCGGTGGGCAGCAGGTGCGAACGCCGCCCGGCCGCCGGGTCGCCGAGCAGGAAGGGCACCGGGTGTCCGGCCAGGTACATGTCCACGGTCTGCCGGTCCGGGTGGATCGCGACCATCGAGGCGGTGGTGAAGATCTCGTCCCGCCCGCGCTCGGAGACCAGTACGCGCTCGAGCAGCGGGAAGAGCTGCTCCACCGGGGTGTCGGCCAGGACCAGGGTCCGCCAGGCGGTGCGCAGCACGGCACCGAGGGCCGCCTCGTCCGGGCCGTGGCCGCAGACGTCACCGACCAGGGCCAGCACGGTGCCGTCCGGCCGCTGCACCACGTCGTAGAAGTCCCCGCCGAGCACTCCGGCGCGCCCGGCGCGGTAACCGACCCGGACCTCCAGCTGGTCGTCCGCGATCGCCGGGCGGGGCAGCAGGGCGCGCTCGAAGCGGACGGTCTCCTCCGCCTGGATCCGGGAGCGGTAGAGCATCTCGTCCGCCGCCTGGAGCTGACGGCGCTGGACGGCGTACCGGATCGAGCGGCTGAGCAGTTCGCCGTCGACCTCGCCCTTGACCAGGTAGTCCTGCGCGCCGGCGGCCACCGCCTTCAGGCCGGTCTCGGTGTCGGTGCGGCCGGTGAGCACCACGACGGCGGGCGCACCGGCGCCGAGCAGCTGGCGCAGCGCGTCCAGGCCGTGCGCGTCGGGGAGGCCGAGGTCGAGCAGCACGCAGTCGACGTCCAGGCGTTCGACCGCCTCGTTCAGGGTGCGGACGTGCTCGGTGTGCACCGACAGTCCAGCGTCCTCCAGATGCTCGCCGACCAACATCGCGTCACCGTCGTCGTCCTCGACCAGCAGCAGCCGGATGAGATCACCGTCGGTGGGATCGCCGAAGTCGTGCGGAGGCGCGGGCCAGTCACCGCTGTCCGTCACTGCACCACCCTTCGTGCGGGTGGACGATTCGCGGCAGTTCGGCAACACCGACGAATCATCCCTGAGTTGCGCAGCGTAACGGTCCTGAGCTGCTGCTACCGGCGGAACTCCGCGCTCACCCGCAGCACCAGGTCGCTCGCCTCCGGTTCGCCGACGCTGATCCGCACCCCGTCACCGGCGAAGGGTCGTACCAGCACCCCGGCCGCGGTGGCCTGCTGCGCGAACCGGGCAGCGTCGTCACCGAGGGGCAGCCAGACGAAGTTCGCCTGCGAGTCCGGCACCGCCCAGCCCTGCTCGCGCAATCCGGCCAGCAGACGCGCGCGCTCGCCGACGATCCGCTCCACCCGGTCCAGGAGCTCGGCGCTGGCCCGCAGCGACGCCACCCCGGCCAGCTGCGCCAGGTGCGACACCCCGAACGGGGTGGACGCCGACCGGATCCCGGCGGCGAGCCGGGCGTCGGCCACCGCGAAGCCCACCCGGAGTCCGGCCAGCCCGTAGGCCTTGGAGAAGGTGCGCAGCAGCACCACGTTCGGGTGCGCGGCCAGCACCGCCAGGCCGTCGGGTGCCTGCGGGTCCCGCACGAACTCGACGTAGGCCTCGTCCAACACCACCAGCACGTCGCGCGGCACCGCGGCCAGGAACGCCTCCAGCTCGTCGGCGTGCACGGCCGGGCCGGTCGGGTTGTTCGGGGTGCAGACCAGCACCACCCGGGTGCGCTCGGTCACGGCGGCGGCCATCGCGGGCAGGTCGATCCGTCCGTCCTCACCCGCCGGCACCTGCACCGACTCCGCCCCGGCCAACGTCACCGCGATCGGGTACGCCTCGAAGGACCGCCACGGGTAGACCACCTGGTCACCGGCGTCGCAGAACGCGGCCAGGATGTGGCCGAGCACCGCCACCGACCCGCAGCCGGCCACCACCTGATCCGGCTGCACGCCCAGGTGCGCGGCCACCGCGTCGGTCAGCTCGGTGGCATACATGTCCGGGTAGCGGTTCACGTCCACCGCGCCGTCCGCGATCGCCGCCACCACCGAGGGCAACGGCGGATACGGGTTCTCGTTCGACGACAGCTTGAAGGCCGCGGCACCGACCGGCACCCGGGCACCGGGCACGTAGGGCGGCAGGGTCGACAGGGCGGGGCGCAGTGGCACGTGCTTCACACCCGACAGAATGGCACCATCAGGACATGAGATTCATCGTGCGCGTGCTGATCAGCGGTGTGGCCCTCTGGCTCGCCGAGATCCTGCTGTCCGGGATGGAGATCGTCGGAGCCGACACCACCGGCGGCCGACTGGGCATCATCCTGCTGGTCGCGCTGGTGTTCGGAGTGGTGAACGCCATCGTCAAGCCGATCGTGCAGGTGCTCAGCATCCCGCTGTACATCCTCACCCTCGGCCTGTTCACCCTGGTGGTGAACGCCCTGATGCTGATGCTGACCGCGTGGATCACCGAGCAGACCGACTGGGGTCTGCGGATCGACAGCTTCGGCACCGCGGTGATCGGCGCGCTGATCGTGTCGATCGTCAGCTTCGTGCTGTCGGTGCTGATCCCGGAGTCACGCCGCCGCGACTGACGACGCGGCCCCTGGGACCGTCACGTCGTCTGGAACGCCCGGGCCATCCGCCGCTGCTCGTCCAGCACCTCGCCGATCCTGGCCTGCACCTCGTCCATCCGCCGGATCGTGCTGCTGACCGACTCGATCCCGGCGGCCACCGCGGTGGTGTTGGCCTGGATGTCCGCGACCTGCTGCTCGACCCGACTGGTGGCGGCCGAGGTGCCGCCGGCCAGCTCCTTGACCTCGGTGGCGACCACCGCGAAGCCACGGCCCGCCTGACCCGCCCGCGCCGCCTCGATGGTGGCGTTCAGCGCGAGCAGGTTGGTCTGGTCGGCGATGGTGGAGATCACCCGGATCACGTCGCCGACCGCCGAGGACGAGGCCTCCAGCACCCGGACCTGCTCGGCCATCGCGTTGGTCTGGCTCACCGCCTCCTCGGCGACCGCGAGCGCCTCACCGGCGCTGTCGGAGAGCCGGGCGACACTGGTCAGCAGCGCGTCGGCGGCGGTCCGGTCCCGGGTTGCCGCCCGCAGGATGTCCAACCGCTGCGACACCAGCTGGGAGACGTTGCGCAGCGAACCGCGGCGGCTGTCGCTGAGCTCGATCGTCTCGGTGGTGAAGAAGTCCATCGTGCCGACCACCTCGTCGCCGACGATGACCGGCAGGCACACCCCGGACTTGACCCCGGCGCGCTGGGCGGCGGGTGCGCGGACGCAGTCGGTCAGCTCCCCCAGGTCCGGCACGAACACCAGGTCCCGCGCCCGCCAGGCACGTCCGGCCAGCCCGACCCCCTCGGCGAAGGACGCCGCCAGGGTGACGGCGCGGAACTCGGACCCGGCGGTGCCGGACTCCACCGCGAACCGCAGGGTCCGGCTGCTCGGGTCGACGGCCCAGTACGAGCCGTACTCCCAGCCGAACTCCTCGCGGACGGTGTCCAGGGCGGTGCGCAGCGCCGACTCCTCGTCGTGGCAGGCACCGACCTTGGCGACCGAGGTGGTCACCGCCTTCTGGTCCAGGGCGACCTGCTCGATCTCCCGGTTCGCGTGCCGGGCTGCCAGCGCCTGGGAGACGGTGCGGGCCAGGATGTTGAGCACCGCCACCTGCTCGGGCCCCTCGCCCCGGCGCTCGCGGGACAGCAGTTCGATCACCGCGAACACCCGGCCGGCGCGCCACAGCGGCATGGTCATCGCACCTCGGGCACCCGCCCGCAGGAAGACCTCGCCACGGGAGCAGTTCGGTGGGTGCTCCTGCAGGTCGGCGACCGGCAGCACCCCGTCGTTCTGCCAGGCCAGGCCGCACAGGCCGACGCCCTTGGGCATGGTGAACGAGGGCGACATCCGGCTCAGCTCCGGTGAGAGCTCACCGCACTGCTCGCCGAACACCAGCAGGTTCTGCCGGGTGTCCACCCGCCAGATCGACCCGTACTCGAAGCCCAGCCCGACCCGGATCACGTCCAGGAGCTCGCGGGTGCCGCTGGTGTTCGCCTGGCGTTCGAGTGTGCGGACCACCTCGTCCAGCGCACGCAGTTCCCGGCCGACGTCCGTGCCGTCATCAAGCGCTTTCCCGGTCGCCTCGCGCCGGTGTCGCAGTCCCACCATGTCCCTGCCCCCCTGTATGGCTGACCGGTGTATCGGCCAGGAACCTTCGAGGTTGAGAGGTCGCGTGGAAAGATGCGGCCCATGCCTCACGCGCCCGCCGCCCGCGTCCGCCTCGCCGATGTCACCCCGCCGCTCGCTCTGGGCCCGTTGGACGGTCGTTACCGCCCCGCCGTCGCGTCCCTGGTCGACCACCTGTCCGAGGGGGCGTTGAACCGGGAGCGGGTGCATGTCGAGGTCGAGTGGCTGATCCACCTGACCGACCACCAGGTGGTGCCCGGTGCGCCGACCCTCTCCGACGACGAGCGCGCCTACCTGCGCGCGGTGGTGACCGACTTCGGTGCCGCGGAGATCGCCGAGCTCGCGGAGATCGAGCGGCAGACGGTGCACGACGTGAAGGCCGTCGAGTACTTCCTCAAGCGACGACTGGCGGCGGCCACCGGCACCGCCCTGCCGGCGCTCGGCGAGCTGGTGCACTTCTGCTGCACCAGCGAGGACATCAACAACCTGTCCTACGCGCTGATGGTGCGCGGCGCGGTGCGCGAGGTCTGGCTGCCCGCCGCCGAAGCACTGGTCGGTCAGGTCGCCGACCTGGCGCGGGAGCACGCCGAGGTCCCGATGCTGGCGCTGACCCACGGCCAGCCCGCCACCCCGACCACGCTCGGCAAGGAGCTCGCCGTGCTGGCCCACCGGCTGGGTCGGCAGCTGCGCCGGATCGCCGGGGCCGAGTACCTGGGCAAGCTGAACGGGGCGACCGGCACCTACGGCGCGCACGTGATCGCGGTGCCCGGCGCCGACTGGCCGGAGGTGTCCCGGACCTTCGTGGAGCACCTGGGGCTGACCTGGAACCCGCTGACCACCCAGATCGAGTCGCACGACTGGCAGGCCGAGCTCTACGCCGACATCGCGCGCTTCAACCGGGTGCTGCACAACCTGGCCACCGATGTGTGGACCTACATCTCACGCGGGGTCTTCGTGCAGATCCCGGTGGCCGGGGCGACCGGCTCGTCCACGATGCCGCACAAGGTGAACCCGATCCGGTTCGAGAACGCCGAGGCGAACTTGGAGCTGTCCTGTGCCCTGCTGGACACCCTGTCCGCGACCCTGGTCACCAGCCGACTGCAGCGCGACCTCACCGACTCCACCACCCAGCGGAACATCGGCCCGGCCTTCGGCCACTCGCTGCTCGCGCTCGACAACGTGCGGCGCGGCCTGGCGGCGCTGTCGGTGAACACCGAGCTGCTGGCGGCCGAGCTGGACCAGAACTGGGAGGTGCTCGGCGAGCCGGTGCAGTCGGCGATGCGGGCGGCAGCCGTCGCCGGGGTGACCGGGATGGAGAACCCCTACGAGCGGCTGAAGGAGCTGACCCGGGGTCGGCGGCTGACGGCCGACGACATGCGGGAGTTCATCGCCGGGCTCGGACTGCCGGCGGACGTCGCCCAGCGGCTGTCGGCCCTCACCCCCGGCACCTACACCGGCCTGGCCGCCCAGCTGGTCGGCCACCTGGAGGACTGAACTCCGGCCACGACGGCCCGCGAGGGGTCAGCCCAGGGCTGCGGCCCCGGCGCCGGCGCCGCTGACCAGGGCCGGCACGTCGATCGCCGCCAGCTCGGCCAGGCCGGCGGCGTAGCTGGCGGTGTCACCGACCCGGGCGGCGGTGCGGGCGCGGACCGTCGGCTTGTGCATCGCGGTGCGCACCCGGCGGCGCAGCGACCGTGCCGACCGCGGGCTCAGCTGGGCGCTGACCCGGGCGAGCTCGGCCATCACCCGGCGGCGCTCGGCGACCACCGGCGGGTCCCACTCGCGGGTGCGCAGCTCGGACTCGAAGGTGTGCACCTCCTCGGCGACGATCCGGCGGGCATCGGCCACCGTCGCGGAAGTGTCGCCCGGTGCGTGCTCGGCGACCGTGGCCAGCCCGACCAGGGTGACACCGGGCAGGGTGCCGACCTCGGGGTCCACGTCGTGCTGCAGCGCCAGGTCGACCACGGCCAGCGGTCCGCCGGTCCCCCGGCGCACCGTGTCGGCGTCCAGCAGCGATCCGGCGGCACCGGAGCAGGCCACCACCAGGTCGATCCCGGCCAGCGCACCGGCCAGGTCACTGGTGGCGGCGTCCACGCCACGATCCGCGGCGAACCGCCCGGCGCGACCGCTGGCGGAGTAGACGGTGATGTCGGTGCAGCCGCGGGCCTTCACCGCGGCGAGGCTGGCCCCCGCGTAGGAGCCGGTGCCGATCAGCAGGCAGCGCACCTGCGACCAGTCGGGCAGCGCCGCTTCGACCAGGTCCAGGGCCACCCCGACGACGGACCGCCCGGCGGCACCCAGTCCGGTGTGGGCGCCCACGGCACGCGACGTGCGGCTGGCGGCCTGGAACAGTCCCTCCAGCCCGGAGGTGGTGGTGCCGTCCCGGCGGGCGGTGGTGAGGGCGCGACGGACCTGACCGGCGATCTCGCGCTCCCCGACCACCATCGACTCCAGTCCGGAGGCGACGGCGAACAGGTGCTCGGCGACCGCGGTGCCGGTGACCGGGGTGAGCGCGTCGGACACCCGCTGCGCCGGATAACCGGAGCGCTCGGCGACCACCGACATCGCGGCGGCGGCGGCCACGTCCACCGACTCGGGGTCGGCGGTGTCGTCGACATCCAGGTACAACTCGAACCGGTTGCACGTCGCGAGAACGACGGCACCGGAAATCGGGGCGAGTCCGCTCACGACCTCCCGGCCGACCGCGTGCGCGTCGGCGGACAGCCGCTCCAGCACGGACAGGTCGAGGTCCTGATGGCTCGCTGCCAGCGAGAGCAGCACCACGGCTACGATTGAATCACTCCAGGAAAGGACCGGACCAATCTCCGCGCTGTCGACTCCGTCACGTCCGCTGCCCAGCCTGCCCGACGGGACAGGTCTCCCGGCCGACCATCCGCTGGTCGACGGCCGCACCGGCTCCGCCCCGTTGATCGATGCCTACCGAGGTCGCAGGCCCAGCCGCCGCCCGGTGTGGTTCATGCGCCAGGCGGGTCGTTCGCTGCCTGAGTACCGCGCCTCCCGCGCCGGGACCGAGATGCTGGACGCCTGCCTCACCCCGGAACTGGCCGCGGAGATCACCCTGCAGCCGGTCCGTCGCCACGACGTGGACGCCGGGATCTTCTTCTCCGACATCGTCGTCCCGCTCAAGCTGGCCGGGGTGGACGTGCGGATCGAGCCCGGCGTCGGGCCGGTATTCGGGTCGCCGGTGCGCACCGCCGCCGAGGTGGACCGCCTGCTGGCCGAGCACCCCGCCGAGTCGCTGGACGGCACCGCGCTGTCCCCGATCACCGAGGCCGTGGCACTCACCGTCGCCGAACTGGGCGGCACCCCGCTGATCGGCTTCGCCGGGGCGCCGTTCACGCTGGCGGCGTACCTGGTCGAGGGGCGGCCGTCCCGGGATCACCTGGCGGCCCGGACCCTGATGCACGGCGACCCGGAGACCTGGGCCCGGCTGACCGGGTGGGCAGCGGACGTGGCCGGCCGGTTCCTGCGGGCGCAGATCCTGGCCGGGGCCAGCGCCGTGCAGCTCTTCGACTCCTGGGCCGGATCGCTGTCGCTGGAGAACTACCTGCGCTCGGTCGGCCCCGCCTCGCACCGCACGCTGCGCCACGTCGCCGACCTGGGTGTGCCGCGGGTGCACTTCGGCACCGGCACCGGCGAGCTGCTGGCGGCGATGCGGGACGTCGGCGCCGATGTGGTCGGGGTGGACGACCGGCTGCCGCTGGACGAGGCGGTGCGACGCCTCGGGGGTGACGTACCGGTGCAGGGCAACATCGATCCCGCCCTGCTCGCCGCCCCGTGGCCGGTGCTGGAGGCGCACGTCCGGGAGGTGGTGGCCCGCGGGGCCACCGCGCCGGGCCACGTGGTGAACCTCGGGCACGGGGTGCCGCCGACCACCGACCCCGACGTGCTCACCCGGGTGGTCGCCCTGGTGCACGCCCTCGACTGAGGATCCAGCCACGCAGAACAACGAGAGTGAACGCGACATGACGCAGGCCGGCGACGACTGGGACGCGATCGTGGTCGGGGCCGGGGTGGCGGGGCTGGTGGCCGCCCGTGAGCTGGCGACCGCCGGGCTGCGCACCCTGGTGCTGGAGTCCTGGTCCTCCCCCGGCGGCGTGGTCGGACGGCACGAGGTCGACGGTCTGACCCTGGATGCCGGAGCCGAGTCCTTCGCCACCCGGGGCGGTGCGGTCGCCGAGCTGGCGGGCGAACTAGGGCTGACCGCCGCGGTCGTGTCGCCCGAGCCCTACGGCGCCTGGGTCCGCCTGCCCCGCGGCGCCGGTCCGCTGCCCCGCACCGGCCTGCTCGGCATCCCCGCGCACCCCTTCGCCCCCGACGTCCGGCGCACGATCGGGTGGCTCGGATCGCTGCGGGCAGCGGCCGACCGGTTGCTGCCCGCCTCCCACGGCATCCGGCCCGACGACCAGGTGACCACCCTCGGCGACCTGGTGCGCGCCCGGATGGGCCGTCGGGTGCTGGACCGGCTGGTCCGCCCGGTGGTGGCCGGGGTGCACGCGGCCGAACCGGAGGCGATCGCCGCCGACGCGGTGGCGCCCGGACTGGTCGCGTCCGCTCGTGCCGCGGGATCGCTCAGCCTCGCCGTCCGGGCGCTGCGCGCGAACATCCCGGCCGGTTCCGCCGTCAGCTCGCTGTCCGGCGGGCTGCACACGCTGGTCGACGCCCTGGTCGAGGACGTGCGGGCCCGGGGCGGTGAGCTGCGCTGCGGCGCGGCCGTGACCGCCGTGCACCGGGTGCCCGGTGCCGCCAGGTTCCGGGTCGAGTCGCAGGGACACGTCCTGACCGCACCGCGCCTGGTGGTGGCCTCCCCCACAGCCACCACTCTGCTCACCGACGTGGCCCCCGACCTGGCCGGGCTGCACACCGACCCGGGTGCGGACATCGTGCTCGCCACCCTGGTGCTGGACGCCCCGGAACTGGACGGCCACCCGCGGGGAACCGGTGTGCTGGTCGCGCACGGCGTCCCGGAGGTGCGGGCCAAGGCGCTGACCCATGCCACCGCGAAGTGGCGCTGGCTCGCCGAGCTGGCCGGGCCCGGACGGCACGTGGTCCGCCTGTCCTACGGGCGGGCGGGCGAGGGCGCCCCGGACGTGCCGGCCGATCTGGACGGACTGACCGATCTGGCGCTGCGCGACGCGTCGTCGATCCTCGGCGTGGCCCTGGACCGCGACCGGCTCCGTGCCTCCGCCCGGGTCACCTGGCGGCAGGGACTGCCGGTGCCGAGCGCCGCCCACCGGGAGACGGTGCGCCGGGTGCGCGACGCGGTCTCCGAGGTGCCGGGCCTCGCGGTGGTGGGCGCCTGGGTGTCCGGGAACGGGCTCGCGTCGGTGGTGCCGGACGCCCGCCGGGTCGCGGCGGCCCTGGCCGAGGTCGACCCGTGGACCACCTCATCAGCCGCTTCGACAAGGAGAAATCGGTGACCGAGACTGACCTCATGCCCCCACCGGTCCGGGTCGGAACCCGTGCGTCCCAGCTTGCCCTGACCCAGACCGGGCACGTCGCGGACGCCCTGACCCGCCTCGGGGCCGGGGCGCACGAGCTGGTGCGGATCCGCACCGAGGGCGACCGGTTGACCGGGTCGCTGACCACCCTCGGCGGCACCGGGGTCTTCGTCACCGCGCTGCGGGACGCCCTGCTCGCCGACCGCTGCGACGTGGCGGTGCACTCCTTCAAGGACCTGCCCACCGCCGCGGCCGACGGTCTGGTGATCGCCGCCGTGCCGCCCCGGGAGGACCCGCGCGACGCGCTGTGCGCCCGGGACGGCCTCACCCTGGCGACCCTGCCGGAGGGTGCGACGGTCGGCACCGGATCGCCGCGCCGGGCCGCGCAGCTGCTGGCGGCCCGGCCGGACCTGCGGGTGGTCGACATCCGGGGCAACGTCGACACCCGGCTGGCCCGGGCACTCGGCGCCGAGGCCGACCTGGACGCCGTGGTGCTGGCCCGTGCCGGGCTGGCCCGGCTGGGACGACTGGACGCGATCAGCGACACCCTGCCCACCGACGTGATGACCCCGGCGCCGGCCCAGGGGGCGCTCGCGGTGGAGGTGCGGGCCGAGGTGATCGGCTCCGGCAGCCCGTTGGCACTGGCCCTGGCCCTGCTGGACGACCCGGCATCCCGATTGGCCGCCTTCGCCGAGCGCGCGCTGCTGGCCCGCCTGGAGGCGGGATGTGCCGCCCCGGTGGGTGCCTACGCCCACCTGGATCCGGTGCAGCCGACCGACGCCTCCCCGCAGCACCCGGAGGCGGCACGCTCCGCGCTGAGCCTCACCGCGGTGGCCCTGCGACCCGACGGGACGGAGCGCCTGCGGCACAGCGACGACGTTCCGCTGACCGGTGACCCGGTGATCGACGCCGCCGAGGCGACCGCCCTGGGCGAGCGCCTCGCCGCCGATCTGCTGGCCGACGGCGCCGCCGAGCTGGCGGGGCTGAGCGCGTGATGCCGGAGACCGGGCTGGTGCCCGCCCCGCAGGGTCCGCTGACCGGGCTGCGGGTGCTGGTGCCACGGGAGACCGAGGGCCCCGATCCGCTGGTGATCGCGCTGCTGGCCGCCGGTGCCGAACCGGTGGTGGTGCCGCTGATCCAGACGGTGCCGCCGGAGGATCCGACCGAGCTGGACGACACCCTGCTCGCGGTGCAGGCCGGGTACTACGGCTGGGTCGGTGTCACCAGCGCCGCCGCCGTCCCGGTGCTGGAGGACCGCGCCGAGGAGACCGGCACCCCGCTGGTCGACCTGCTCGCCGACGTCCGGGTGGCAGCGGTCGGCGGCTCCACCGCCCGTGCGCTGCGGTCGGTCGGGGTGCGGGTCGACGTGGTGCCGACCGGGCAGTCGTCGGCCCGGACCCTGCTCCGCGCCTGGCCGCCGGTCGACTCCCAGCCGGAACCGCGGCGCGTCCTGCTGCCGCTGGGCGACCTGGCCGCCGACACCCTGGCCGAAGGACTGCGCAGCCACGGCTGGGCGGTCGACGTGGTCACCACCTACCGCACCGTGCCGGGCCCGATGCCCGAACCGGAGACCCGCCAGGAGTGGGCAGCGGGCGCCATCGACGCCGTGCTGCTCACCTCCGGCAGCACCGCCCGCAACCTGGTCGACCTGCTCGGCCCGGTGCCGGACGGTGTCCACCTGATCTGCATCGGCGATTCCACGGCCGCCGAGGCACTGCGCGCGGGGCTGCGGGTGTCCGCGGTCGCCGTCGAGCAGTCGCCCAGCGGCCTGGTCGCCGCGCTGATCGCCACCGTGACTGGAGCGTTGTCATGACCATCGACCCCACCCGTCCGAACGCCGCCGCCCTGGCGGCCGGCGCAGCCGCGCACCCCGGTCGGGTCCGCCCGCGCCGGATCCGCGCCACCCCGGCGATGCGCCGCTCGGTGGCCGAGACCCGGCTGCACCCGGCCGACCTGATCCTGCCGATCTTCGTCAAGGAGGGGCTGGCCGAGCCGACGCCGATCGTGTCGATGCCGGGGGTCATGCAGCACACCCGCGACTCGCTGAAGCAGGCGGTGGCCGAAGCGGCGGCCGCCGGGATCAGCGCGGTGAACATCTTCGGCGTGCCCGCGGTCCGCGACGCCGTCGGCTCCGGCGCCACCGACCCGGACGGCGTGCTGAACCGGGCGATCGCCGACGTGCGCGCCGAGGTCGGCGACGCCCTGGTGGTGCAGGCCGACCTGTGCCTGGACGAGTTCACCGATCACGGGCACTGCGGGGTGCTGGCCCCAGACGGCACCGTGGACAACGACGCCAGCCTGGTCCGGTACTCGGAGATGGCACTGGCGCAGGCCGCTGCCGGGGCCCACATGGTCGCGCCGAGCGGGATGATGGACGGCCAGGTCGCCGTCATCCGGGACACCCTGGACGCCGCCGGACGCAGCGATGTCGGCGTGCTGGCCTACTCCGCGAAGTTCGCCTCCGCGTTCTACGGCCCGTTCCGGGACGCGGTGGAGTCGACCCTGGAGGGCGACCGCCGGACCTACCAGATGGACTCGGCGAACCGGCGCGAGGCACTGCGCGAGGTCGAGCTGGACATCGCCGAGGGTGCGGACGTCGTGATGGTGAAGCCGGCCGGGCCGTACCTGGACGTGCTGGCCGAGGTCGCCGCGATGAGCACGGTGCCGGTCGCCGCGTACCAGGTGTCCGGTGAGTACGCGATGATCGAGGCCGCCGCAGCGAACGGCTGGATCGATCGGCGGCGCGCGATCACCGAGTCGGTGCTCGGCATCCGACGGGCCGGCGCCGACCAGGTGTTGACCTACTGGGCGGTCGAACTCGCCCACTGGCTGCGGGAGGAGTGGCGATGACCGGCACGAACGAGGAGCTGTTCGAGCGAGCGCGGGGCGTCGTCCCCGGCGGGGTGAACTCGCCGGTGCGCGCCTACGGCTCGGTCGGTGGCGCGCCCCGGTTCCTGACCTCCGCGCGCGGTGCCTACGTCACCGACGAGGACGGCCGGGAGTACGTCGACCTGGTCGGTTCCTGGGGCCCGGCGCTGCTCGGCCACGCCCACCCGGCCGTGCTGGACGCCGTGCACGCCGCCGCCGACCGTGGTCTGAGCTTCGGCGCGCCGACCCGGACCGAGATTGAGCTGGCCGAGGCGGTGCGCGAGCGGGTACCCGCCGTGGAGCGGCTGCGCCTGGTGTCCACCGGCACCGAGGCGACCATGACCGCGATCCGGCTGGCCCGCGGGGTCACCGGCCGTGACCGGGTGATCAAGTTCGCCGGCTGCTACCACGGGCACGTCGACTCGCTGCTGGCGGCCGCCGGGTCCGGCGTCGCCACCCTGGCGCTGCCCGGGTCGGCCGGGGTCACCGCCGCGGTGGCAGCCGAGACCATCGTGCTGCCCTACAACGACCTCGCGGCCGTCGAGGCGGCCTTCGCCGAGCACGGCGACTCCATCGCGGCGATCATCACCGAGGCGGCTCCGGCCAACATGGGCGTGGTCCCGCCGGATCCCGGTTTCAACGCGGGTCTGGCCCGGATCGCGCACGGGCACGGTGCGCTGCTGATCCAGGACGAGGTGCTGACCGGCTTCCGGGTCGGCCCGGCGGGCTGGTGGGGGCTGGAGGCGCAGCCGGAGGGCTGGTCGCCGGACATCCTGACCTTCGGCAAGGTGATCGGTGGCGGGCTGCCGGTGGCCGGGCTCGGCGGCTCGGCCACGATCATGGACCACCTGGCACCGGTCGGGCCGGTGTACCAGGCGGGGACGCTCTCCGGGAACCCGGTGGCCACCGCCGCGGGACTGGCCACGCTGCGTGCCGCCAACGCCACGGTGTACGCCGCCGTCGACGCCGCCTCCACCACGGTGCGGACGGCGGTGCACGAGGCACTGTCCGCCGCCGGGGTGCCCCACACCGTCCAGGTCGCGGGCAACCTGTTCAGCACCGTCTTCGGGGTGGACGGGGGCGTCCGGGACTACGCCGGGATGCTCGCCTCCGAGTCCTGGCGCTACCCGGCGTTTTTCCACAGCCTGCTGTCCGACGGGGTGTACGCGGCGCCGTCGGCCTTCGAGGCGTGGTTCCTGTCCGCCGCGCACGATGACGCCGCCCTGGACCGAGTGCTCACCGCCCTGCCCCGCGCAGCCCGCGCCGCCGCGGAGGCCACACCCCCGACCGCCTGACGCCGGGCCTCGGCGGTCGGGGCCCGGTCCCAACGCGCGCAGGCCAGCCCTACCCGGCGCAACCCCGGCCGGGCCCGCGCGGCGTGAGCCCACGCAACCCCGACCGGGCCCGCGCGGCTCCGGCCCGCGCCAGGTCGGCAGTTCGCGCCACATCCGGGCGGGCGAACTGCCGACCTCGGGCGCGAACTGCCGACCTCGGGCACGGACTGCCGACCTGGGCGCAGACTGCCGACCTCGGGCGCGGACTGCCGACCTCGGCCCGGCGGTCGGGGAGCGGTACGGCTGTCTCACATCGTGAAAGCGCTTGCCCGGGTCTTTCCGCTGACAGAGCGCACAAACACCGCTCCCCTATTTGTGTATTTGCACATATGCGGGTGATGTCTGAAGCTATGGCTTGCGTCACAGGGAGCAGGGGGCTCCGTGACGATGCCCGGGGTGGCGGTGCGGCCGCCCCGGGTCAGGACGGGTGCAGGGGGCAACCGTCCGGTGGAGACCGGGGGGAATCCATGACTGCACAGGAATCGCACACGACCGTCGACATCCGGAACCGGAAGCGCCGCTCGAAGGGTCGCCTGCGGGCCATCCTGGCCGCGGTCGGGGTCCTGGGTATCGGCGCCGCCGTCACGCTGGCGGCCTGGACCGACACCGAGTGGATCTTCGGTGGTTCCAACACCGACACGCCGATCGGCACCTCGGTGTTCGAGATCGAACAGAACGTCTACGACGGTCAGAGCTGGCAGAACCGGGAGAACTGGCCCACCGACGCCACCGCCGGGAAGCTGAACTTCACCGTCGCCGCCACCTCGCTCACCCCGGGTGCAGTGGTCTACGCGCCGGTGCAGCTGCGGGCGGCGCCCGGGTCCATCGGCGGCACGGCGGTGTTGAACGGCGCGGTCGCGGGACCGAACACCAACGCCGCGCTCTTCGCCGCGCTCACCTACCAGGTCCGCACCGGTGTCACGCAGGCGAACTGCAACGCCGCCGGGATCGGGGCCGGCACCACGATCGTCGCCGCTGGGCAGCCGCTGACCGCCAACGGCACCGCCTCGTTCCCGATCGGTGCGGCCACCAACGCGACCACCGCGGGTACTCCGGTCGACGTCTGCTTCCAGATCACGATGCCGTCCACCGCGACCAGTTCGGCCTTGCAGGGCCAGACGGTGACGCCGGTGTGGAACTTCGTGGCGACCAGCTCGTGATCGCCCGGTGGGTTCGCACCGCGCACCACCGACACCCGGCCGGGCCTGGCGGCGTGCCGCCGATCTGACCCGCGAGGTGCTGCTGACCGTCGCCGCGATCTTCGGCGCGATCTGCGGCCTGGTCATCGTGCTGGTCGTGACGCTCGACCTCGGGGTGATCGTCTTCCGCACCGGGTCGATGAGTCCGACCATCCCCACCGGGTCGGCGGCCATCGTCCGCACGCTCCCGGCCGATCAGGTGGCCGTCGGCGATGTGGTCACGGTCCCGTCGCCGCTCGGTCCGCTGCCGGTCACCCACCGGGTCACCTCGGTCGAGGCGCTGCCCGACGGCCAGACCCGGCTGCACCTGCGGGGTGACGCCAACGATGCGGAGGATCCGTTCCCCTATGACGTCACCGAGGTGCGCCGGGTGGTGGCGCACGCGCCGGGTGTCGGGTTCGCCCTGGTCAGGCTGGACGACCCGATCGTGATGGGCGGTGTGACCGTGCTGGTCGCGGGGCTGATCCTGTGGGCGCTCTGGCCTGCCCGCGGGCCGGAGCCCTCGGCGCGGGAGCTCCAGCCGACATCGGCTCTGCTGGTCCTGCTCGCGGTCGCCGCGCTCACCTTGGGCCCGACGGCGGCACCGGCCCAGGCGGTCGGCGTCCCGGAGCCGCAACCCTCCGCCACCGCGCCGCCCGCGGGCGGTTACCCGCAGGCGGACGGGGTGCTCGCCCTGTCGTCGTCGCTGCCCCCCGGCGCCGACTGGTCGCTGTCCCCGGGCAGCGACCTGCCGTGGCGGGTGACCTCGGCGGCGCTGCCTCCGGCGGGCGCGGACGGCGCGAAGGGCTGGCTGTGGGTGAGCCTGGTGGCCGGGGGTGCCCTGGTGGAGCAGGACGACGCGGTGCGGCTGACCCTGGAGCTCTGCGACGCCTGGGCGCTCGACGGCAGCTGCCCCGCCGGTCGCCGTGACCTCCCCGTCCCGATCGAGGAGGGCGTGGTGTGGCTGGACCGGGTGCCGGTCGGCGAGCTGACCACCGAGCGGGCACAGCAGGTGGTGGTGCGGATCGAGGTGGCGGACGCGCTGCCGGACAGTGCCCAGGGACTGGACATGTACCTGGGGCTGCGGTTCGACGCCTTCGGGGACTCGGTGACCATCGGCGAGGGCGGCGAGGTGCCCGGTGAGCCGGGTGGGGGCGAACCTGGCGGCGGGGGGCCGGACAGCGGTGGTCCGGGCGGTGGCGATCCGGGGCCGGGTGGCACCGACGGGGCGGGCGGCCCGGGGGCCGTGGGCGGCTCCGGCGACGCCTCGACGGCGGCGGATCCGGGCGGCCTGGGGGTCACCGGGTCGGAGCTGCGTCCGGCGACGTGGGCGGTGGCGGCGCTGCTGATCGGGACGGTGCTGTTCACCCTCGGCCGCGACCGTCGCGCGGCGCGAAGGTCGGGAGCCGCCGACGCACGCCACATCGACGGGCACGCCGCGCGGACGGAGGACGGGTCATGAGCCGCCGCCGCATCCTCCGGGCTGAGCTGCGCGCCACGGGTGGTGCGGCCATCGAGGCGCGGACCGCGCGGCACCGGGCGACCGGCATCGGCCTGCTCCTCGTGCTGGTAGCCGCCCTGGTGCTGCACACCGGGCCGCTCCGGCCCCAGCTCACCGACGCCGCCTGGACCGACCGCGAGTACGCCTCCGGCGCGCTCGGCACCCGCACCACCTGGTGCGACACCGGCCTGTACCGCACCGTCGCCCGGGGGCAGCTGTTCGCGGCCACCGTGGGGACCGGCAGCACCAGCACCGTGCCCGTGGTCGCCCCGGTGCGGGTCACCCAGACCGGGTCGTCGGTCTCCGCCACCCCGGTCACGGCCACCAGCCCGACCACCAACGCCTACGTGTACCCCGTGGCCGCGAGCGCCCTGCAGTCCACCAGCAGCACCCTGGAATCGGCGGTCGCCTTCGGCAGCGTGACCAGCGCGCAGAACAACCAGTACGGCAACGCCGCCAGCAACGGGCAGGTGGTCGGTGGATCGGGGGCGGTGTCGAACACCGGGGTGCTGAACACCGCACTGACCGGGGCGCCCGACCTGGCCACCGTCGATGTCCGGGCGCTGGTCACACCGACCCTGCTCGCCACCGCGCTGGGCGCGACCCCCGCCGCCGATGTCACCGGCGGGCTGCGGCTGATCCCGGGCACCGTCGGGTCCACCACCACCCGGGACTCCTGCATCGAGCGGAACACCTCCTCCCGCGCCTACACCGTGTCCGGGCTGCGCCTGGAGGCGGAAAGCGCGAGCCTGCGCGCGGCGGCGACCCAGACGACCAGCGCGGCGACCACGATCCAGAACGCCACCGCCAGCACCGGAGCGATCGCCACCCAGTCGGCGGCGAACGTGAACACGGTCCTGACCAACCGCCAGGCGCTGCTGAACCTGCTCACCCCCAGCGGCACCTCCGGCACCCTGTCCCTGAGCGTCCCGGTGAACGTGCCGGGGGCGGTGTCGTCGTTGACCGGTCAGACGCTCGGCGCCGGGACACCGGTGCAGCTGAACCTGGCGACCGGGCGGATGACCGTCGACCTGGCGGCGTTGACCAGCGCGAGCACCGGGGTGAACGGTCTGGCTCCGAACACCGAGGTGCTGACCGCGACCGTCCTGAACACCGCCCGCACCTCGGTCGGCACCCTGCTCCCGGCCTACCAGACCTCGGTGCTGAACGCGATCAGCACCGCGCTGAACACCAGCGTCGCCACGCTGCGGATCACCAGCACGCTCAGCCTGCTGAACCTCGGCCTGGTCCAGGAGCCGTTGGCACTGACCTACACCGGGACGCTGAACCAGTTGAACGCCGCCCAGGGTGGGACCGTGGCCGTGTCGGTCGGGGTGAGCAACAGCTGTGGCCTGGCCACGACCGGCTCGTGCACCACCGTGCGGAACGACCTGAACTCGGCGAGCGGGCAGACCGACCTGCGCACCGCCGTCGCCAACGCCCTGACCACGACCGTCTACGGCACCGCCACCGCCGCGCAGCCCCAGGGGCAGATCACCACCGCCGTCACCACCGCCCAGACCACCCTGCAAGCGCTGCTGGCGGCGCTGCCGAACGCGGTGTCGGCCCAGGTGAACGTCCAGGCCGATGTCGCCGGTGCCCGGCCGGTGGTCCCGTTGGACACCGGGGAGATCGGGGTGACGGCCCTGCGGATCGGGTCGGCGCCCGCCGGCCGCACCGCCTGGCTCGCCTTCGGCGGATCGGCCGCGGGACCGAATGCCTACCTCCCGGCGCCCTGAGGTCCCCCGACTGGCCCAGCTGGGACTACTGGGCGGTAACCAGGCCCTGACCTGCACGCCAATCGTCCCGAAACATCCCGGAAACAGTGGGATGTACCGATTGTGCGATTCCTGTGCTTACCTGTGCCCCTCGTCACACCGAGCGGCAGCGTCGCCGTCCGGGGAACGTGACATATCAGGGGATCCACCACGGAAACAGAGGGACACCATGACAGCGCTGCACACGCGCCGACGCTTGATCGCCCCGACCGCCGGACTGGCTCTGACCGGTCTCCTGCTCGCCGCCTGCGGCAGCGGTGGCAGCGACGACGGTGCCAGCGACGGCGGCGGTGGCGGAGGTGGGGGCGGTGACTCGATCCTGATCGGCACCACCGACAAGATCACCACCATCGACCCGGCCGGCTCGTACGACAACGGGTCCTTCGCCGTGATGAACCAGGTGTACCCGTTCCTGATGAACACCCCCTACGGCAGCCCGGACGTCGAGCCGGACATCGCCGAGTCGGCCGAGTTCACCAGCCCCACCGAATACACGGTGAAGCTCAAGGACGGCCTGACCTTCGCCAACGGCAACGACCTGACCAGCTCGGACGTCAAGTTCACCTTCGACCGGCAGCTCGCGATCTTCGAGTCCGGCGCCGACGGCGGCAACGGCCCCGGCTCGCTGCTCTACAACCTGGACAGCGTCGCCGCGCCGGACGACACCACCGTCGTGTTCACCCTGAAGACCGAGAACGACCAGGTCTTCCCGCAGATCCTGTCCAGCCCGGCCGGGCCGATCGTGGACGAGGACGTCTTCGCCGCCGACGCGTTGACCCCGGACCAGGACATCGTCGACGGCAACGCCTTCGCCGGTCCGTACACGATCACCGACTACAGCCAGAACGACCTGGTCAGCTACCAGGCCAACCCGGACTACCAGGGGCTGCTCGGCGCACCGAAGAACGACGCGGTGGACGTGCAGTACTTCACCGACGCCTCGAACCTGAAGCTGGACATCCAGGAGGGCAACGTCGACGTCGCCTTCCGCTCGCTGTCCGCCACCGACATCGAGGACCTGCGCGGGAACGACGACGTGCAGGTGGTCGACGGCCCCGGCGGTGAGATCCGGTACATCACGTTCAACTTCGACACCCAGCCGTTCGGCGCGACCACCCCGGAGGCCGACCCGGCCAAGGCACTGGCCGTCCGCCAGGCGGTGGCCGACCTGATCGACCGCGAGGAGATCGCCGACCAGGTCTACAAGGGCACCTACACCCCGCTGTACTCCTACGTGCCCGAGGGCCTGACCGGCGCCGTCGAGCCGTTGAAGGACCTGTACGGCGACCACGAGGGCGGCCCGGACGCGGACGCCGCGACGTCGATCCTGGAGTCGGCCGGCGTCGAGACCCCGGTCACCCTGAACCTGCAGTACTCGAACGACCACTACGGCCCGTCCTCCGGTGAGGAGTACGCGCTGATCAAGGACCAGCTGGAGTCCAGCGGCCTGTTCACGGTGAACCTGCAGACCACCGAGTGGGTGCAGTACGCCAAGGACCGCACCTCGGACGTCTACCCGGCCTACCAGCTCGGCTGGTTCCCGGACTACTCGGACGCCGACAACTACCTGACGCCGTTCTTCCTGACCGAGAACTTCCTCGGCAACCACTACGACAACAAGACCGTCAACGACCTGATCCTGCAGCAGGCGGCGACACCGGACGCCACCGAGCGCACCGCGCTGATCGAGCAGATCCAGGGCCTGGTCGCCCAGGACCTGTCCACCGTGCCCTACCTGCAGGGCGCCCAGGTCGCGGTGACCGGCACGGACATCACCGGGGCCGAGGACACCCTCGACGCCTCCTTCAAGTTCCGGTACGGCGCACTCGGCCGTAGCTGATCCCTCAGTTCCGGGGCGGGCCGCACACCCAGCGGCCCGCCCCGGAACGCTGTCAGGAGTGACATGACGTCCACCACCCTCGACCCGACCACGGTCGACGCCCCGAAGTCCCGCCGCGGCACGCGTTCCGGCGGCGGACTGGGCCGCTACATCCTGATCCGGTTCCTGCTGATCATCCCGACCGTGTTCATCCTGGTCACCACGGTGTTCATCCTGATGCGGGCCACCGGTGACCCGATCACCGCCGCCCAGGGCGGTCGTCTGCCGGCCGACCAGCTCGCCGAGCGGATCCACGCCGCGGGCTACGACCGGCCGATCCTGACCCAGTACGTCGACTACCTCGGCGACCTGCTGCGCGGGGACCTCGGCACCACCATCTCGGACAGCCGCCCGGTCACCGAGGTGCTCACCACCTTCGGCACCGCGACCCTGGAACTGGCGTTCTACGCGCTGATCGTCGCCTTCCTGGTCGGCATCCCGCTCGGCCTGGTCGCCGCCTACTTCCGGGACAAGGTGCCGGACGCCCTGCTGCGGGTGTTCGCCATCGCCTGCTACGCCACCCCGGTGTTCTTCGCCGGACTGCTGCTCAAGCTGATCTTCGCGGTGCAGCTGGACTGGCTCCCGGTCGCCGGCCGCGCCTCCAACCGTTCCGAGCTCGCCATGCGCCGACTCGACGACCCGACCGGCATCTACCTGATCGACGCCTTCCGCACCGGCAACCCCGATGTGGTGGCCGACGTGCTGCAGCACGCGATCCTGCCCGCGGTCGCCCTCGGCCTGCTCACCGCCGGGGTGTTCCTGCGCCTGGTCCGGACCAACGTGATCGGCACCCTCGGCTCCGGGTACGTCGAGGCAGCCCGGTCCCGGGGGGTGAAGGAGTCCCGGCTGCTGCGCAAGCACGCCTACCGCCCGGCCCTGATCCCGATCATCACCGTCGTCGGCATGCAGGTGGCGATGCTGCTGGTCGGCGCGGTGCTGACCGAGACCACCTTCGAGTGGCGCGGACTGGGCTTCCAGCTGTCGCAGTACCTGCAGGCCCGTGACTTCGTCGCGGTGCAGGGCATCGTCGTGATGCTGGCGATCATCGTCGCGCTCACCAACTTCGTGGTCGATGTGATCGCCGCGCTGATCGACCCGAGGGTGAGGTACTGATGCGTCAGCTCCCTGTGATCCGGCAGCTCCGCCAGAGCGTCGGTCTGCAACGCGGCATGCTGATCGCCGGACTGGTCCTCACCGGCATCTTCCTGCTCGCCGCGATCTTCGCCCCGCTGCTCGCGCCCTACGGCTACGGCCAGCTCCGCAGCCCGGACACCGGCCTGTTCGGCGCCACGCAGCCGCCGTCGTCGGAGCACCTGCTCGGCACCACCGTCGGCGGCTACGACGTGCTGTCCCGGGTGATCTGGGGATCGCGCACCGCCCTGCTGGTGATCGTGATCGCGGTGGCGGCCTCGCTGTTCATCGGCGTGCTGCTCGGCCTGATCTCCGGCTACTTCGGTGGCTGGCTGGACCGGATCCTGGTCGTGATCGCGGACGCCGTCTACGCCTTCCCCTCCCTGCTGCTGGCCATCGTGCTCGCCATCGTGATCAGCGGCGGGCAGTCGTCGATGATCGGCGGTGTGCTCGCGGCGGCGCTGTCCATCACCGTGGTCTTCACCCCGCAGTACTTCCGGGTGGTGCGGGCCGAGACGGTGCGGATCAAGGCCGAGGCCTTCGTCGAGTCCGCCCGGGTGATCGGTGCCGGGCACCGCCGGATCATGTTCCGGCACGTGCTGCGCAACGCGACCCGCACGCTGCCGCTGATCATCACGCTGAACGCGTCCGAAGCGATCCTCACCCTGGCCGGGCTCGGCTTCCTCGGCTTCGGCATCGAGGCCACCGCCGCCGCCGAGTGGGGCTACGACCTGAACAAGGCGATCTCCGACGTCAGCTCCGGTGTCTGGTGGACGGCCACCTTCCCCGGCGTCGCCATCGTGCTGGTCGTCCTCGGCATGACCCTGGTCGGCGAGTCCCTGAACGACCTCGCCGACCCCCGACTGCGCACCCGACGCCGGGCGGGCGCGGCCACCGACGACACCACCGCACAGACCTCCGTGGTGCCCGGCGGCGCACTGCCCGGGCACGCCGCCGAACTGGAAGGGGGTGCTCGATGACCGGCCCCGTGGTCAGGATCGAGAACCTGTCCGTCTCCTTCGCCACCGACGCCGGATCCGTGCGTGCGGTGGACGACGTCAGCCTCACCGTGAACGCCGGCGAGGTGCTGGCCGTGGTCGGTGAGTCCGGCTCGGGCAAGACCGTGACCAGCAAGACCATCCTCGGCCTGCTGCCCGAGACCGCCACCACCCGGGGCGCGGTCGTGCTGACCAGCAAGGACGGCAGCACCGAGCACGACATCATCGGCCTGCGCGGCAGTGCCCTGCGGGGCGTCCGGGGTCGGGACGCGGCGATGGTCTTCCAGGAGCCCTCCACCGCCCTGAACCCGGTGTACACCGTGGGCTGGCAGATCATCGAGGGCCTGCGCGCGCACCGGAAGCTCAGCCGCACCGCAGCCCGGGCGGAGGCGATCGACATCCTGCGCCGGGTGGGCATCCCCGACCCGGAGCACCGGATCGACCAGTACCCGCACGAGTTCTCCGGCGGCCAGAAGCAGCGGATCGTGATCGCCCAGGCGCTGGTGCTCGACCCTGGGGTGATCGTCGCCGACGAGCCGACCACCGCCCTCGACGTCACCGTCCAGGCCGAGATCCTCGACCTGCTGCGCCGCTGCCGGGACGAGTTCGGCACCGCGATCGTCCTGATCACGCACAACATGGGGGTGGTCGCGGATCTGGCCGACCGGGTCGCCGTGATGTACTCCGGCGAGATCGTCGAGCAGGCCCCGGTCCGGCAGCTGTTCAGCGCCCCGGCCCACGAGTACACCCGCCGCCTGCTGGACGCCGTGCCCCGGATCGGTGGCGGCACCGTGCACGCCCGCACCCGCGCCGCCGCCCGCCCGGAGGGCTGGGAGTCCGCCACCCCGGTGGTCGAGGCGACCGATCTGGAGATCACCTACCCGGGCAGGTTCCGCCGTCCCGGCTTCCGGGCCGTCGACGGGGTGTCCCTGACGATCCGACCCGGCGAGGTGCTGGGCCTGGTCGGCGAGTCCGGTTCCGGCAAGACCACCATCGGGCGCGCCATCGCCGGTCTCACCCCGGTCTCCGGCGGCTCGCTGCGGGTGCTCGGCACCGAGATGAACGGCGTCCGCGAGCGCGAGTTCCGGCCCGTCCGCCGCCGGATCGGCTTCGTGTTCCAGGACCCGGCGACCAGCTTCAACCCGCTGCTCACCATCGCGCAGTGCGTCGCCGAGCCCTTGATCGTGCACGGCAAGGCCCGTTCCCCCGAGGACGCCCGCTCCGCCGTCGACGACCTGCTCGAATCGGTGCAACTGCCGAAGTCCTTCGGCGACCGGTTCCCGCACGAACTCTCCGGTGGGCAACGCCAGCGCGCCTCCCTGGCCCGCGCCCTCGCCCTGGACCCCGAGCTGCTGATCGCCGACGAGCCGACCAGCGCCCTGGACGTCTCGGTGCAGGCCCGGGTGCTGGAACTGTTCAGCGAACTCCAGGCGTCCCTCGGCTTCGCCTGCCTGTTCATCAGCCACGACCTGGCGGTGGTCGACCTGCTCGCCGACCGGATCGCGGTGCTGCACCACGGCAGCCTGGTCGAGGAGGGCACCGGCGAACAGGTGCTCGGTGCCCCGCAGCAGGAGTACACCCGCCGGCTGCTGGCGTCCCTGCCGGTGCCGGACCCGGTGGAGCAGGAGCGACGGCGGGAGGAGTGGCGGGCGCTGGCCTGAGCCGATCAGGTCGAGCGGTCGGTACCCGGGCGCGTCCTGCGGCTCGGCGGGGGCAGCCCTCCGCAAGATCGGTACATGGGGGCCGTAGTGGTGCGCGTCATCGCTGCGGCCTCCGTGGTGCTGGCCACCGGCATGACCTCGGCCCTGCGCGGCCTCGGGTGGTGCGTCGTCGACGCCGAGCACCTCGCCCCCGAGGCGCTGACCGTCCTGGTCCTGGACGACGAACCGGCGACGCGGATCCCCACCCCGCGCTCCGGCGCCCGACCGCTCGCGCTCGCCGTCGACGTCTGCGTGGGCGGCGTCCCGTCCCTCCCGGCGCTGATCGTGCACGCGGAGCGGGGCGCGCAGGTGTTCAACGCCGCCACCCCGTTCCCGGTCCTCGTCCGGTTGATCGACCAGGCGCTGCGCGACCGCGGCACCGTCGCCACCACCGCCGCCGACCTGCGCCGCCGTGCCGTGGAGTCCGCCGCGTTGGCCCGGCTCACCCGGCAGGAGAGCGCCGTGCTGGTCGCCCTGATGTCCGGTGCCAGCGCCGCCGACATCGCGGTGCGCACCCACCGTTCCCTGCACACGGTGCGCAGCCACATCCGCTCGGTGCTGAGCAAGCTCGGCGTCACCTCGCAGACCGCCGCGGTGGCGATCGCCGCCCGCTCCGGGCCGCCGGCCGAACTGGTGTGGGACCACGCACACTTCACCAATTCTGGTGATGAACGCCGGTGACTGCGCCCCGGAAGCTGAACCCGCAACACAGCAGGGGGCACTCGGCCCACAGCCGAATTCGAAGGAGCAGGACCATGGCACAGACCGTGAAGAAGGTCGTCGAGATCATCGCGCCGATCGCGCTCGACGCACTGGCGACCGCAGCTGAGGCACTGATCGCGGGCGCCGCCACGCAGCAGGCGATCGCGCTGCTGCCGGAGCGCACCCGCGCCGTCGGTGACAACGACGACGGCCAGATCATCACGAAGGACACCTGGAGCTACTGCGAGACCAACTTCGCCACCCAGTACGGGTACTTCTACGCCGGGATGCGCTCGCAGCCGGTGACCGGCGACCTGCCGATCGCCGCCGCCGAGGACATCATCGTCTGGGAGAAGTCGAACGGGATCGCGGACATCCAGACCTATCTGCAGACCATTTTCAAGGACTCGATCAGCGACGCCGACGCCATCGAGCTGGCGCAGAACCTCGGCACGATCTTCCAGCAGCGGTTCAGTGAGGTCGCCCTGGAGTGGACGCCGTTCTCCAAGCGGTACAACTTCCGCGACCAGCTGATCGTCGACGTCTACATGGTCACCTCTCCCGCCACCGACGTGAACCAGCAGCCGGCCGGGATCGCCAGCTACTGCTTCGTCGCCTACGAGCACCAGCACTGAGGCGACGGCGATGGCACTCGTCTACCGGGGCATGCTCCCCGACGGCGGCGGACCCCTGGTGGCCGCCAACAACGCGAACGCCCTGGGCGTCCGCTACCCACCGAACCCGACCACGGACATCCAGACCTACCTCAACGGGGCCGCCCAGTGGGTCAACCCGGTGACGCCCGCCGGTGCGCCCCAGGGCATGTCCGTCGCCACCGGCTCGGGGTGCAACCTGCCTCCCCACCGGCGACCGAGCGGCGCGCCCTGGAACGGTTCCGGCCGCGCCGGGCTGCGCATGTGGCAGCTCGACGACAGCACCCTGCACCCGGCCCAGCTGACCAACACCCCGGCCCCGACCCACGCGCACCCGCACCATGCGGTGATCGCCCCGGGTGAGGCGATGGCGGTCGTGACCTACATCGGTGACCTCGATGCCACCGTGGGAAACTGGTCGCTCGCACCGGATCCGGCCGTCGCCTGCGCGGCTGCCGTCCTGGGGGAAGGTGGCACCGTGCATCCCGAGGTGGACCGGCTGGCCACGGCGGTGGCCCGTGGCGGTGACCACGCGCCCCTGATCGAGGCACTGCTCGCCGCCAACCGCGCCGGGACCCCCGGCGCCCAGCTGATCGCGGGGCTGGACACCCGCGCCCAGCAGCTCGACCAGGCCGGTAACGACGACGGCGCGGAGGCACTGCGTGCCGTGCTGGACCGGCTCACCGGGTTCTGCGCACCCGACCAGCGGGTCGATCTGGCCTGAGACACGCACGACGGCGGCCCGATCCCTCACCGGGGGTCGGGCCGTCGCCCTGCCGAAACGCCTGCGCGTGCCCCGCTCACCGGATTACCGTCCGAGACATGACCCACCCGCTCGCGGTCCGGGAGACCGCCCCCGGCCTGTTCACCGCCCGCACTCCCCTGGTCAACTGGCTGCTGGCCGTCGACGGGGACGCCGTGCTGCTGATCGACTCCGGCTACCCGGGCCAGTGCGACGCCCTGGTCGAGTCGCTGCGGATGATCGGCCGCCGACCCGAGGACGTGGTCGCCGGGATCGCCACCCACGGCCACGTCGACCACATCGGCGGCTTCACGCACCTGCGCACCGGACTCGACTTCCCGGTCTACGGCCTCGCCGCCGAACTGCCGAACCTGCGCCGCGAGGTCGTCCACCAGGCCGACCTGCGCGCCATCGCCCCCTCGCTGTGGCAGCCCCGGGTCGCCCGCTGGGCGGTCGCCGCGATGTCGGCCGGCGGCCTGCGCGACGTGGCGATCCCCGACGCGGCCGAGGCTCCCGCCGACCAGCCGCTCGACCTGCCGCTGCGTCCCGTGCTCCGCGCCGTCCCCGGGCACACGCCGGGCAGCGCGGTGGTGCACTTCCCGGAGCTCGGCGTCCTGGCCACCGGCGATGCCGCGGTCACCGGTCACCCGACCCTGCGACCGCCCGCCCGCCCGGGGCTGATCGACCTGCCCGCGTACTTCCAGCACGACCCGGACGTTGCGCGGTCCGGTCGTGAGCTGCTGTGCAGCTGGGACGCCGGGATCGTGATTCCCGGTCATGGGCCGGTCATCCGCCGATCCTGACCCCCTGCGCCGAGGGGTCAGAACCCGAGGCGGTTCAGGCACGCGGCGCGGTTCGGGCGGTCCCAGTGGGCGCGCTCGCCAGGTGCCTATTCGCAGGCGATACCGTCGCCGTCCCGGTCCAGCTTGGAGCTGTACCCCGGCTCGCCGCTCATGATCGGCGCCGCCCCGGCCGCGCGCGCCTCGGTGCAGTTCGCGTAGAAGGTCGAGCCACCACCGGAGGTCGTGGACCCGCTGGCCGAGCTGGACCCACCGGCCGAGCTGGAGCCGGTGCTGCTCACCGCGGCCGCCGCGCTGGCCTCTCGCGCCGCCACCGCTGCCTCTCGGTCGGCGATCCACTGATCCGCCTCGTTCAGCGCGGTCTCGCGGGTGCTGGCGTCGGCCTCCCGGGCGGCGACGCTCTGCGACCGGGTCTCCACGGCTGCTTCGCGGGAGGTGACGGCCGCCTCCCGTTCGGCGAGGTCATCGACGGCAGCGGTCGGCGTCGCGGTGGCCGTGACGGTGACGGTGGGTGCCGGTTCGGCAGCGGTCGACTGGCCGGAGCCTCCGCTGCCGACCAGCGCACCGAGGAACACGCCGCTCGCCAACAGGATCACCGGTCGGGTGCGTTGGCCCTTCACCCCGAAGATGGCGCTACCGACACTGGTCATGGCTCCCCCTGGATCGTGAGACGACCGCCGCCGAGCGGCGGCTGATCGTGCAGCACGCTAGGGGTCCGGGCGCTCACCACGGGGGGCTTTCGTCCTGTCCCTAGGTGTTACCCCTCAGAGCGGCTCCGGCTCGTGATCCCGTCCCCGCACCACCGGCCGCACGCGCAACACCCGCTCCAGACCGCGACGCATCCGCCGCTGGAACGGCCGCTCGGCCACCCGGTACACCAGGATCGCCACCGCCACGCACACCAGGATCGCGGCGGCCAGGGTGCCGAATCTGCCCAGGTGCGGGGCCAGCACCTCGATCGTCGCCCAGCCCACGTACTCGTGCGTCAGGTACAGCGGGTAGGTCAGCAGGCCGAGCAGGGTGAACACCCGCCAGTCCGTCCGGGTGAGGGCGGGCCACAGGGCGGCGGCGGCCACCATCGCGACGCAGGCGACCACCAGCACCCCGATCAGCGCTGGTGACGTCACGTGCCCGGAGCTGATGGCGTCGATCGCCCCGATCGTCTTCCACTGGGTCATCACCACCGCCGCGGCGACGTCCAGCGCGAGCACGGCCCAGGCGATCGGCCGGTGGCCGGTCCGGTAGAGCACCGAGATCACCATCCCGGCGCAGAACAGCGGTGCCCACTCGATCAGCGTGAACCGGCCGAACCACCCGAGGTCGAGCAGGCTCAGCGGCACGGTGACCAGTGGGACCACCGCCGCCACCATCAGCACCCGGCGCAGGGTGAGGCCGATCCGGATGAACAGCAGGATCAACAGGTAGAACTGCAGCTCCACCCAGAGCGTCCAGTAGACCCCGTCCACCCGCGGCACCTCGAACAGGTCCTGCAACATCGTGAGGTTGACCAGCACCTCGGTCGGGGTGCGGCCCTCGAAGCTCGGCCACAGCCAGCGCAGCGTAGCGGTGAGCAGCACCGCCAGCCAGTAGGCGGGATAGAGCCGACTGACCCGGGAGGCGATGAACGCGCCGCCGGATCGACGCCAGGCCGAGGTCAGGATCACGAAGCCGCTGATCACGAAGAACAGATGCACCCCGAGGTAGCCGTAGCGACTGACCTCGGACAGCCACGGGAACACCTGGAACGGCAGCTCGTCACCCCAACGCTGGTGGTCGCGCGCGGTGAAGTGGAAGAACAGCACGGCCATCGCGGCGACGAAGCGCAGGAGGTCGACCACGGTGAGTCGAGGCGCGGAGGCGGATGGCATCCGGAGAACCTACGGCGGATCGCTCGAGTCGACCTGTCGAAATACCCCGGGGGGGTATAGCGTTCACCGGGTGGACCCCGACGAGCAGGAGACACCGATGCACGGCTACACCCCGAACAAGGACGACTACGCCAAGCGGATGCGCCGGATCGAGGGCCAGGTGCGCGGCATCGCCCGGATGATCGACGAGGACGTGTACTGCATCGACGTCCTGACCCAGGTCGCCGCCGTCACCAAGGCCCTGCAGTCGGTGAGCATCGCGCTGGTCGAGGACCACCTCGGGCACTGCGTGGTCGACGCCGCCAAGAAGTCACCCGAGGAGGGTGAGGCCAAGGTGAAGGAAGCCGCCGAGGCCATCGCCCGCCTGGTCCGCAGCTGACCGTCCCACCCCCTCCGAGAGGAACTCCCATGACCACCACCACCTTCTCCGTCGACGGCATGACCTGCGGCAACTGCGTGAAGCACGTGACCGAGGAGCTGACCACGCTGCCCGGTGTCACCGATGTGCAGGTCGAGCTGGTCACCGGCGGCTCGTCCCCGGTCACCGTCACCTCCGAGGCCCCCCTGGACCCGGCGGCCATCGCCGCCGCCGTGGACGAGGCCGGCTACGCGGTCACCCCGAAGGGATCATTGCTGTGACGTCCACACCCGAAGCACCGGTCGGCACCGTCGACCTCGCCGTCGAGGGCATGACCTGCGCCTCCTGCGTGGCGCGGGTGGAGAAGCGACTGAACCGGGTCCCCGGTGTCCAGGCGACGGTGAACCTGGCCCTGGAGTCGGCGCACGTCGAACTGCACCCGGTGGACGGCCGGCTCCCGGACACCGAAGCGCTGGTGGAGGCGGTCCGCAAGGCCGGCTACGAGGCGACGGTCACCGGGGGCACCGGCGACACCAGCACGAGCACGCAGGACCCGGCGGCCGCCCACGACATGACGCCGACCCACGACATGGCCGGCATGGACCCGACCGAGCACGCGCTCTCCGGGCACAGCATGGCGCCGGGTCACGAGATGGACCCGGACGAGGACACCTCCGCCCCGACCGACCGGCGCGGCACCGACCTGCGCCGCCGACTGCGGGTCGCCACCGTGCTCACCGTGCCCGTGGTGCTGCTCAGCATGATCCCGGCGCTGCAGTTCACCGGCTGGCAGTGGCTGGTCACCGTGCTCGCGCTGCCGGTGGCGACCTGGGCAGCCTGGCCGTTCCACCGCGCCGCCGCGCGGGCCGCCCGCCACGGGTCGTCGACGATGGACACCCTGGTCTCGATCGGGATCATCGCCGCCACCGGCTGGTCGCTGTGGGCGCTGCTGCTCGGTGGCGCCGGGCGGCTCGGCATGACGATGACCCCCACCCTCTGGCCGGCCGCCGACGAGCACACCGGGATGCCGGAGCTCTACTTCGAGGTCGCCGCCGTCGTCACCACGTTCCTGCTGGCGGGTCGGTACGCCGAACACCGCAGCCGACGCCGGGCCGGGGACGCGCTGCGCGCGCTGCTCGACCTCGGGGCGAAGGACGTCGCACTGCTGGTCACCGGGCCGGACGGTCGGCGCACCGAGCGTCGGGTCCCGATCGGGCGACTCACCACCGGCGACGAGTTCGCCGTCCGCCCGGGCGAGAAGGTCGCCACCGACGGTGTCGTGGTCGAGGGCACCAGCGCCGTCGACACCAGCCTGCTCACCGGCGAACCGGTGCCGGTGGACGTCTCCCCCGGCGACGAGGTGACCGGCGCGACGATCAACACCGCCGGACACCTGGTGGTCCGCGCGACCCGGGTCGGCGACGACACCCGTCTGGCGCAGATCGGCCGTCTGGTCACCCGCGCCCAGACCGGCAAGGCACCGGTGCAACGACTGGCCGACCGGATCTCCGCGATCTTCGTGCCGGTGGTCCTGGTGCTGGCGATCGGGACCCTGGCCGTCTGGCTGCTCTCCGGCGGGTCGGCCCAGTCCGCCTTCACCGCCGCGGTCGCCGTGCTGATCATCGCCTGCCCCTGCGCCCTCGGCCTGGCCACCCCGACCGCCCTGCTGGTCGGCACCGGTCGCGGTGCGCAGCTCGGCATCCTGATCAAGGGACCGGAGACGCTGGAGCAGACCCGCACCGTCGACACCGTCGTGCTCGACAAGACCGGCACCCTGACCGAAGGTCGGATGGAACTGGTCGACGTCCTGACCACCGAGGACCGGGACGAGCTGCTGCGGTTCACCGCGGCCGTCGAGTCCCGTTCCGAGCACCCGATCGCCCAGGCCATCGCCCGCGCCGCGGACACCGCGGATCTGGACGTGCACGAGTTCCGGAACATCCCCGGCCGTGGCGTCGAGGGCGTGGTCCGCGCTCCGCACACCGGTGTCACCCTGGCCCGCCGGGTCCTGGTCGGTCGCCCGCAGTGGCTGGCCGAACAGGGTGTGACGGTGGACCAGGACCTCGCTGCCCGGTTCGCCGCCGCCGAACAGGACGGGGCGACCGCCGTGATGGCCGCGTGGGACGGTGCCGCCCGGGGTGCGCTGGTCCTGCGCGACCCGTTGAAGCCGACCTCCGCCCAGGCGGTCGACGACCTGCGTGCCCTCGGCCTGCGCCCGGTGCTGCTGACCGGCGACAACGCCGGTGCCGCCCGCCGGGTCGCCGCCGAGGTGGGCATCGCCGACCAGGACGTGATCGCCCAGGTGCTGCCCGCCGACAAGGTGGACCGGGTCGCCGCCCTGCAACGCACCGGCGCCCGGGTCGCGATGGTCGGTGACGGCGTGAACGACGCGGCCGCACTCGCCACCGCCGACCTGGGACTGGCGATGGGCACCGGCACCGACGTCGCCATCGAGGCCGCCGACGTCACCCTGGTGCGCGGCGACCTGCGGTCCGCCGCGCAGTCGATCCGACTGTCCCGGCGCACCCTGCGGATCATCAAGCAGAACCTGTTCTGGGCCTTCGCCTACAACGTCGCCGCGATCCCGCTCGCCGCGCTGGGTCTGCTCAACCCGATGATCGCCGGAGCCGCGATGGCGTTCTCCTCGGTGCTGGTGGTCACCAACTCGCTCCGGCTGCGCCGCTTCGCCTGAGCACACGGGGGTCCTCCACTACGGCATGATGGCGAGCCGTCGACGCCGACCCGTTGGAGGACCCCCGTGACCGTTGCGCTGGAGATCGCCGTCCAGGACGCCGTCGGCTACCGGATCGCGGCGGAGTCGTCCGCCGACCGGATCGAACTCTGCGCCGGACTCGCCGCGACCGGCGGGCTGACCCCCTCCGCCGGGCTGCTCGGCACCGTGCTCGGCGAACGCGGCTTCCTGCGCGGCGCCGACCGCCCGGCCCCCGAGGTGCACGTCCTGATCCGCACCCGCCCCGGCGACTTCGACTACGCCGACCACGAGGCCGAGGTCCTGGTCCGCGACGTCCGCCTGGTCCGCAGCTCCGGCGCCGACGGCGTCGTGGTCGGCGGCCTCACCACCGACGGTCAGGTCGATCTGCCGCTGCTCGGTCGTCTGATCGACGCCGCCGACGGCATCCCGGTCACCTTCCATCGCGCGATCGACACCGTCGCCGACCCGCTCGCCACCCTCGACCTGCTGATCGACGCCGGGGTCACCCGGGTGCTCACCTCCGGCGGCGCCCCCCGCGCCATCGACGGCGCCGACCGGCTTGCGGCCCTGGTCGCCCACGCAGCGGGTCGGGTGCAGATCATGGCGGGTGGCGGGGTCCGGCCCGACGACATCCCGGCCCTGGTCGCCACCGGCGTCGACGCCGTGCACCTGTCCGCCAGTCGCCCGGTCCAGGCCGACGGCGGGCCGGGCGGCGGCGGGGACGCCGGGTACACGGTCACCGACCCGGCCCTGGTCGCCGCGGCGGCCTCCGCGCTGCGGAGCTGAGTGCCCCGGGGTTCGTCCGGTTCCACATCGGAGCGCCGGGCCCAGCGACGTCACCCGTCACGTGCGCGCTAGGTACGCGCAGGCGCTGACGGTGCCGGATGCACCACCGAGAACGGCGACCGCACACGCGACGCAACCGAACCCGGCCGAGGCGACGCACGCCAGGCTGCACGCCGCACTGATCAGCGTGATCGCGGCCCAGTTCACACCCTGGTTGTTGAGGCACCTGGAGAACTCGCTCCAACTCCACCCAGTCGAATAGACACCTGCGCCGTTCTCTGTGGCCTCGGAATTCGCGACCACCAGATCCTTGGTGCGAGTTCCGTCCTGCCACACGGTCATGGCCGCATGGTCGTCATCCAGCATCCCGGACGCCATCTCGATGACCGTCATCCCCTCCGCTGTGGCGACGAAACTCACCTTCGATGTGAGCGGAAGGTCCGACCCGACCAGCGGAACGGTGACCGTCTCAGCGCCCGCGATGTCCTGCGCGACAGCACCGCTCCAGTCCATGACCAGGTCGCTCCGAGGGCTGTAGCCATAGCGCTGGGCGAGTGCGACCCGGTCGGCCTCGGTGGCGGCGGTCACCTCGACCACCTCGGCCGCCTCCTCGGCCACCTTGTCCAGTTGAGCGGTCCCCGTCACGTCGTCGGATTCCAGGTGTAGGCGACCACCGTGGTCGGCGATCGGGGCGACGCTCGGCCCGACCGCCGTCTCCACACCCCCGAGGACAGCACTCTCGAACAGGGTGGAGCTCGTGCCCCAGCGGGCAGCGGTGAAGAATCCGACAACAAGGGTGACCGCCAGGATCATCGCCACGGCGACAACCGACCTACTCCGACGAGCCTCCCGTTGCCGTGTCGATATCGCGCAGACGACCGCGGCGAGCGCGGCAGCGCAAGCGGCGATGAACAACCCCGCTGACAACGGCCTGGCAGCGAGGCCACCTGCCACCAATGCCGAGGTGAGTAAGAGGAGCGCCGCCGGAACTGCCCGCTGCGCGTCACACTTCTTGCTTGTCATGATGCCCCGCTTCCACGTTCTCGTCATCGAGAATGGGCGCACCCCGGACGGGCACACCTAGCGCGGCTGTGCAGGCACACTACGACTGTGCGCGACCGAGCCCCCGGGACCATCGCCTCTGGTCGCCGACGACACCCGCGCATGGCCGCGGTGCCGAAAGTCGACGCACGGCCCGCCGCCGTGAGCTCCGGCGCCGGAAACTCACAGTCGACGTCCAGCCCACGTCGAGCCGGCGGCCGTACCCTGCCCAGGTGTCCCAGCCCGACGCCGCAGCCCCGGACCCGCGCACGGCCGCCGCCGCCGAGCGCACCACCGCGCCCGCTCAGCGCCCCGGCACCTCCGCAGCGCCCCAGCCCTCCGAGCGCGCCCGCCGCCGCCGACTCGGCGTGGAGATCTGGATCGTCCTCGGCCTCTCCCTCGGCAAGTCCGGGGTCTATGCACTGGTCAACATCGTCGCCCGGCTCACCGCCGATAAGTCGCTGCGCGAACAGTCGACGGCGCTGAACACCAGCCAGTCACCGCGGCCCTACCTGGATCTGACCTACCAGCTGCTCTCGATCGGCTTCGCGCTGATCCCGGTCGCCCTGGCCCTGTACCTCCTGTCCCAGAACGGCCGCAGCGCCCTGCTTCGGATCGGCCTGGACCGGGCGCGGCCGCTGCGGGACCTCGGCGTCGGCTTCGGCCTCGCGGCGCTGATCGGCCTGCCCGGTCTGGGGCTCTACGTCCTCGGGCGGGCGATCGGGATCACGGTCGAGGTGCAGGCGGCCGCGCTGAACGCCGCGTGGTGGACCATCCCGGTGCTGCTGCTGTCGGCGTTGCAGAACGCGCTGCTGGAGGAGGTGATCGTGGTCGGTTACCTGATGGAGCGCCTGCGCGAGCTGCGCTGGGGACCGGTGGCGATCATCGCCGCGAGCGCCCTGCTGCGCGGGTCGTACCACCTGTACCAGGGCATCGGCCCGTTCGTCGGCAACGTGGTGATGGGCGTCGTCTTCGCCGAGTACTACCGCCGACGCCGCCGGGTGATGCCGCTCGTCGTCGCCCACACCCTGCTGGATGTGGTCGCCTTCGTCGGCTACGCCCTCATCCCGGCGGCCTGGCTCGCGGCCCTCGGCATCAGCTGAACGCCCCGCCCGCCCCACCGCCTGCCGCGCGCCCTCGCGGGGCCACGACGAGGCCGGCGTCGGAGCGGGAGCGGGGCCAGACGGGCGCGGAAGGGATCAGCGGGTCGGCCCCGCGGACTCGGCGGACTCGGTGAAGGACCGCAGCTGGCGTCCGAAGGACCGGGTCACGAAGCCGGCCACGATCATCACCGCACCGCCCACCAGCGCGAACAGCCCGAACATCGCGACCACCACGGTCAGCGACTCCTGCGGCTGGATCGCCAGCATCGCCCCGAACAGGAACGCGATCAGCCCGAACATCAGCGTGCCCACCCATCCGAGGTCCCGCGCCCGGAACTGGGTCGCGGCGACGATCAGCGCCATCACCCCGACCACCAGCGCCCAGAGCGCGAGCAGGTAGAACAGCACCAGCGCGGTCAGCCCGGGCCACAGCATGATCAGGATGCCGAAGGCGATGGAGACGACGGCCTCGGCCACCCACCAGCCCAGTCCGGGCCGCCGGCGCACCAGGAATGCCTGGGCCAGCACCACCAGACCGTCGGCGACGGCGAACGCGCCGTAGATCCAGCCCAGCGCCGACAGGGTGCGCAGCGGCTCGACCAGCATCAGCAGGCCGAGCACCACCAGCAGCACTCCGCGCAGCACCGGCATCCACCAGACCCGCCCGAGCAGTGTCGCGATCCGACCGTTGACGTCCACTGTGCGCCCTCCCCTTCAGTGGGAGTCGACACTCCCGGTGCTGGTCACGGTAGACCGGGCCGGGTCGGGCCACCACGGGACGGGGACATCCACCTCGGGGATGACCTGCACCGGTGTGGCCTCCGTCGCAGGGACGGAATCGCGCGCAGATCCCGGTGGTGGCGGTCCCGGCTGCCTACACTCCGAAGCATGTCCGACGCATCGACCAGCGCGCCGGCGGCGCCCGGTCGGTCCGAGGACGCCGCTGCGGCCGCGCACACCCGGATCGTGGACACCCCGGAGAACCGGGTGCACCACCCCAGCGACCTGCTCGGCGTCGTGCTGAGCGTGCTCGGCGTGGTGCTGGTGCTGGCGCTGTCGACCTACGCGCACAACACCGCCTCGGGTGTGGCCGAGGACGTGGAGAGCGTCTCGACCCTGTTGCAGGACCTGCTGGTGGTGCCGACCGCCCTGCTGGAGAGCATCGTCACCTTCTTCGTGCCGACAGCGGTGCTGATCGAGCTGGCGGTGCGTCGGCTCGGTCGGCAGATGCTGGAGGCGGTGGCGGCCTCGGTCGCCTCGGTGCTGGTGTCGTCGACGGTGCTGTGGCTGGTGGAGCACTTCGGGTCCGATCAGCTGGTCGCGGGTCTGTCGGTCCGGCTCGGCGGGGTGTGGACGGTGACGATCCCGGGCTACATCGCCCTGATCGCCGGACTGCTCACCGCCACCGGCCCGCGCACCCGGCGCCGCACCGTGTCCTGGTCGTGGAACCTGGTCTGGGTGGCGATCGGCATCATGGTCGTCACCGGCTCGGTGTCGATCACCGGTGTCGGGATCGCGCTGCTGATCGGCCGCGCCGGTGGTCTGGCCACCCGGTACGTCTCCGGGGTGCGTTCCGAGCGGGCCTACGGCCAGAGTCTGGTCGCCGGGATCCGCCGCACCGGCTTCGACCCGGCCCTGCTGGTCCGGATCCCGGACGACCTGCCCCCCGACGACGCGCCGCCGTCCGCGGACGAGCCCGGCACCCCGGCGGCGCGGGGCATGGCCCGGTACTCCGACCACCGGGTGTACGAGATGACCACCGTCGACGGCGACCGGTACGACGTGCTGGTCTACGACGGCGACCGGCAGGTGATCGGTTTCCTGTCCCGGCTGTGGCGCTCGATCCGACTGCGCGGGCTGGAGGGTCGGTCCACGGTGTCGCTGCGCGCGGCCGCCGAACGATCGGCGCTGCTGAGCTACACCGCCACCGCCGCCGGAGTCTGCTCGCCGCAGCTGCACGCGGTGTCCGAGGCCGACTCGTCGATGATCCTGGTCCAGGACCGGATCGCCGACGCGGTGCCGCTGGCGGACCTGGATCCGGAGGCGATCGACGACGACGCGCTGCGGGCGATCTGGGCGCAGCTCGGCGTCGCGCACGAGGCGGGGCTGGCGCACCGCGCGCTGACCAGCGACGTGGTGCTGCTCGGCCGGGACGACACCGGGGCGCCGCAGGTCTGGCTGATCGGCTGGGAGCAGGGCGACGTCGCCTCCTCCGAGCTGGCGCAGCGGATGGACCGCACCCAGATGGTCGCCCTGCTCGCGCTCCGGGTCGGGCCCACCCGGGCGCTGGAGTCGGCGGTCGCCGTGCTGGACGAGGCCGACATCGCCGCGATCGGTCCGCTGTTGCAGACCGTGGCCCTGCCGCAGCGCACCCGCGAGGAGCTGCGCGCGCACAAGCAGGTGCTGGCCGAGCTGCGGTCGGCGCTGGTCGCCACCCTGCCGCAGGCCGACGTGGAGCCGGTCGCGCTGAACCGGTTCGGCGCCCGCACCCTGATCACGATCCTGTTGACCGTGGCCGCGGTGATCGTGCTGCTCACCACGATCAACCTGCAGACCATCCTGGACGCGCTCCGGGAGACCGACTGGCGGCTGAGCCTGCTGGCCTTCGCCTTCGGGATGAGCACGCTGTTCGGCGCCGCCCTGACCCTCGTCGCCTTCGCGCCGCAGAAGATCCCGCTCTGGCGGGCGACCGTCACCCAGTCCGCGGCGACCTTCGTGGCACTCGCCGCGCCGGCCGGGATCGGTCCGGCGGCGCTGAACCTGCGGCTGCTGACCAAGCGGGGTGTCTCCGGGGCGCTGGCCACGGCGACGGTGGCACTGGTGCAGGTCTCGCAGTTCGTGGTGACCCTGCTGATGCTGCTGGTGCTGTCGGTCGCCTCCGGCACGAACCAGCTGGAGCGGTTCACGATCTCACCCACCGTGGTGCTGGCGATCGGCATCCTGGTCGGGGTGATCGCGGCGCTGATGCTGGTGCCGAAGGTCCGGCAGTGGGTGGCGACCAAGACCCTGCCGACCCTGCAGCAGACCTGGCCGCGGCTGATCGAGGTCGTGGGCCAGCCCCGGCGATTGCTGCTCGGCATCGGCGGTAACGCACTCACCACGCTCGGCTACGTGCTGGCCTTCGAGGTCTGCCTGCGCGCCTTCGGCCAGGAACTGTCACTGGTCCAGGTCGCCATCGTGTTCCTGGTCGGCAACACCGCCGGGTCGGTCGCCCCGACCCCGGGCGGTGTCGGCACCACCGAGCTGGCCCTGGGTGGTGCGCTGGCGGTGGTCGGCGTGAATCCCGGCGTGGCGACCTCGGTGGCCGTGCTGTTCCGGGTGCTCACCTACTGGCTGCGGATCCCGGTGGGCTGGGCGGCGATGCGCTACCTGCGCAAGGTCGGCGAGCTGTAGCACCGGGCGCGGGAGTCAGGCGCGGGCGGGGCCCTGCGCCGGGACCTCGGCCAGGCGGGCGGCGGCCAGTCGGCTCCACGACCCGAGGCGGGAGGCCAGGCGGTCGGTCAGGTCGTTCTCGGTCGACTCGGAGAAGCGCGGGTCCATGGGGCACATCCTTCGTTCGGCAGCCCGGCTGACCGCGTGGGTCCCGTGGCTTTGCGTCCCCGCCTTGCGGTGGGTTTGCCTTGTCGCTGACGAGTCAGACTCTAGGAGCGCGCCGCCCCGGGCGGAAGACCCAGAGGTCGTTGAATCTTGCAGTTCACCCGGCGATCGCGGTGAGGAATGCCTCCAGCAGCGGACCGGCGGTGTCCACCCCGGACGTCCCGGTCTCCACGAACACCGACACCGCCAGGTCACCCTGCCCGGCGATCATCCAGGCGTGCGCCTGGTCGCCGTCGCCGTACTGGGCGGTGCCGGACTTGGCGATCACCTCGACACCGGGCACGTCCTGCAGGAAGGTCGACCCGCCCTCGGTGACCACCGCGCGCATCATCGACCGGAGTGCGTCGGCCTCGTCGGTGCTCAGCGGGTGGGCCGGTTCGGCCGCGGTCGGCGCCGTGCCCACCACCAGCTGCGGCAGCACCCGGTGCCCCGCCACCACCGACGCGGCCACGGTCGCCATCCCCAGCGGGGTCGCCTGCACCCGGCCCTGGCCGATCAGCGACGCCGCATGGTCGGTGCCGGTGGCGTCGGTGGGCACCGCACCCAGGGTCGCGGCGAAGCCCAACTCGGCCTCGGTGATCCCCAGCGACTGTGCCGCGTCCGCAAGCGCCGCCTGCTGCACGGTGTCCCGGGCGCCGAGGAAGGCGGTGTTGCAGGAGTTCGCCACCGCGGTCCGCAGGGTGATGGTGCCCAGCTTGTCGGTCGGGTAGCCCGGCACGTTCTGGAACTCCCGGCCGTCGACGTTCAGGGTGGCCGGGCACTCGACCGGGGTGTCCGGCGTGATCCCGGTGCGCAGCATCGCCAGCGAGCTCGCGACCTTGAACGTCGAGCCCGGCGCGTACAGCCCGAGGGTGGCGGTCGAGGTGCCGTCACCGCCCGGACCGCTGGCCGCCGCGACCAGCTCCCCGGTGGACGGCCGGATGGCCACCAGCGCCGACGCCCCCTCCGTCTTGGACGACAGCACGTTCTCCGCGATGGTCTGCACGGTCGGGTCCAGCGTCAGCCGCAACGGCTCCCCGACCTGCGGCTCCGAGCTGAACAGTGCCCGATCCCCCGCCATGACCGTCAGGCCGGGGGTGCCGCGCAGCTGGTCGTCGAACTGCCGCTGCAGGCCGCTGAGCCCGGTCAGGTCACCGGCCGCCACCGCGCCCTCGGACTGCGCCACGATCTCCGCCGTCGCCTGGCCGACCGACCCGAGCACCGGCCGCGCGAAGGTCCGGCTCGGTGCCAGCGGCAGGGTGTCGGTCGTGGCGATCACGCCGGGCAGCGCGATCAGCGCACCGGTGTCGTAGTTCGGGTCGCCGTCCCGGATCACGATCGCCTCGACGAACGCCTTCTCCCCGGCGGCCGCGACCTGGGCCGCATAGTCGTCGGGGTCGAGCTCCAGCGCGGTGGCAAGCTGCCGGGCGGCGGCGTCCCACTGGTCGGCGCTCAACCGGGTCTTGTCCAGGCCGACCCGGTTCACCGGTCGGTTCTCCACGATGACCGCGTCGCCGGCACCGAGCACCTGCGCGCGTTCCGGCATCGACCGCTGGACGGTCAGCACCTCGGCGTCGGTCAGGTCGGGGGCGAGCAGCATCGAGCTCCAGGTGGCCTGCCACCCGTCGTCGGTCCGGGTCAGCGGCGCGTGGGTGTCGTAGGTCCAGCTCGCGCCGTCCAGGTCCCAGGTGTAGCTCAGCGTGGCGGCGGCACTGTCGGCGTCCGCGCCGTCCCGCACCGCCCCGGCGGTGACGGTCGGCTGCCACGGGTCGAGCCCGGCGTTCACCTCGGTCCGGCGAGCGGCAGCGTCGTCCGCGGTCGCCCCCGCCAGCGGCACCTGGCTGAAGTCGCCGTCGGTGAGAGCGGCGGCCAGCGCGTCGGCGACCTGCTGCCGGTCGTCCCCGTCGTCACCGCCGCAGGCCGCCAGCACACCGACCAGACCCACGGCCACCAGCGCCGCCATCATCCGAGACCGCTTCGTCGCTCCGCTCACCCGCACAGCCTAGGAATCGGCTGTGACCCGCGGTGCGGATTCGAGGTGCAGATCCGGTGCGCACCGTCTTGGATATCGACATGTCGACTCCTTCGAGCCGCTGATGGACGCCGAGACCTGGGCCAACATCGGACTGGTCCTCCTGTTCATCCTGATCGGCGGCGTGTTCGCCGGGACCGAGATCGCCCTGGTGTCACTCCGGGAGAGCCAGATCAACCGGCTGGAACGCCAGAGCAGCCGCGGCGCGCGGGTCGCCTCGGTGGCCCGGGACCCGAATCGGTTCCTGGCAGCCGTGCAGATCGGGGTGACGGTCGCCGGGTTCTTCTCCGCCGCCTACGGTGCCTCCACCATCGCACCGGACTTCGCGCCGGTGATCGAGTCGCTCGGGGTGCCGAGCGGCCCGGCCGGGACGATCGCGCTGGTGCTGCTCACCCTGGTGATCGCCTACCTGTCCCTGGTGCTCGGTGAGCTGGTGCCCAAGCGGATCGCCCTGCAGTCGTCGGCCAAGGTCGCGCTGGCGGTCGCTCCCCCGCTGGACCGGTTCGCGGTCCTGATGCGGCCGGTGATCTGGCTGTTGTCGAAGTCGACGAACGCCCTGGTCCGGTTGTTCGGCGGCGACCCGACCGCCACCAGCGAGGAGATGTCCGAGGCCGAGCTGCGCGACCTGGTGATCGCGCACCAGGGGTTGCCCGAGGACGAACGTCGGATCCTGGGCGACGTCTTCGAGGCCAGTGACCGGTCGGTCGCGGAGGTGATGCGGCCCCGTGGCGAGGTCAAGTTCCTGGACGCCGATCTGACCCTGGCCCAGGCGCTGGAGGAGGTGCGCGACCAGCCGTGGTCCCGCTACCCGGTCACCGGGATCGACTTCGACGACGTGCTCGGCTTCCTGCACATCCGCGACCTGATCGACGCCCGCGACCCGGAGCAGCCGGTGCGCCGGGTGATGCGGGAGATCGTCGCGCTGCCCGGCACCAACAAGCTGCTGCCCTCACTGTCCCGGATGCGGCGCGAGGGCGTGCACATCGCGGTGGTGGTCGACGAGTACGGCGGCACCGACGGCATCGTCACCCTGGAGGACCTGGTCGAGGAGCTGGTCGGGGAGATCCGCGACGAGTACGACATCGCGGGCTCCTCCGGCCCCGAGCGGCACGAGGATTCACCGGGCACCTACGACGCCGGGCTGTCCATCGAGGAATTCACCGAGCTGACCGGGATCGCCCTGGCCGACGGACCCTACGAGACGGTCGCCGGGTACCTGATCGCCCGGCTCGGACGGCTCGGCGCCGTCGGGGACAGCATCCCGATCGACGATCACCGGATCGAGATCGTGCAGGTCAGCGGGCGGCGCATCACCCGCATCCGGGTCATGCCGCCGCCCGACGCCGAGTGACACCGGATGCAGAACGGGAGGAATCGGGCCACCCTGGTTCCCGGACCATTCGGCCAGGAAAGGAGCCAGGATGCCCGAGCGCCTGCTGCTCCCAGCAGACCCGTCGTCGATCGCCCGTGCCCGGCACTGGGTCGCCGCCCTCGGTCGGCGCGCCCACGTCGGCCCCAGCGCCGAGCACACCCTGGAGTTGCTCACCAGCGAGGTGCTGACCAACGCGATCGTGCACACGGGTGCCAGCGCGCCGATCTCGGTGCGGGCCGACCTGCGGCAGGATGCGGTCCGGGTGGAGGTCACCGACACCGACACCACGATGCCGGTGGTCCGCCCGGCCAGCGCCACCCGTGCTGGCGGCAACGGGATGCGGATCGTGGAGATGCTCGCGTCGACCTGGGGCGTGGACGTCCACCCGGGCGCCGGCAAGACGGTGTGGTTCGAGGCCCGGGTGGGTGCGACGCTGCGGACGGCACTGCTCGGCGCGTGAGCCGGTTCTCCGGCACGATGACCGCATGCTCCTGAACGACAGCATCGCCGGCATCGTCGGGATGAACGTCCTGGCCGTGGCGCTGATCGTGCTGCGGTCCTGGCTGTTCGGCACTCGGCTGTACCGGCCGATGCTGCTCAACGTCGGCCTGTCGGTGACACCGGTGTTCGTGCTGCTGGTCGCCGTGCTCGGCGAGGGCATCCTGCTCGCCGCCGGTGCTCCGGTGCCGCTGATCGTCGTGCTGGGCGTGGTCCTGATCGGCGGCTGGCTGCTGTTGCTGCCGAATGCCGGGTACCTGATCACCGAACTTAACCTGAACCACCGCCGGCCCGGCGAGCGAGTGCCGGAGTGGTACGACATCCTGCTGGTGCTGTCGCTGGCGATGTCCGGCGTACTGAACATGCTGTTCAACGTCTTCCTGGTGCAGCTGGCCTACGTGGCGGTCCGCTTCGACGAGGTGGCGGCGCTGACCAGTGCCGAGGTCCGGATCGTCACCGGAGTAGTGCTGCTGCTGTCGGCCTTCGGCATCTACCTGGGCCGGAACCTGCGGCTGAACAGCTGGGACATCGTGCGGCCGTGGCGGATCGTGGCGAAGCTGTTCGCGCACCTGCGGCAACCGCGTGCGGCGGCGAACGCCGCGGGGTTCACTGTGACCGCGGCGGTGTTCTTCGGCCTGATGTACCTGGTCGTGGTCGGGCCGCTGGTCCGTGCGGTGCAGCTGCTGTCCTAGGGGGCGTCATGTCGTACTACCTGATCTCCTTCCCCAGCGGTGAGATGGACATCCCGCCCGGCGGCATCGAGGAGGTGGCCAGGACCTCCCACGCTGTGGTGCGCGAGGCGAAGGCCGCCGGGGTGTGGGTCTTCGGCGGTGGGATCGACGAGTCGGTGCCCCCGGTGCGGGTCGCCGCGGACGGCACGGTCGTCGACGGCACCTACCCGCAGACCGCCCGTTTGGAGGGCGGGTACACGATCCTGGACGTGCCCGACCGGGAGACCGCCCTGCACTGGGCGGCCAGGATCGCCGACGGCTGCCGGTGCCCGCAGGAGGTCAGGAAGTTCGGCGACGACCCGGAGAGCCGCTGAGCCGCTAGGCCCGGCGACGCCCCTGCAACACCCCGGCGGTCGCCACCACCACGATCCCGGCGAAGGGCACCACCAGCAGCCCCGTGCGCAGACCGCTGGCGTCGGCGACCAGACCGACCAGCGGCGGTGAGGCGAGGAAGCCGATCCGCATCAACCACGACACCACCGTCAGGCCGGTGCCGGGCTTGAGACCGGGCAGCTCGTCGGCCTCGTGCATCGCGGCCGGGACCAGGGTGGCGACCCCGAAGCCGGCGGCTGCGAAGCCCAGGATCGTGCCGGGCACCGACGGGAACGCGAGCGCCAACGCCATCCCGACCGCCACCAGCGTGCCCCCGGCCCGGGCTACCGCGCGCTGCCCGAACCTGTCCACCAGCCGGTCGCCGAGCACCCGGCCCACGAACTGCGCCCCGGTCAGCGCGATGTACCCGGTGGCCGCCACCGCAGCGGAGGCGCCGAGCGAGCCGGACAGGTAGATCGCCGCCCAGGAGTTCCCGGCGTCCTCGACCAGGGTCCCGGCGGTCGCGATCAGCACCAGCGCCGCCAGGATCACGACCACCCGGCCGCGGGACGCCCCGACCCGGTCGCCGAGCTGACCGGGATCGGCCACCGCCTGCTCGTCACCGTCACGTCCCGGCAGGCAGAACCGCAGCGCGACCAGCGCGACCAGGCTGAACAGCACCCCGCTGACCGCCAGGTGCACCCCGCGCGGGATGTCCAACGCGATCGCCCCGGCCGCCATCGATCCACCGAGCACCGCGCCGATCGACCACACGGCGTGGAAGGAGTTGATGATCGAGCGGCCGTAGCGGCGTTGCACCCGCAGACCGTGGGCGTTCTGCGCCACATCGGTGATCGCGTCCATCGCCCCGGCCAGGAACAGCGCGGTCACCAGCAGCCCCACACTCGGCGCCAGCGCCGCGCCGAACACCCCGAGGGCGGTGACGATCGTGCCCAGCACCGCCGCCCGTGCCGACCCCAGTCGTCGGATCGCCCAGGCCGCCCCCAGCCCGGCCACGATCGCACCGGTGGGGAACGCGGCGATCGCCAGGCCGTAGGTGGCGTTGCTCAGCCCCAGGTCGGCTTTGATCTGCGGATACCGCGGGATCAGGTTGGCGAACAGGGCACCGTTGGTCAGGAACAGCGCGGCAACGGCGGCGCGCGCCCGGCGGTCGACAGCGTGCATGTGTACGAGCGTACACAACCGCGCCGCGCTATTGTTACCGATTGGTCAGTAGGTAACGACGACGACGGAGTGTTCGATGAGGATCACCACCTGGACCAGCACCACCCAGCACCAGCCGTGGCAGGACCTCGGCACCGTCGACCCCGGCCCGATCACCCGGATCCCGGACGTGTTCGTCCAACTGGACGACCAACGCCAGCAGATCGAGGGCTTCGGCGCCACCTTCAACGAGCTCGGCTGGACCTCCCTGAGCCGCCTCACCGACGATCAGCGCGCCACGATCTTCCACGAGCTGTTCGCCCCCGGCATCGGCGGCAACTTCACCCTCGGCCGGATGCCGCTCGGAGCCAACGACTTCAGCCGCGACTACTACTCCTACGCCGAGGTCCCCGGCGACTTCGACCTGGCGCACTTCAGCATCGCGCAGGACCACGAGACCCTGATCCCGTTCATCCGCTCCGCCCAGTCCGAGCAGCCGGACCTGCGCCTGTGGGCATCCCCCTGGGTCCCGCCGCAGTGGATGAAGACCAACGGCCACTACGCGTCGGCCCAGCCGTGGATCGACGGCGTCGAGAACGGCCTGACAGCCGACCAGGTCCAGCAGGAGGGCACCGACTCCTTCATCCAGGACGAGCGCCACCTCGCCACCTACGCCGCCTACTTCGGCCGGTTCGTCGACGCCTACGCCGCACTCGGCATCGACATCTCGATGGTCATGCCGCAGAACGAGTTCAACTCCGCCCAGCCCTACCCCAGCTGCACCTGGACCCCCACCGGCCTGGCAGCCTTCCTCCGGCACCTCGGACCGCAGATGCGCGCCCGCGGCGTCGAGGTCTTCCTCGGCACCGTCGAACGCCCGAACGAGTCCCTGGTCGCCGACGTCCTCGCCGACCCGGAGGCCGCCGCCGCGATCACCGGCATCGGCGTCCAGTGGCACGGCAAGTCCATCGTGCCGTTCCTGGCCCGCGACTACCCCGAGCTGCGGATCTACCAGACCGAGCAGGAATGCGGCGACGGCCGGAACGACTGGCGCTACGCCCGCTACTCCTGGCGCCTGATGCGCGACTTCCTGAACAACGGTGCCAGCGCCTACCAGTACTGGAACCTCTCCCTCGACCGCGGCGGGGTCAGCCGGTGGGGCTGGTCGCAGAACTCCCTCATCGTCGTCGACCCGGACACCGGCACCTTCGAGTACACCCACGAGTACCAGGTGCTCAAGCACGTCAGCCACTATGTCCAGCCCGGCGCCCACCTGGTGCCCACGCTGTCCTACACCGGCTACGAGAACCAGCTCGCCTTCCGCAACCCCGACGGCAGCGTGGTGATCGTCATGCAGAACGACACCGGCGAGGAGATGCCGGTGCAGATCACCGTCGGCGACCAGGTCGTCGAGCCGGTGCTGCCCGCCGACTCGCTCAACACCTTCGTCGTCGAGGTGTGACGACTACCCTCACGCCATGCCCCGGCTGACCGACCCCCAGCGCGCCTTCGTCACCGAACGCCACCTGGCCACCCTCACTACCCTTCGCGCCGACGGCAGCCCGCACGTGGTCCCGGTCGCCTTCACCTGGGACGACGAGGCCGGCATCGCCCGGATCACCACCAACCCGACCACGGTCAAGGTCCGCAACGCGCGTCGGGGCACCGCCGATGCCCCGACGCGCGCGGCGCTGTGCCAGGTCGACGGACGGCGCTGGCTCACCCTGGAGGGCACGATCAGCGCCGACGACTCCCCCGCCGAACTCGCCGAGGCGCTGCGGCGGTACGGGGAGCGCTACCGGCCGCGGGATCCGCTGATCGAGCGGGTGGTGTTGCGGGTGGCGGTGGAACGGGTGATGTCGTCGCGGGATCTGCGGTGACGCCTCACGCCTGCATGTCCACGAACCGCGAGTAGTGCCCCTGAAACGCCACCGTGATCGTGTCCGTCGGCCCGTTACGGTGCTTGGCCACGATCAGGTCGGCCTCGCCCGCACGGGGCGACTCGCGCTCGTAGGCGTCCTCGCGGTGCAGCAGGATCACCATGTCCGCGTCCTGCTCGATGGAGCCTGATTCACGCAGGTCGCTCATCTGCGGCTTCTTGTCGCCTCGCTGCTCGGGGCCACGGTTCAGCTGCGAGAGGGCGATCACCGGCACCTCGAGCTCCTTGGCGAGCAGCTTGAGCGCACGGGAGAACTCGGAGACCTCCTGCTGGCGGGACTCGACGCGCTTGCCGGAGCTCATCAGCTGCAGGTAGTCGATCATCACGAGCTTGAGGTCGTGCTTCTGCTTGAGCCGCCGGCACTTGGCCCGGATCTCCATCAGCGACATGTTGGGCGAGTCGTCGATGAACAGCGGTGCCTCGGAGATGCGGCCCATGGTGCTGGCGAGCTTCTGCCAGTCCTCGTCGCCCATCTGGCCGGTGCGCATCTTCTGCAGGGCGATCCGGGCCTCGGCGGCGAGCAGTCGCATGGTGATCTCGTTGCGGCTCATCTCCAGGGAGAAGACCACCGAGGCCATGTTGTGCTTGATCGAGGCGGCTCGGATCATGTCGATGCCGAGGGTCGACTTACCGATGGCGGGTCGGGCCGCGATGATGATCATCTGCCCGGGGTGCAGGCCGTTGGTGAGCCGGTCGAAGTCGGCGAAGCCGGTGGGGACGCCGGTCATGCCGTCGCCGCGGTGCCCGGCCGCCTCGATCTCGTCCACGGTGCCACCGAGCACCTCGCCCAGCCGGTGGTAGTCCTCGGTGGTGCGACGCTCGGAGACGGCGTAGATCTCGGCCTGGGCGTTGTTGACCAGCTCGTCGACGTCGCCGCCGTCGGTGGCGTAGCCGATCTGGACGATCTTGGTGCCGGCCTCGACCAGGCGTCGCAGCACCGCCCGCTCGCGCACGATCCGGGCGTAGTACCCGGCGTTGGCGGCGGTGGGCACCATGCTGATCAGGGTGTGCAGGTAGGAGACGCCGCCGATCCGGCCGATCTCACCGCGCTTGGTCAGCTCGTCGGCGATGGTGACGGCGTCGGCGGGTTCGCCCCGGCCGTACAGGTCGATGATCGCGTCGTAGATCGACTCGTGGGCGGGCTTGTAGAAGTCGGCGCCGCGCACCTGCTCGACCACGTCGGCGATGGCGTCCTTGGAGATCATCATGCCGCCGAGCACCGACTGTTCGGCGTTCAGGTCCTGGGGCGGGGTGCGGTCGTAGCTCCTGCCGCTGCCGGGCTCCGACGGTGCCGCGTACTCGAGCTCATCGATCGACACTGTGGTTCCTCTTCCCCGCCTCGCGTGTACTCCCTGAGCATCAGGTGTACCCGGCGCCTCCGACATCGTCTGCCCGGCGCCCACGCGAGGTTAGGTGCCGTGGTTCCCCGGCACAAGCGAGTCGTCCACAGGGCCTGGGGACGACCATGTGGAAGGCTGTGGACGACCCCCACACCGTTGTCCACAACCCGTGGACACAGCTGTGGAGAACTGTGGACCAAGACCGGGCGATGCCCGTTCTCACCGGCCAGAACGCCGTACACCGATGTGGACACCAGAAAGTTGACCGCGATTTCACGTTTCGGACGCTCACCGTCCACCGTCGACCGTCAGATCCTCGGCCTCGCGGTCCCCGCCCTCGGTGCGCTGATCGCCGAACCGCTGTTCGTCCTGGTCGACTCCGCCATCGTCGGACGGCTCGGGACCACCGAGCTGGCCGGGCTGTCGCTCGCCTCGACCCTGCTGGTGACGGTGGTCGGCCTGTGCGTCTTCCTGGCCTATGCGACGACGGCTGTCGTGGCCCGCAAGCTCGGCGGCGGGGATCGCGCCGGCGCCCTGCAGACCGGGGTGGACGGTCTGTGGCTGGCGGCCGGGCTCGGGGTGGTCCTGGCGGTCCTCGCCTTCCTCGCCGCGCCCTGGGCGATCGCGGCCCTCGGGGCGAGCGGCGACGTGGCGACCCAGGCCGAGCACTATCTGCGCGCCTCCGCCCCCGGGCTGCCCGGCATGCTGCTGGTGCTGGCGGCCACCGGCGCGCTGCGCGGGCTGCAGGACACCCGCACGCCGCTGATCGTCGCGGGTGTCGGTGCGGCGGTGAACGCGGTGCTGAACCTGGTGCTGGTCTACGGCGCCGGACTCGGGATCGCCGGGTCGGGGGCCGGCACCGCACTGACCCAACTGGGGATGGGCGCGATCCTGGTCGCGGTGGTGGTGCGAGGCGCCCGGTCGGTCGGCGCCTCGCTCCGTCCTGCCCCCGGCGGCATCGTCACCGGCATCCGAACCGGTATCCCGCTGCTGGTCCGCACCCTGTCCCTGCGGGCGGCGATCCTGGTGACCGTGTGGGTGGCCACCGGCTTGGGACCGGTCGCCCTGGCCGCCCACCAGGTGGTCAACTCGCTGTGGGGCTTCGCCGCGTTCGCCCTGGACGCCCTCGCGATCGCCGCCCAGGCCCTGATCGGCCACGCCCTCGGATCGAGCGACCTGGACCGGGTACGCGCCCTGCTGCGCCGCACGCTGACCTGGGGCGTCGGCGCTGGAGTCGTGCTCGGGGTGGTGCTGGGCGGCGGGGGCTGGTGGCTCTCCGCCCTGTTCAGCACGGACGACCAGGTCCGGCACGCGATCACCGTGGCGCTGATCGTGGTCGCGGTGCTGATGCCGATGGCGGGGTGGGTGTTCGTGCTGGACGGGGTGCTGATCGGCGCGGGCGACGGGCGTTACCTGGCCTGGGCCGGTCTGGTCACGCTGGTGGTCTACCTGCCGTGCGCACTTGCTGTGCACACCTGGGCCCCGGACGGCTGGGTCGGCCTCGCCTGGTTGTGGGGTGCGTTCGCGGGGGTGTTCATGCTCGCCCGGGCGGTCACCACCGGCCTGCGCTCCCGCACCGACCGGTGGCTGGTCACCGGGGCGTGACGTCGGTGTCCGGCTCGCCCGCCGCGGCCTCCGCGTTCCGCTTGGACAGCGCGAGCATCGACCCGGCGCCGATGCACAGGAAGACCACCCCGATCGGCAGGAACACCCACTTCATCGCGTGGTCGAACAGCAATCCCATCGTGAAGAAGGGTGCTCCGATCGCGAACATCGAGGCGGCGGCACCGATCGTGGCCTGGCTGGGGTCGGTCTGCTTCGTCATGCTCCGAGCCTAGGGAACAGCCCTGAGCAGCGGATCCGGCGCGGGGCGGAACCTGATCCCGGGTGCGCTCCGCCGCGCGGTGGAGACGGGCAGCCCGGCGGTGGAGACGAACGTCAGCCAGCGGTGCGAGCGCCGGACCGCTGACAGCACAGCGCCCCGCCCCGGAGACCCGGGACGGGGCGCTGCTGCCAGGCGACAGGATCAGGCCGAGACGACCGTGACCTTCAGCTTGGCGGAGACCTCGGGGTGCAGGCGGACCTGGACCTCGTAGTCACCCAGGGCCTTGATCGGCTGGGCGACCTCGATCTTGCGACGGTCGACCGACGGGCCACCGGCGGCCTTGACGGCGTCGGCGATCTCGGCGGTGGACACGGCACCGAACAGACGACCACCGTTACCGGTCTTGGCAGACACGGTCACGCCGGTGGACTGCAGGGAGTCGCGGACGGCGCGAGCGTCGTCCAGGGTCGCGATCTCACGGGACTTGCGTGCCCGACGGATCGCGGTGACCTCCTTCTCGGCACCCTTCGACCACGGGGTCGCGAGGCGGCGCGGGATGAGGTAGTTGCGGGCGTACCCGTCCTTGACGTCGACGACGTCGCCGGGGGCACCCAGACCGGTGACCTCGTGGGTCAGGATCAGCTTGGCCATGGTGGTGCTCCTTCTCAGCGAGCCGACGACGAGTAGGGCAGCAGAGCCATCTCGCGGGCGTTCTTCACGGCCCGTGCGATCGCACGCTGCTCCTGGACGGTCACGCCGGTGACGCGACGGGCGCGGATCTTTCCGCGGTCGGAGATGAACTTCCGCAGCAGAGCGGTGTCCTTGTAGTCGACCGACTCGATCTTCGCCGCCTTGAGCGGGTTCTGCTTCTTCTTGGGCTTCCGGACAACGGCCTTGGCCATCGTGGTGCTCCTTCTCTGGGAGCCCGGGGCGTTGCCATGCCCCGGGATGGGGTGTGAATGGGGTGGGTGACGATCAGGTCGTCACCCGGATGCGGATCAGAACGGGGGCTCGTCCGAGTAGCCGCCACCGCCGCCGCCCTGGGGAGTGGCCCACGGGTCGTCAGCGGGCTGGTTGCCGCCGCCGCCACCGTTGAAGCCACCACCCTGCTGCTGGCCGCCGTAGCCGCCGCCACCGCCGCCGTTGCCACCGAAGCCGCCGCCACCACCGGACCGCTGGGCCCGGGTGACCTTGGCCGAGGCGCTACGCAGCGACGGGCCGACCTCGTCGACCTGCAGCTCGACGACGGTGCGCTTCTCGCCCTCACGGGTCTCGTAGGACCGCTGCACCAGCCGGCCCTGCACGATGACCCGCATGCCCTTGGTCAGGGACTCGGCGACGTTCTCCGCTGCCTCGCGCCAGATCGAGCAGCGCATGAACAGCGTGTCGCCGTCCTTCCACTCGTTGGTCTGACGGTCGAAGGACCGCGGGGTGGACGCCACGGTGAAGTTGGCCACCGCTGCACCGGACGGCGTGAACCGCAGTTCCGGGTCGGCGGTGAGGTTTCCGATCACCGTGATGACAGTGTCACCGGCCATGAGTGCTCCTCGGGCTTGTGGGGGAGTGAGATCCGTTCACGCTATCCGCGTGTACCGACGCTCAGGCGTCCTTGCGGTGCACCTTGGTGCGCAGGACGACCTCGTTCAGGCCGAGCTGGCGGTCCAGCTCCTTGGCGGTCGCCGGGGTGGACGAGAAGTCGACCACCGCGTAGATGCCCTCGGACTTCTTCTGGATGTCGTAGGCAAGACGACGACGGCCCCAGATGTCGACGTTGTCGACGGTGCCGCCCTCGGTCTTGATGACCGACAGGTACTTGTCGAGCGACGGAGCGACGGTGCGCTCGTCGGTCTCGGGGTCGAGGATGATCATCATCTCGTACTGACGCAGGCTCATACCCACCTCCTCTGGTCTCGGCGGCCACGGTCGTTCCGTGGCAGGAGGGTTCGCACTGACGTGCGAGCTGCGTGACCGTGCCGCCCTGGTGCGTCGATGGCGACGACCGAGATGGCACAGCAACACACAAGCCTACCCGATCAACCGCCGTTGCCGGGGTTCGCCGGATCGCCGGCCGCCCCTGGATCCGCCGGCGGCTGGGTCTGGGTCGGTGCCGGGTTCGGTTGGACCGCCGGACCGGTGGACACCACCACGGTGACCGCCGAACCCGGTGCCACCTGGGCGCCGCCGCCCGGGCTGACCGAGATCACGTACCCCGAGGCCACGTTCGGGCTCGACTGCTGGGTCACCTGCGGCACCAGACCGGCGTTGACCAGAGCAGCCTCGGCGTCACCCGACAGGCGACCCTCCAGGCCGGTCGGCACCGCGACGGTGGTCGGCGCGGCCGGCTCCTCCGGCGCGGGTGCCTCGGTGACCTCCTGGGTGGGCTCCGGGGTGGAGGTCGGCTTGGTGGTCGCACCCACGTTCGCGCGGTCGGGGAAGCTCAGCTCCTCGGCGTACTGCGGCAGCGTGAAGAGCTGCTCCATGTAGGACGCCCACAGGGCCGCGGGCCAGGTGGACCCGGTGATCTCCTTGACCCCGCCCCACGGGTCGATGGTGACCCGGTCGGCACCGTTGTCGCCGACCTGGCTGAAGGCGACGGCGGTGGCGACGTTCGGGGTGAAGCCCATGAACCACGCCGACTTGTTGTCGTTGGAGGTACCGGTCTTGCCGGCGATCTCCCGGTCCAGCGGCTTGATCCAGGTCTTGCCCGAGCCCTGCTGCACCACCTGGGTCATCGCGTAGGTGGCGTCGGCGGCCACATTCGCGTCGTAGATCGTCGTCGCCTGGTTCTCGCCGGAGTAGGCGACGCTGCCGTCCGGATACACCGCCTGGCGGACCATGTACGTCTTGTGGTGCTGACCCTGGGCGGCGATGGTCGCGTAGGCGTTCGCCATGTCGACCGGCTTCACGTCGTCGACCCCGAGCACATTGGACGCGACCGAGCTGACCGGCGTGGTGATGCCGGAGTCGGTGGCGACCTGCGCGGTCTGGTCCGGACCGACCTCCAGGTTCAGCTCGGCGTAGACCGTGTTCACCGACTGCGCGGTGGCCTTGATCAGGTCGATGTTCCCGTAGCTGGTCCCGCCGAAGTTGTTCACGGCGTTGCCGTCCCACCCGTCGATCGTGCGCGGGCTGTTGCCGTTGAAGCGGCTGGTGAGCGGGATGCCCTCCTTGAGCGCCGCGATCAGGGTGAACGGCTTGAACGTCGAGCCCGCCTGCACCGCGTAGGTGGCCCGGTTGTACTGGTCGGCCAGGAAGTCGTCGCCGCCGTACATCGCCACGATGCCGCCGGAGGCGGGGTCGGTGGTCACGACGCCGACCTTGAGGTTCGCGCTGGGCTGCTCGCCGTCGGAGAGCTCCCCGCTGCGCAGTCGGCCGACCGCATCCACGGCCATCTGCTGCGCGGAGGCGTCGACGGTGGTGGTGATGGCCAGGCCGCCGGAGCTGATCTGCTCGTCGCTGATCCCGTTCGCGTTCAGCTCGGACTTCACGTACTGCAGCAGGTACCCGTTGGTGCCGCCGTAGGTGTCCGAGCGGGAGAACTCGACCACGGTCGGGAACACCTGGGCGTCCCGGTCGGCCTGGGTGATGTACCCGTCCTCGACCATCAGGTTCAGCACCCGGTTCCAGCGCTGCTCGGCCTTCTCCGGGCTGACCGCGGGGTCCCAGTTGTTCGGCGACGGGATGATCCCGGCCAGCAACGCCGCCTCGGAGACCGTCATCTCCGCCGAGGGGTGACCGAAGTAGGCGATGGACGCGGCATCGATGCCGTAGGAGTCGCGGCCGAAGTAGATGGTGTTCAGGTAGCGACCGAGGATCTGCTCCTTGGTCTCGGTCTGCGAGATCTTGATCGCCCGGAGCGCCTCCTGGGCCTTGCCGAGGTAACTCGTCGTGGTCTGCCCCACGTAGTACCGCTCGACGTACTGCTGGGTCAGGGTCGAGGCGCCCTGGGTCTCGCCGCCGGTGATGTTGTTCAGCAGCGCGCGGCCGATGCCGGTGATCGAGACACCGGAGTTCTCGAAGAACGTCCGGTCCTCCGAGGAGACCACCGCCTGTCCGACGTAGGCGGGCAGCGACTCGTAGTCGATCAGGTTCCGGTTCGGGCCGGGGAAGGTCCCGATCGGGGTGGTGCCGTCGGAGAAGTAGGCGGTGCTGGTCTGCTCCTCGGCGAAGTCGTCCGGCGCCGGGATGTCGGTCAGCGCGTACGCCGCGACCCCCACCCCGAGGCACAGGAAGATGAACGCGGTGATCGATCCGACCACGAACCGCCAGGAGGGCAGCCAGCGCCGGATGCCGGTGTAGCCGCGCCGCGGATAGTCGATCAGCCGCCGCCGACCTCGGGGGTCGGCGGGGATACGACGCACGGTGGTCGACCGGCTCGACGGTCGGTTGCTGCCTGCCACGGTGTGCCTTCCTGTGTCCTGGTCCCCCGCCTGATGGGCCGCCGGGCCCGGATCAGTATGCGTGAGCACCACCTCGCGACCGAGTCGACGGCTCGTTCTTCGGCCGACCTTCACGCGATCGCTACTGGTCCTTTCGGGGTGCTTGCCCGGATCGTCCCGGTCCCTTATCGTCCTCGATGTATCAATCCGATACATCCAGTCGATGGTGACCCAGGGAGGGCAGATGCGCGCACGATCCGATGTGCTCGAATCGGCGATCCTCGGTCTGCTGCACGACTCCCCGATGCACGGGTACGAGCTGCGCAAGCGCCTCAACCTGCTGCTTGGGTCCTTCCGGGCCCTCAGCTACGGGTCGCTGTACCCGTGCCTGAAGTCGCTGGCCGCCCGGGGCTGGATCTCCGGCTCCGACGCGTCCGAGGCACCGGCGCACGCCCTGTCCGGCAAGCGGGCACGCATCGTGTACCAGCTCACCGCCGAGGGCAAGGAGCAGTTCCAGAACGTGCTGGCCTCCTCCGGCCCCGCCGCCTGGGAGGACGAGAACTTCGGCTTCCGGTTCGCCTTCTTCGGCCAGACCGACGCCGAGACCCGGCTGCGCATCCTGGAGGGCCGGCGGACCCGGCTCACCGAGCGGCTGGAGATGATCCACGACTCGCTGACCCGCACCCGGGTGCGGATGGACGAGTACACCCTCGAGCTGCAACGCCACGGGCTCGACCAGGTCGAGCGCGAGGTCCGGTGGCTCGACGACCTCATCGACCACGAGCGCCGCACCCGCGGTGCCCGTCCCAGCGGAGCCGACCACCAGGTCGATCACCGCACAAACGCCGCGGGTGCTGACCCAGCGGCTCAACCTCAGAAGGAGCGAGGATGACTGCCATCCGCGTTGCGATCGCCGGTGTGGGCAACTGCGCCTCGTCGCTTGTCCAGGGCGTGCACTACTACGCCGACGCCGACCCGGCGGGCAAGGTGCCCGGCCTGATGCACGTGCAGTTCGGTGACTACCACGTCTCCGACCTGCAGTTCGTCGCGGCCTTCGACGTGGACGCGAAGAAGGTCGGCTTCGACCTGTCCGAGGCCATCGGCGCCTCGGAGAACAACACGATCAAGATCGCCGACGTGCCGCCGCTGGGCGTCACCGTGCAGCGTGGCCCGACCCTGGACGGCGTGGGCAAGTACTACGCGCAGACCATCGAGGAGTCGGACGCCGAGCCGGTCGACGTCGTGCAGGTGCTCAAGGACGCCAAGGTGGACGTCCTGGTGTCCTACCTCCCGGTGGGCTCCGAAGAGGCCGACAAGTTCTACGCCCAGGCGGCCATCGACGCCGGTGTCGCGTTCGTGAACGCCCTGCCGGTGTTCATCGCCTCCGACCCGGTGTGGGCCAAGAAGTTCGAGGACGCCGGTGTCCCGATCGTCGGCGACGACATCAAGTCCCAGGTCGGCGCGACCATCACCCACCGCGTGCTCGCCCGCCTGTTCGAGGACCGCGGCGTCATCCTGGACCGCACGTACCAGCTGAACGTCGGCGGCAACATGGACTTCAAGAACATGCTCGAGCGCGAGCGCCTGGAGTCCAAGAAGATCTCCAAGACCCAGGCCGTCACCTCGAACCTGCAGGACGGTCCGCTGGCCGGCAAGAAGGACGACCGCAACGTCCACATCGGCCCGTCGGACTACGTCGCCTGGCTGGACGACCGCAAGTGGGCCTACGTCCGCCTGGAGGGTCGTGCCTTCGGTGAGGTGCCGCTGAACCTGGAGTACAAGCTCGAGGTCTGGGACTCCCCGAACTCGGCCGGCATCATCATCGACGCCGTGCGCGCCGCGAAGATCGCCAAGGACCGCGGTGTCGGTGGCCCGATCCTGTCGGCCTCGACCTACTTCATGAAGTCCCCGCCGGTCCAGCACGAGGACCAGGAGGGCCGCGGGCTCGTCGAGGCCTTCATCCGGGGTGACATCGAGCGCTGACCGGAGCGCAGCGGAAGGTAGGCCCGAGCGCAGCGAGGTCCTGCCTGAAGCGGAGCGCAGGTCAGCGCGAGCAATAAGCACAGAGCGCTGACCGCACCGCTGAGCACCCGCCCACACCGAACGGCCCCGCCTCCCCCCGGAGAGGCGGGGCCGTTCGGCTACCCTCGCCGGGTGCAGGTGGTCTCCGATCTGAAGCAGCTCTGGCCCCTGGTCGACTTCCGGAAGCTGCTGGTGGTCCGCCTGACCAGCCAGTGCTCCGACGGCCTGTTCCAGGCCGGGCTGGCGACCCTGTTCTTCTTCTCCCCGGAGAACGCGACCACCGCGACCGGGGTGGCGGCCGCCTTCGCCGTGCTGCTCCTACCGTTCACGGTGGTCGGACCGTGGGCCGGGGTGTTCCTCGACCGGTGGCGACGACGTCAGGTGCTGGCGATCGGCAACCTGATCCGCGCCGGGCTCGCCGTGGTGATCGGGCTGATCATCCTCACCGTCGGCGTGAACCCGGCGGTGTACGTGCTCGCGCTGGTGACCCTGTCGGTGAACCGGTTCCTGCTGGCGGCGATGTCGGCCTCCCAGCCGCGGGTGGTCGCCGGCGAGCTGCTGCTCACGGCGAACTCGATCACTCCGACCCTCGGCACCCTCTGCAACGGCCTGGGCACCGGGATCGGGTTGGGCCTGAGCCTGGTGCTGCCGCAGACCTCGGTGCGGGACTTCGTCGTGCTGCTGTGCGCCGCCGCGGTGATGCTGTGCGCCTCGCTGCTGGCCGGGCGGATCGGGATCGACCGCCTGGGCCCCGATGTCACCGTCGACGTGCGGCAGATCCGGCAGCAGCTGAGCAGCCTCGGCCACGGCCTGGTCGACGGCGCGCGCTACCTGATCCGGCGCGGCACCCCCGGCCGGGCACTGACCGTGATGACCGTGCACCGGTTCCTGTACGGCGTGGTGTTCATCGCCAGCATCCTGATCGCCCGGAACCTGCTGTCCGACCCCACCGACGCCCGGCAGGGGCTGCTCACCTTCGGGGTGATCGGGTCGGCGACCGGGATCGGCTTCGCATTGGCGATCGTGGTCACCCCGATCGTGTCGCCGCTGATCGGCCCGCACTCCTGGATCGCCGCCTGCATGATGTTGGCGGCCGTCACTCAGGCGCTGCTCGCCGTCACCGTCGCCTGGCCCGCCGTGATCGCCGGGTCGCTGCTGCTCGGCCTGGCCGCCCAGGGCGCGAAGATCGCCGTGGACACCATCGTGCAGCGGGACACCGCCGACGCGTATCGCGGCCGGGCGTTCTCCCTCTACGACGTGCTCTACAACGCCGCCTTCGTGGGCGCGGCAGCCCTCGGGGCGTTCACGCTGCCGGACACCGGGTGGTCCCGGCCGGTGTTCGCCGCCCTCGCCGTGGTGTACCTCGCGGCGGGGCTGCTCTACCGGACCCGAGCGACCGAGCCGAACCCGGTCTAGCCGAGCCGCGCGGCTCGCCCCGCCCGGCCCAGCCCGGCCCGCCGAGTTCGGCACTTCCGCCCCGCCCCGCACGCCGAGTTCGGCACTTCCGCCCCGACTTCGCGAGCTCAGATCCCGAACTCGGGGCCGAACCAGCGAACTCGACGTCGGGCCCCCGGCCCGCGACCGGGTCAGATGCGCTTCGCCCGGCCGGTACACCTGCTCGACCGTGTCGTTGACCCCGGTTTGAGCACGTGATCGGGATTGCGGGGTACTCAATGCGAGTCCTGAACCACTCAACCCGAAGGCCCGACCCACTCAACCTGGACCGTTCCACTTCCGCGGAGTTCCGCGCGCCGCCACAGTCGTCGCCATGAGCGATCTGAGTCTGGACCTGGAAGCCGCACGGTCGGCGCAGTCCGCCCTGCACCGGGTCTCGGGCGGGCTGCGCCTCGACCTGCGGCAGTGGGTGCCGAATGCCGGTGCCACCCGGGTGCACACGGCACTGGACGCCTGGGTGTCGTGGATCGCGCAGGACAGCACCACGCTGTCCGCGCGGGTGTGGGCCGACGGTGACGCCGTGCGCGATGCCGCCGCTGCCCTGATCGATGCCGACCGACAGCTGGCCACCGCCGGTGTGGCGGCGGCCCGGTGACCGCCTGGACCCGGGAGGACCCCGGTGCCGGCGATCTGGACGGGTTGGACGCCCTGGTCGGCCGGTTGTGTCGGCACCTCGATGCCCTGGTTCAGGCACGCGATGAGGTCGCATCGGTCGGTCACCATGTCGCGGCGGGATGGACGGGACAGGGCGCGCAGGCGTGGCAGGAGTCGACCACCGCACGGACCCGGCAGCTCACGACCAGCGAGGACCTGACCCGGCGCGGCGCGGAGGCGGTGGCGTTCTACAGCGGGCAGGTCAGGGTGATCCGGTCCCGGGCCTCGATCGTGCACGAGGACATCGCCTTCGCCCGCACCGCCGTACGTCGGGCGACTGAGGAGTGGGACCGGGTCCAACACGACCCGCTCGCCGACGACTGGGATCGGCGGATGGCGCTGATGGCGGTGCAGCGCACCGAGCAGGAGCTGATCGACGCCGATGCGGTGCTGGACCGACTGGCTCTGGAGCGTCAGGCTCTGGACGACGGGTTGGCTCCGGTGTTGGAGTCGGTGGTCCCGGTGACCTGGTCCGGTGGCGGGCGGGTGACAGCCGAGTGTTCGGTGGACGCCTTCGGCCGTGGCATCCCCGGGATGGCCGCATGGGTCGCGGGGCTGCCGGAGGGCGCGCAGGGTGACGCGGCAGCGCGGTGGCTGGTGGGGCAGTTGACCCAGGGCGAGTACGACGCGCTGCTGGCAGCCTGCCCGGAACTGGCCTGCCGGTTGATGGCCGACGACACCACCGGGGCGTTCGCCGTGCGGTACCCCGGGTTGGACGCGGCGATCGACCTGGCCGACCCCGACGCCCGGATCGCCGCGGTGCTGGCCGCGTGTGCCGCGATGACCCCGGAGGAACTCGCCGGGCTGACCCGCGCCTACCCCGGGGTGGTCAACAACCTGGACGGGGTGCCGCTGGCCACGAGGATCGCCGCCAACCGGGTCGCTGTCGCCGCAGCCGTGGTCGATGCGAACCGGCGACTGGCGGAGGTGCGCGAACGGATGACACAGCTGGCCACGGGTGCCGGGCCGGACGACCTGACCGAACTCAGCCGGTTGTCCGAGCAGAAGGTGGAGCTGGAAGCATCGCTTGCCTGGTACGACACGCTGCTGCACGAGCCGGACATCGACACCGTGGATGCCGAGGGCAACCCGATGAAGATGACGGGTCACCACGTGGTGGCCTTCGACCCGGAGACCGGGGTGTTCGGCGAGCTGGTCGGCAATGCCGGGGCACCGAATGTCGCGGTGCTGGTCGGTGGCACCGGGACGAACTTCGTTTCGATGTCCGGGCAACGCAGCCGGGCGTGGGAGTTCGTCAGCGCGGCACCACAAGGCCTAGGGGTGATCACCTATCTCGGTGGCCTGATGCCTCAGGGGGTGCACATCGAGAACCCTCGTGCGAAGCATGCTTTCGAGGCCGTCGACCCCGCCTACGCCAAGAGCGCCGGTCCACGCCTGGCGTCCTTCGCCAACGGTGTGCGGGCCGTCACCGGGGCCACGGTCACCGTGGCGGGGCACTCCTACGGCGGATCAGTGGTGGGCGCCGCCGAAGCGCACGGCATGGTGGTCGACCGGATCCTGCACATCGAGTCCGCCGGTGCCGGGCCAGGCATCCATACCCCGGACCAGTACGCGGCCCCGAACACCCCGCGCTACTCCATGACCGCACCCGGCGACGTCATCGGAATCATCCAGGGAACGAGCGTCGGTTCGCTGCTCGGGCACGGTGCCGACCCCGACACCCTGCCCGGCGTCACACACCTGGAGACCGGCCGGATCGACAGCACCGACCCGACCAGCGAGCTCCTGCAAGGGCCGTCATCCCACAGCCAGGTGTTCACCCGGGGATCCGACGCCTGGAACAACATGCGCGCGGTGATGACCGGTGGTGACGTCACCCTGTGGACCGACCCGGATCTCGCGCACGCCACCGGGGCTGTCGACCCGCAGTACACCTACCCGATGCAAGACCCGACGTACGTCCCACCCACTGCGGACGTGCCGTGAGCACCCGCCGCACCGCGACCGCTGGTGCTACCGCACTGCTCCTGCTCGCGAGTTGCTCAACCGGCCCCTCGCAGGAGATCCGGGTCGGGAATGCCGAACGCTCCTACCGCTACACCGTCGCCCTCGCCGACCAGCTGGTCGCCCACACCCGTGAGACCTTCCCGGACCTGACATTCGACCTCAACAAGCAAGCCGGTGCCGACGACTGGTCGGCGTGCACCGACGAGAACTACGTCAACGGTGGGCAACCCGAGGTGTACCAGTGGGGGGCGAGTCGATACTTGACGATCAGGCCCGCCGACCCACCCGGCACCGTCCAGTTGATCGAACCGATCGCGCACGCCTACATCGACGCAGGCTGGACGATTCGCAGGGATGAACGGGACCAGGTCACCTCGCCCTCGTACGACCTCAATAAGGGCGGCACGATGATCGGCTTTGTCGCTCGATCCCTCGACGCCCCGCCGGAACGAATCAACACACTCATCATCCACGTGTACGGCCCCTGCCTGGACTCCCCGAACGACCTCGGCGACTTCGACCCCTACGACCCCGATGCCTACTTCGACGCCCACTGACACCGACGCCCACTGGTCGCCGCACCATGGGATGGCACCGTTCAGCCCCAGTGCGGGCAGTCGGTATCGCCTGGTCTCCACCCACCAGGCCAGCGGCGCCACTGGCACAGCGTCCTCGCTCCGGGACACGAGTGCCGGCACAGCCCCTGGCCGTGGCGCAGACTGTGCCGCGCGAGGTCAGCAGCGCAGCCGACCCGCCCCACCAGAGCCTGCGCACCCCGAACGACGGGCCGCGAACCGGCGCCGCCTCCTGATCGCGATCACCTCGACTCTGATGCTGCTCGCCGGTTGCTCAACCGGCCCGTCGCAGGAGGTCCGGGTCGGGAATGCCGAACGCAGCTACCGCTACACCGTCACCCTCGCCGACCAGCTGGTCGCCCACACCCGTGAGACCTTCCCGGACCTGACATTCGACCTCAACAAGCAAGCCGGTGCCGACGACTGGTCGGCGTGCACCGACGAGAACTACGTCAACGGTGGGCAACCCGAGGTGTACCAGTGGGGAGCGAGTCGATACATGACGATCAGGCCCGCCTACCCACCCGGCACCGTCCAGTTGATCGAACCGATCGCGCAGGCCTACATCGACGCAGGCTGGACGATTCGCCGGGACAACCGGGACCAGGCCACCTCGCCGTGGTTCGACCTCACGAAGGACGGCACGCTGATCAGCTTCGCCGCCCGATCCCTCGACGCTCCCCCAGAATGGAACAACACCCTCAACATCCACGTGTACGGCCCCTGCCTGGACTCCCCGAACGACCTCGGCGAATTCGACCGCAACGACCCCGATGCCTACTTCGACGCCCACTGAGGCAGGCGCCGACCGCGTGACCAGCCGCTCATCGCCGCCCCTGCACGGTCAGTGCTGTCAGCGCCCCGCCCACCAGGCCAGCAGCGCCGCCCGCGCAGCGTCCTCCCCCATCGGCCCGTTCTCCATCCGCAGCTCCAGCAGGTGCCGGTATGCCTCGCCGACCTCGCGCCCCGGCCCGATGCCGAGGATCGCCATGATCTGCGTCCCGTCCAGGTCGGGCCGGATCGCCGCGAGCTCCTCCTGCTCCCGCAGCTCGGCGATCCGCTGCTCCAGGTCGTCGTAGGCCTCGGACAGCCGACGGGCCTTGCGCTGGTTGCGGGTGGTGCAGTCCGAGCGGGTCAGCCGGTGCAGCCGTTCCAGCAGCGGGCCGGCGTCGGTGACGTAGCGGCGCACCGCGGAGTCGGTCCAGGCACCGTCGCCGTAGCCGTGGAACCGCAGGTGCAGTTCGACCAGCCGGGACACCTGCTTGATCGTGTTCTTGTCGAAGTGCAGCGCCCGCAGCCGCTTCGCGGTCATCTTGGCGCCGACCACCTCGTGGTGGTGGAAGCTGACGCCGCCGCCGTCCTCGAACCGGCGGGTGGGCGGCTTGCCGATGTCGTGCAGCAGCGCGGCGAGCCGGAGCACCAGGTCGGGGCCGGGCACCGGTCCGTCGGGGCCGGTCTCCAGGGCGATCGCCTTGTCCAGGACGGTCAGCGAGTGCTCGTAGACGTCCTTGTGGCGGTGGTGCTCGTCGATCTCCAGGCGCAGCGCGGGCAGTTCGGGCAGCACCCGGTCGGCCAGTCCGGTGTCGACCAGCACCCGCAGCCCGGCGCGCGGGTCGGCGGACAGCAGGAGCTTGACCAGTTCGTCCCGCACCCGCTCGGCGGAGACGATGCTGATCCGATCGGCCATGTCGGTGGCGGCGGTGAAGGCGTCGTCGTCGACGGTGAACCCGAGCTGCGCGGCGAACCGGGCGGCCCGCATCATCCGCAGCGGGTCGTCGTCGAATGACTGCCGGGGGTCGACCGGGGTGCGCAGCACGCCACGGGCCAGGTCGCTCAGGCCGTCGAAGGGGTCCACGAAGGTGAGGTCGGGCAGCCGGATCGCCATCGAGTTCACGGTGAAGTCGCGCCGGGACAGGTCGCCGTCCAACGTGTCGCCGAAGGCCACCTCGGGCTTGCGGGAGGTCGGGTCGTAGGCGTCGGTGCGGTAGGTGGTCACCTCGACCACCACGTCCTCGCTCTGGTCCCCGCGGCGGCTGCGCTTCTGGGCGCCGATCGTGCCGAACTCGCGGCCGATGTCCCAGTGCGCGTCGCCCCAGCGGGCGAGGATCCGCTCCGACTCGTCGGGGGTGGCGGAGGTGGTGAAGTCCAGGTCGGCGCTGGCCCGGCCCAGGAACGCGTCGCGCACCGGACCGCCGACCAGGGCCAGCTCGTGTCCGGCGGCGCGGAACAGCTCCCCGAGCTCCAGGGCAGCGGGTGCGAGCTCGGCGATCACCGTCAGGGCGCGCTGGCGCAGGACGGCAAGGTTCTGGGATGACTCCGACACGGTGTCCAAGCCTGCCAGATCGATGGTCCGGGGCTGTCGCCGGGGTGGCTTGGCTACAGTGGCCGCATGTCCGAGCCGACCCCCGCCATGCCCCCGGCCGGCATTCCCGCGCCTCCGGGCGGTCACGCGCTGCGGATCGACCCGCGCGGCGCCCGGCCCCGCACGACGTTGCCGGTGGTCGAGGAGACCTCGGCCGGTGGTCTGGTGGTCCGGGTCAGTGGTGGGGTGCACGTCGCCGCGGTGATCGCGCGACGCAACCGGGCCGGTCGGCTCGAGTGGTGCCTGCCGAAGGGTCATCTGGAGGGCACCGAGACCGCCGAGGAGGCGGCCGTGCGGGAGATCGCCGAGGAGACAGGGATCATCGGCACCATCGTGCGTCGGCTCGGGGTGATCGACTACTGGTTCACCGGGGACGACCGCCGGGTGCACAAGATGGTGCATCACTACCTGTTGGGCGCCGTGGGTGGCGAGCTCACCGTCGAGGACGACCCGGACGGCGAGGCAGAGGACGCGGCGTGGGTGCCGGTGTCCGAGCTGCCGTCCCGGCTGGCCTATCCCAACGAGCGTCGACTGGCCGAGACCGCTTCCCTGGTGCTGGCCGACGGGGCATGAGGCACGCTGCCCCGAAGCGCCGATGGGCGGCGCTGCTGACCGTGCTGGTCGCCCTCGGGCTGACCGGCCTGGTCGCCGTCCCCGCCGGTGCCGCGCCGTCCAGTGAGGACCTGCCGGTGGCGGTGAGCCTGGCGGCGATGACGCCGCAGGTGCTCACACCGGGCGAGGACCTGAACGTGACGGTGAGCCTGCGCAACAACGGGGACGAGGAGATCACCTCGCCGCGCGCCTCGGTCCGGATCTACCGCTACCGGATGTCCAACCGGGACCAGCTCGACCAGTGGGCGACCAGGACCGACACCGGGCCCTACGGCGATGTCGCCGCCACCCAGTCGTTGGACGCGCCGATCCCGCCCGGCGGCTCGGCGACGGTGACGATCACGGTCCCGGCGCGATCGATCGGTCTGTCCCGTACCTCCGACGCTTGGGGGCCGCGCGGTCTGACGGTGGACGTCGGCGACGGGAGCTCCCGGGTCGGGATCGAGCGCAGCTTCCTGCTGTGGAACTCCGACGACGACCTGACGCCGACGCAGGTCGGTGTGCTCACCCCGGTCACCGGACCGGCCGTCACCCCGACCGTGGACGACGATCAGACCGAGGAGCAGGAACCGCAGCCCACGCCGACGTCGTCGTCGGCACCGACCGCGAGCGCCGACCCGGAGACCTCGTCCGCCGACGCCCCGGAGCAGCAGCCCAGCGGCGACCCGACCGCCCACGGTGACAGCGCCGAGGTCGGTTTGGACGCGCTGACCGCGTCGGGCGGTCGCCTCAGCCGGCTGCTGCAGGCCACGGCCGGCCACCCCTCGGTGTCCTGGGCGGTCGACCCGGCCCTGCTGCGCCAGGTGGCCGACGGCAGCCGTGCCGACCGCGCGTGGGCCGAGGCGCTCACCGCCGCCGGTGCCGACCGTGAGGTGCTGCGTCTGCCGTGGGCCGATCCGGATCTGGCGGCGCTGGCGCACTCCGGCCGGTCCAGCAGCACCGACCTGCTGAGTCAGGCGCTCAGCTCTTCGGCCGCCGCGAGCGACGAGCTCCTGACCGACGCCCCCACCCTGTTGTGGGGGTCGAACCCGGTGCTGGACGAGTCGACTGCGGAGCTGGCAGCCGCCCACGGTGACGGCGCCGCCCTGGTCACCGGCACCGCGTCGATGCCCGCCCGCTCCGACACCGACACACCCTCCGCTCCGACCAATGTGCAGACCGACGGTGGTCAGGTGACGGCCCTGGTCCCCGACGCCACCCTGTCCGAGCTGCTCACCGACCCGAACGCGGTGCAGGCGGGCAGCAGTCCGGCGATCGCCGCCCAGCGCATGCTGGCCGAGACCGCGGTGATCGCCCGGGGCGACGACTCCGGTGGCAGCTACGTGCTGATCACCACCCCGCGGGACTGGAGCCCGCAGAGCAGTGCCGCCGACGCCCAGCTGACCGCGCTGGAGTCCGCTCCGTGGGTCCGCACCACCTCGGTCGCCGACATGCTCGCCGCGCAGGACGCCGGGCGGGTGACCAGCAGCGACCGCGCCGACCCGCCCAGCACCGAGCGTGACCCGGCCGAGCTGACCCCGGCCTGGGTGAACGCGCTGGCCACCCAGTGGGAGTCGGCGGAGGACTTCGCCAGCGTGGTCGCCGACCCGGCCGGCCTGCTGCGGGGGCTCGACACCGACGTGCTCGCCCCGCTGTCGGTCGCCTGGCGCGCCGACCCCGACGGCCGCGCCGGTGCGGTCGAGGCGGCCATCGCTCAGGCCACCGCCCGGCAGAGCGGACTGTCGGTGCTGCTGAACGAACAGTTCACCGTCATCAGCTCCTCCTCGCAGATCACCGTGAACGTGCGCAACGAGCTGGATCAGGACGCCACCGTGCGGGTCGAGCTGCGGCCGCAGAAGGGCTGCCTGGAGACCACGCGCTCGCCGCTGGTGTCGGTGAGCGCGAACTCCGAGACCCCGGTCCCCCTCACCCTGCGCGCGACCGCCAACTGCGACGTCGACGTGGACGTGTCCCTGATCGCGGAGAACGGCCGCGAACTGTCCATGCCGCAGACCATCTCGCTGCGGCTGGCCCCCACCATCGAGAGCGTCGGCACCATCGTGGTCGGGGCGCTGCTGTTCGCCGGACTGCTGTTCGGCATCTGGCGGACGGTGCGCCGGGGTCAGACCAACCGCCGCGGAGCACGCGTGCTGGCCGAGGGGTCGGCGCAGGACACGAAGGACGACTGATGACCGCACCCGCTCCCGATCCGGAGAGCGAATCCACCGAGCAGGCTGCCGCGTCGGTCCGGCTCGGCCGCGCCTCGGCGATCATGGCCTCCGGCACCGCGGTGTCCCGGGTGTTCGGCGTCATCAACATCACCCTGCTCGGTTGGGCGATCGGCACCACCACCAACATCGCCGACGCGTTCTCGGTGGCGAACAAGGTGCCGAACACGCTGTATCTGCTGATCGTCGGCGGCGTGCTGAACGCGGTGCTGGTGCCGCAGGTGGTGCGCGCGTACCGGCGTCCCGACGGGCAGACCTACGTCGACAAGCTGTTGACCGTCGGCTTCGTGTTCCTCGGTGGCCTCACGCTGGTGCTCACCGTCGCCGCGCCGCTGTGGGTCCGGCTGTACTCCGACTACCCCGATCCGCGCACCACCGCGATCGCCACCGCGCTGGCCTTCTGGTCGATCCCGCAGGTGTTCTTCTACGGGGTCTACTCCCTGCTCGGGCAGGTGCTGAACGCGCGCGGGTCCTTCGGGCCGTACATGTGGGCACCGGTGGTCAACAACCTGGTGTTCATCGCCGGGATCCTGGTGTTCTCCCGGATGTTCGGCAGCATCGAGCAGGCCACCGACCTCGACTCCTGGTCGACCGCGCAGACCGTGGTGCTCGGCGGTTCGGCCACCCTCGGCATCGTCGCGCAGGCGCTGATCCTCCTGGTCCCGCTGTACCGCAGCGGCTTCCGCTACCGCCCGCGCTGGGGCCTGCGGGGCTCCGGACTCGGTTCGGCGGGACGGGTCGCGACCTGGACCTTCGCCGGGCTGCTGGTCGGGCAGATCGGTGTGCTGGCGGTGAGCGTGGTCGCCAGCGCGGTGCCGAAGGACCTGAACCTGGCCGGGAACGCGATCTACGACCGGGCGTTCCTGATCTTCATGCTCCCGCACTCGCTGGTGACCGTGTCACTGGCCACCGCGCTGTTCACCCGGCTCTCGGCCAAGGCGGCCGCCGAGGACACCGCTGCCGTCCGCGCGGACTTCTCCCTCGGTCTGCGCACCGTCGGGCTCTTCACCGTGCTGGGTACCACCGGGATCGCGGTGCTGGCGTACCCGCTCAGCCGCCTGCTGATCGTCGGTCAGCCGGATGCCGCGGTCCACGCACTGGCTCAGGTCGTGGTGCCGATGGTGCTCGGGCTTACCGGCTTCGGTGTCTGGTCGCTGTGCCAGCGGGTGTACTACGCCTACCAGGACGCCCGATCGATGTTCCCGATCCAGGTCGTGATGGCGGTGATCGTGATCGTCGGCACCCTGGTCGGACGCCTCGTCCTGGACCCGGCCTACTGGGTGGCGACCGCCGCCGCGTCGATGGCGCTGTCCTACTGGGTCGGCGCCGGGATCGCGATGCTGGCGCTGCGGCGCCGGCTGCACGGCATCGACGGCCGTCGGGTGCTGCAGGTGCACGTCAAGGCCCTGATCGCCGCCGTGCTCGCGGGCGGTGCCGGGCTCGGCCTGCTGGCGGCGCTCGGCCCGGTGCGTGGTTTCGGGGACGCCCTGCTCGCCTGCGTGCTGGGCGGGATCCTGATGGCGGGGATCTACCTCGCGGTGCTCCTGCTGCTCCGGGTCACCGAACTGCGCTCGGCCGTCGCGCCGGTGCTGCGCCGACTCAAGCGCTGACGGCCCCGCCACCGCACCGCGCACGGGTGCGCTGGCTAGCATGGCCCGCAACGACGACCCGGCGATCATCGAGGAGGACCCCGCGTGGCACAGCAGCGCCCCGGCACCTCCCCCGGTGGCGCCCGACGCGGCTCCATCGGTGCGACCGTCGGGGGTCGCTACCGGCTCGACCGTCCCCTGGTGACCGAACTGCCCGGCGCCGAACCGTGGTCAGCCACCGACACGATCCTCGACCGTCCGGTCCGGGTCGACCTGATCTCGGGCCCCCGGACCGCTTCCGCCCTCGACGCCGCGCGCCGCGCCGCCCTGGTCACCGAGCCGCGTCTGGCCCGGATCCTCCAGGTGGCCCAGGACGGCGAGCTGGGCGTCATCGTCAGCAACCAGGTCGACGGTCGTTCGCTCGCCGACCTGGCAGCCGCGGGCCCGCTGGTCCCGGAGCAGGCACGCGCCATCGTCGGGGAGGTCGCCGCCGCCCTGGAGGAGGCGCGACGCCGGGGCCTGCACCACCTCGCCCTGCGCCCCGGCGCCGTCGTCGTCACCCCCGCCGGTCGGGTCATCGTGCGTGGCCTCGCCGTCGACGGTGCCCTGATCGGATTGGCCGACACCCGGGCGCACGCCGCCAGCCGCCGGGACGCGATCGATCTGATCCGCCTGCTCTACTCCGCGCTCACCGGGTACTGGCCCGCCCCGCCGACCAGCACGGGTGCCGTGCCCACCTTCGCCGAATGGTCGGGTTCGGACGCCGCGGCCCCGCAGGCCGAGCCGGAGACCGGGCTCCCCGACGCGCCCACCACCGGCACCGGTTCCACCCCACCCGCCGAACTGGTCCCCCAGGTCCCGGCCGACCTGGACACCCTGTGCGCCGTCACCCTCGGGCCGCACGAGGACGGGCCGCACAGCCCCGGCGAGGTGGTGCGCGAGCTGGAGCCGTGGCGCGCGGTGCACGCCGAGGAGCTGTTCCGCGCTGCCGACGCCGGACGGTGGCCATCGGTCGGGTCCTCCGCGGGCTCGACGACGGCGGCCGGGTCGACGGCCTTCGCACCGGTGAAGCCCGCCGGTGCGGCTGGTGTGGGTGGGATGGTCGGCGGCGGTGCTGGTGTGGCCGCTGGCTCGGCCTCTGCCGTCGGCTCGACCGCTGTTGCTGGCTCGACCGCCTCCGTCGCGGACAGCGGGGACGCCCGGGCGAGGGAGACCACGGCACAGGCCGACGCCGCCGTGGCCGAGGACGAGTCCCCTGCCTCGACGCCCTCATCCGGTGACGACGCCCCGACGCCGACGACACCCACCCCCCTGGCCTCCGACGACGACACCGGGCTGAGCTGGATCCTCCCTGCGCCGGACGACGCCTCCGCCGCGACCTCGGCGAGCGCCGCCCCGACGCCGGTCTGGCCGACGATGCGCCCGGACGACGAGCCGTTCACCGCTGCGGTCACGGCGGCCGAATCCGCCCCAGCGCCGGTCGCCCCCCAGTCCGCCCCGGCCCCCGCAGTGGCGGACCCCGAGCCAGCCCCGGAGACCGCCCGTCCCGCCGCGGCCAGCCCCACCGCGGCACCCGAGCGCACACCGGACCCGCCGACCAGCGCCCCCGCCTCGACCCCGGCCACACCCGATCCGGACCGGGCCGCACCCGATCCGGACCCGGCCACCGGCGACGACACCCCGGGCACGGCAACCGTCGACCCGGTACCCGCCCCCTCCGACGCCGCATCGCCGACTCCTTCCGAGCCCGGCCCCCCGACCGCCGAGACGCCGACCCCGGCCTCCGCCCCTCCGACGGGAAGCTCCACGATGACCGACCAGCAGAAGCCCACCCCGGACGACGGCACCGATGCCGAGTCGACCACCCCGGCCCAGGGCACCGCCCCCGCACCGGGCGGCTCACCCGCACGGCAGTCGATCCGCGCCTCCTTCGGCTCGGGTGAGGGTGCCGGTGCACGACGCCCGGGCACGCCGCCGCCCGCGATCCCGCCGCGCACGCCGGGCCGTCAGGCCTCCAGCGCCGCTGCGGGCACGGCCGGCGCAGCTGCTGCGGGCACGGCCGGCGCAGCCGCTGCCTCTGCCGCACCGGCTTCCGCCGGGCCCACCGGCACCACGGCAACGGGCGCTGCGAGCGGAACCACCGCCGCGCGGCCGGTCGACACGTCCGCCCCGGCCGCGACCTCCGCCTTCCCCGCGACCAGCAGCGGCACCGCCCCCTCGGCCCGTGGTGCCGGTTCCGGCGGCGACACCCCCGACTGGGGTCTGCCGTTCGACCCCGAGTCCCGGCAGCCCCGCCAGCCCCGGCACCAGTTCGACCCCACCCGGTGGGTGCTCGGACTGGTCGGCGTCGGCATCGTCGTCGCCCTGGTGATCGCCATCGGTAACGTCACCCGGCCCTGGGGCGAGGGCAGCGGCAGCAACGACGCGGCCGCCACCCCGAGCGCGCAGGCCACCGCCGCACCGACCGAGGCACCCGCCGCCCCGGCCGAGGAACCGGCGCCGGCAGCGCCCGCGGTGGTCCCGACCATCGCGGGGGTCACCACCATCGACCCGTCGGACGGCGACGGGGAGAAGGAGGAGCTGATCCCGCGGATCTGGGACGGCGACCCGAACACCGCCTGGTACACGCACACCTACAACCGGCCCGACTTCGCCGGGTTCAAGAACGCGGTGGGCATCGCCATCACCCTGGCCGAGCCCGCCACGGTCACCTCCGTCACCTTGGAGGTGAACGGTTCCGGCGGCAACGTCGAGGTCCGTGCCACCGACGCCGCCAACCCCACCGCGGGGGACGTGCTGACCGCAGGCCCCCTGAACGGCCACACGGTGCTGACCCTGAGCCAGCCGACCGAGACCCAGAGCCTGGTGCTGTGGTTCACCTCGCTGGCGCAGACCCCGGACGGCAAGAACCGGATCGAGATCTCCGAGCTGTCGGTCCAGTAGGTCCGGGAACACCCGGCACCCGCGCACTGTTCTTCCCCACGTCTTCGCAGCAGTCCCTCGAGAGGTAGTCCCGTGACCGAGACCCCCATCCGCGACATCGTCATCGTCGGCTCCGGCCCCGCCGGTTACACCGCCGCCGTGTACGCCGCCCGCGCCGGCCTGGCCCCGCTGGTGATCGCCGGATCGGTGACCGCCGGTGGCGCGCTGATGAACACCACCGAGGTGGAGAACTTCCCCGGTTTCCCGGCCGGGATCATGGGTCCGGACCTGATGGAGGCCATGCAGCAGCAGGCCGAGAAGTTCGGCGCCGAGGTGGTCTGGGACGACGCCACCGAGCTGCAGCTGGACGGTCCGGTGAAGACCGTGACCACCGCCGGGGGCGACGTGGTCCAGGCACGCGCGGTCATCCTGGCCACCGGGTCGGCGTACCGGCAGCTCGGCCTGGACGACGAGTCCCGGCTGTCCGGCCGTGGCGTGTCCTGGTGCGCGACCTGCGACGGGTTCTTCTTCCGTGACCAGGACATCCTGGTGATCGGCGGCGGCGACTCGGCGGTCGAGGAGGCGACGTTCCTGACCCGGTTCGGCAAGTCGGTGACCATCGTGCATCGCCGCGACGAGCTGCGGGCGTCCAAGATCATGGCCGACCGGGCCAAGAACGACCCCAAGATCCGCTTCGCCTGGAACTCCGAGGTCGCGGCGATCCACGGCGAGGACAAGGTGACCAGCGTGACCCTGCGCGACACGGTCACCGGCGCCGAGCGCGAGGTCGGCGCGACCGGTGTGTTCGTGGCCATCGGCCACGTGCCGCGCACCGAGCTGCTGCACGGCCAGGTGGACCTGGACGAGAACGGCTACATCCTGGTCGAGGGCCGCTCCACCCGCACCAACCTGCCGGGTGTCTTCGCCTGCGGCGACGCGGTGGACCACATCTACCGGCAGGCCATCACCGCCGCCGGGTCCGGTTGCTCGGCGGCTCTGGACGCCCAGCACTACCTGGCGGCACTGGCCGACGCCGACCCGCTGTCCCCGGAGCAGATCCCGGCGGCGGTCGACGAGCTCGGTGCCGACGAGGTGACCGAGGACGACGCTCGTCGTGCCGAGGTCGCCGGCGCCGTCGCCATCGCCGAGGGCTGAGTGCCATGACGCTGCCGGCGGTCTCGGAGTCCACCTTCGACACGGAGGTGCTCGGCTCCGAGCTGCCGGTGGCCGTCGACTTCGGCGCGGACTGGTGCGCCCCGTGCCGCGCCGTTCGGCCGGTGCTGGACGAGCTCGCCACCCGTTACGAGGGTCGGCTCCGGATCGTCACCGTCGACACCGAGGCGGAGCAGGAACTGGCCGCGCGCTACGGCATCGTGTCCATCCCGACGCTGTACGTCTTCCACCAGGGCGAGTTGCTGCGCACCATCCCCGGTGCCCGGACCAAACTCGAGTACACCGCCGAGCTCGACGCCGCGCTGGCCGAGGCCGCCACGTTCTGACCCGCGTCGGAACCGTGAACGTCCGGCGCGCCGACCGTGGACGCCCCGCCGCTCACTGGACTCGGCGTGCCACACTCGGGGAATGACCGCAGAATCGCGGCCCGGCGAGCAGACGTCGGGCCCCCTCCCGACCTCAGCAGCCAACGGCACGCGACTCGACCGGTGGATCGGCTCCTACGCCGACCGCACGCACGGGATGCGCGCCTCCGAGATCCGCGCCCTCTTCGCCGTCGCGAACCGGCCCGAGGTGGTGTCCCTCGCCGGTGGCATGCCCTGCCTGGACGTCCTGCCGATGGACGACCTCGCCGACCTGGCCCAGCGGGTGGTCGCCACCCGAGGCACCGTGGCCCTGCAGTACGGCTCCGGCCAGGGCGACGAGGGCCTGCGCGAGCAGATCCTCGACGTCATGCGCCTGGAGGGCATCCAGGCGCACCCGGACGACGTCGTGGTCACCACCGGCTCGCAGCAGGCGCTCGACCTTGTGACCAGGCTGTTCATCAACCCGGGCGATGTCGTCGTCGCGGAGGCACCGTCCTATGTCGGCGCGCTCGGCGTGTTCCGGGCCTACCAGGCCGACGTGGTGCACGTCCCGCTGGACGCCGATGGGCTGATCCCCGAGGCGCTGGAGACCACCCTCGCCGACCTCGAACGCCAGGGTCGCCGGGTCAAGTTCCTGTACACGGTGCCGAACTTCCACAACCCGGCCGGTGTCACCCTCTCGCTGAAGCGTCGACCGCGGGTCCTGGAGATCTGCGCCCGCTACGGCGTGCTGGTCCTGGAGGACAACCCGTACGGGCTGCTCGGCTTCGAGAACGACCCGCTGCCCGCGATGCGCTCGATGGACGAGGACGGGGTGATCTACCTCGGGTCGTTCTCCAAGACCTTCGCCCCCGGTTACCGGGTCGGATGGGCTGTCGCGCCGCACGCCGTGCGCGAGAAGCTGGTGCTGGCCAGCGAGTCGGCGATCCTCAGCCCGTCCAACGCCTCGCAGCTCGCGATCAGCGCCTACCTGTCCACCCACGACTGGGTCGGTCAGATCAAGCAGTTCCGCGAGCTGTACCGCGAGCGACGGGACGCGATGATCGGGGCGCTCGCCGAGCACCTGCCCGACGCCACCTGGACGGTGCCGGACGGCGGGTTCTACACCTGGGTCAAGCTCCCGGACGGCCTGGACGCCAAGGCGATGCTGCCGCGGGCCGTCACCGCACGGGTCGCCTACGTGCCCGGCACTGCCTTCTACTTCGATGGGCAGGGCACCGACCACATGCGCCTGTCGTTCTGCTACCCGACCCCGGAGCGCATCCGGGAGGGTGTCCGGCGGCTGGCCGGCGTCGTGCAGGGTGAGAGCGAGCTGGTGTCGCTGTTCGGCACCGGTGGCGGCACCCGCGGTGACAGCGTGCAGTTCCCCGGCCCCGACCTGGCCTGAGTTCCGGTCGGCCCTTTTCGATCTCGGAGGAGTTCCGTGCCCCCCGCACTTCCCGCCAGTCCCCGTGTCGTCGTCCTCGCCGGGGGTCTGTCCCACGAGCGTGACGTGTCGATCCGCTCCGGACGCCGGGTCGCCGACGCGCTGCGCACCGCGGGCGTCGACGTCACCGTGCACGATGTGGACGCCGATCTGGTCCCCGCCCTCGCCGACACCCGCCCGGACCTGGTCTGGCCGCTGCTGCACGGCGCGTCCGGCGAGGACGGGTCGGTGCGCGATGTCCTGGAGCTGCTCAACCTGCCCAGCGTCGGCACCGGGCCGCGGGCCAGCCGGATCGCCTGGTCGAAGCCGATCGCCAAGACCTCGGTGACCCGCGCCGGTCTGGCGACCCCGGAGTTCGTCACGCTGCCGCAGTCGCTGTTCCGGGAGCTGGGCGCCAACCGGATCCTGGACGCCGTGGTGGCGAAGCTGGGGCTGCCGCTGGTGGTCAAGCCGTCCCGCGGTGGCTCGGCGCTCGGTGTGACCCTGGTGCAGTCGCCGGAGGACCTGCCCCGCGCCATGGTCGCCTGCTTCGCCTACTCGGACACCGCACTGATCGAACGGGCGGTGCAGGGCACCGAGGTCGCGGTCAGCGTGGTGGAGCTGGATGGCGAGCCCGTCGCTCTGCCCGCCGTCGAGGTCGTCACCGAGGGGCCCTACGACTATGACGCCCGGTACAACCCGGGTCGCACCGAGTACTTCGCACCCGCCCGGCTGTCCCCGGAGCTGGCGGACAAGGCCGCCGAGGTCGCGGTGGCCGCGCATCGGGCTCTGGGGCTGCGCCACCTGTCCCGTACCGACCTGATCATCGACGGCGACGGGCAGCCCTGGTTCCTGGAGGTCAACGTCGCCCCGGGCATGACGGAGACGTCGCTCTTCCCGCAGGCCGCCGAGGCGGGTGGGCACGACCTGCCCACGCTCTACCGGCGCATTGTCGAGGACGCGCTCGGCACGCGCTGAACTGCTGACATGCAGGAGGCCCCCACGGCTTACCGTGGGGGCCTCCTGCTGTCTCGGTTCGTGCGCACGCACATTCCGCCGCGACGCGTGCCGCAGCGCACACCGCTCCGGCCGTCAGCTCTTCAGGATGCCCGGATCGTCCGGCGCCAGGCTGGCCAGGATGCGGTTGAGGTCCTGTACCGAGGCGAACTCGACGGTCAACTTGCCGCGGCTCTTACCCAGATCCACCTTCACCCGGGTCTCGAACCGGTCGGACAGCCGTCCGGCGAGGTCGTCCAGCGCCTCGTTCCGGATGCCGGCCCGCGGCGCGCGCTTGCGCTTCACAACGCCGTCCTCGGAACCGAGGGCGACGATCTCCTCGACCGCCCGGACCGACAGCCCCTCGGCGACGATCCGCTGCGCCAGCCGCTCGATCGCGGCACCGTCACTCAGACCCAGCAACGCACGGGCGTGCCCCGCGGACAGGACACCCGCGGCGACCCGACGCTGCACCAACGGGGGCAGGCGCAACAGGCGCAGGGTGTTGGAGATCTGCGGCCGCGAACGATGGATCCGGGCAGCCAACTCCTCGTGCGTGCACCCGAAGTCGTCCAGCAGCTGCTGGTACGCGGCGGCTTCCTCCAGTGCGTTCAGCTGGGAGCGGTGCAGGTTCTCCAGGAGCGCGTCCCGCAGCAGGTCCCCGTCCTCGGTGTCCCGGATGATCGCGGGGATCGTGTCCAGCCCGGCCTCCTGGGTCGCACGCCACCGGCGCTCCCCCATGATCAACTCGTAGCCGTCACCGACCGGTCGCACCACGACCGGCTGCAGCACCCCGACCTCCTGGATGGACCCGACCAGCTCGGCCAGCGCCTCCTCGTCGAAGACCGTGCGCGGCTGCTGCGGATTCGGTCGGATCGACGCGACCGGCAGCGCCGCGAAACTCGCTCCCGGCACCGGAACAAGGCTCTGAGCAGCAGCTTCGCTCGAATCTGAGACGGTTGCGGTGGCCTTCGCCGCCGCATCGGCCTGGGCGGTGCCCTCGTCGGTCGAACGGTCCGGGAAGAACACGTCCACCGGGCGTGCCGCACCGTCCGGCCGGATGTCTGCGGTGGGGATCAGGGCACCCAGCCCTCGGCCCAACCCGCGTCGCTTCTCGCTCACTCGCCCTCCTCCTGTGCCGTGCCGGACACACCCCGGTCGGCGAGTTCTCGTGCCGCTTCCAAGTACGCCAGCGCGCCACTCGACGACGGATCGTAGGTCATCACGGTCTGCCCGTAGGAGGGCGCCTCCGACACGCGGACCGAGCGCGGGATCGTCGTGTTCAACGTCAACGCCGGGAAGTGCTCCCGCACCTCCTGCGCGACCTGCTGCGCGAGATTGGTACGACCGTCGTACATGGTGAGCAGGATCGTCGACACGTGCAGGCCCTTGTTCAGGTGTGCCTGGATCAGTTCGATGGACTTGAGGAGCTGGCTCAGGCCCTCCAGCGCGTAGTACTCGCACTGGATCGGGATCAGCACCTCGTCGGCCACGACGAACGCGTTGACGGTCAGGAGTCCCAGGCTCGGCGGGCAGTCCACCAGTACATAGTCGATCCGCGACTCGCCGCGCCCCACCCGCTGCTCCAGGTAGGCGTGCAGCGCATTGCGTAGTCGTGTCTCCCTTGCCACCAGCGAGACCAGCTCGATCTCCGCGCCCGAGAGGTCGATGGTCGCCGGCACGCACCACAGGTTGTCCAGCCCCGCGGCCGGCGCGACCGCGGTCTCCAGCGCGGCGCCGTCGACCAGCACGTCGTACACGGACGGAACGCCTGCGTGGTGGTCCACTCCGAGCGCTGTCGACGCGTTGCCCTGCGGGTCGTTGTCGATCACCAGAACGTTGAGCCCGGACTTCGCCAGTGCCACAGCCAGATTGACGGTGGTCGTGGTCTTGCCGACGCCGCCCTTCTGGTTCGCCACCGTGATCACCCGGGTGTGATCCGGGCGCGGGAACGCGCGGCCGGTCAGTTGGATCCGGCGGCTGGCGTCGACCCGCAGTTCGGCGAGCAGCGGGGTGTCATCGTCCGCAGGCGGCAAGGAGGCCACGATCGCCGCACGACGGCGCTCGTCGTCCATGGTCGCGCCCGCGCCCGGCCAGCTCAATTCGTCGCTCACCGGCGTGACCCCTTCTTCGTTCGACGGCCCGATGTTTCCCGTGAAACGACCGGCTTGCCCGCACTCTCCTTGCCCGCACTCTCCTTGGACGCCACGACGACGGTGGTCGGCTCCAGACCGTCCAGGGTCGGCGCGGTCTCGATCCGCACCGCTCCCCCGCCGTACCTGGCCAGAACATCAGCGCCCTCAGTGACTTCCTCTCCCGCGCGGCCGCCCTTCAACGCGACCAGCTCACCGCCCACGCGGAGCAAGGGCATCGTCCACGGGTACAGCTTGGCAAGCGCCGCCACCGCACGGGCCGTCACGGCATCCGCCTGCAACGTGCCCACCTGTTCCTCGGCCCGACCGCGCACCACTCGCGCATTCGAGAGGTCCAGCTCCGCGATGACCTCGGAGAGCCAATCAGTGCGACGTTCCATCGGCTCCAGCAGCACCACCTCGGCGTCCGGCCGCATCGCCGCGATCACCACCCCCGGCAAGCCCGCACCCGAGCCCACGTCCACGATCAGCCCGGTGCTGGGCAGGAACGGGACGACAGCCGCCGAGTTCACCAGGTGCCGCTCCCACAGCCGGCTGACCTCGCGCGGACCCACCAGGCCCCGGAGAACCCCCTGGTCAGCCAGCAGATCGTGGAAACCCGACACCGCGCCCCAGGAGTCGCCGAACAGCTCCGGGAGGCGCGGGTCGCCGTCCAGCGGGTCGGGCACGACCACCTCAGCCGAGCCGTCCACCCGTGCCACCGACGTCGCCTCTCCCCGCATCTCCCCGCCATCCCGCGGCGGTCTGCCAGGCGTGGTGTTCGGACGCACAGAGGACTCCTGCTCTCGTTGCTGCGACGGTGTGCGCCGCGGATCGCTGTGCGACCCGGACCGGCTCACTGGCTCGGGACAACGGTACCCCGGTGCACTGACGGGATGGCGCCGCGTGGGTCGCGTGCGGTGGGTCGTCGCAGGCTCGCACGCATGGGTCGCCACGTCGTCGGACGCGGGCCTCACGAGGTTGTTTCCCGTGAAACGCGTCGCCCGGGTCGGCGTCTGGCGGCAGGGCGAGGCGCACACTCCCCTGCGCAAGGGTGCGCAGGGGAGTGTGGACGTGGCCGGGCTGTCCGGTGGCGGAGGTGCGCGCCGAACCGGAGGCGACCGCGAACCCGGCAAGCCCAGATACTCACGGCGTGCGCTCAACGGCAGCACATGATGTGCGCCGAGAGGCTCCTCGCGGGAGATGCGCCACGTTCGGCGCAACATCGCGTCGACACCCACGCCGCGTCGATGTGCCGCGCCCTACGGGCTCCCGCACCATGGCCCCAGCCGCGGGTGACGTACGCCTCGCGGTTTCGTGCCGATCGCACCGACACCGCTCGAGCGCCTCCGCGCTGCGGGGCGCCGATGCACCCGGACTGCGGCACCCAGTCGGCCGTCATGGACGAGGGGCGGTCTATGACGCAATGTCCGCACCATCGCCACGTCCACCGGCGCAGCTCCCCCTGCGGCTACGCGCATGTTTCCCGTGAAACCGCGCCGCATACCTGACACCAGCCGGGCACTCCGGTTTCCCGTGAAACATCAGCTCTCGGCCAGTGCTTCGTAGCGCAAGACTGACATGCCAGGTCGCAACCCGAGCGAGGCGCATCATGCCCACCAGCGCGACGGTGCCCGCCTGACCCGCCTGGCCGTCGCCGCGGGCAATCGGGGTGTCCGCTAGCCTCCCGCTGCGGGGCACGAGCAACACCAAGCGCGTCTTGCCCACTAAGGCAGTCGTGGCCGTCCGTCTGGTGGAGCGCGCAATCCGCATCCCGAGTCGGCCCCACCTGCAGGTCCTTGCGGTCCGGCCTTGGCCTGAACGGGCGGTCGAGTGGGCCGACACCCCGCCCATCGGCCGGTCCTCGGCACGAGCGAGCCTTGCGGTCGCAGAAGCGGCGGTGGGTTCTGAGAACAGCGGTACCCAAAACGAGACGGCGCGCACTCCACACACGGCTTGGCCCGAAGACGCCCGGCCGCGAACCACCATAGAAGCTCTGCGGACCGGCGAGAATGACCGCTCCGCTCCCCTGGTTCAGGGCCCACGACCGGTCTCACTATCCCCGCGTACCCCATGGACCCACCACCCGCGGCGTACGGCTGCGCCGTAAGCCTCACGTCCCGCGCCCCGTCCACGTTCACGCTCACGTTCACCCCGACGGCCCACGGTCCACGGCTCTGAGCTCGGCACTCAGAGCTCGCCGTTTGGCCCTCAGAGCTCGGGGCTTGGCACCCAGGGATCGGAACTCGGAGCTCGGGACGCAAAGCTCGGGGCTCGGGGCTCGGGGCTCGGGGCTCGGCGCTCGGGGCTCGGCGCTCGGCGCTCGGGGCTCGGCGCTCGGCGCTCGGCGCTCGGCGCTCACTATCCACGGTGGCGGCGGAGTTCGAACTCATCATCAGCCGACTCAGACGAGCGACCGCCCGCAGCCCACGCGTTGCATCAGGCCTCGCCTGGTGCCGGGCGTCACCGCCATCCCGCCTCTACGCCTGGTCGCCCCCACAACCCTCGCATGGGTGAGGCGGCCCCAGCTCCCTGGCTAGCCGCCCGTGACCCCCTGGCGGAGACGGCGGCGGGGTATCTCGTGACGCCTGTTTCCCGTGAAACACACGACCGCCTCACTCCCGCGTTGGTTGCCGTGAAACACGTGACACCCTCGCCCCCACCTTCGTCTCCCGTGAGCACGCAACCCACTCGTCGCCGCCGACCGAAAGCCTGTCGATTCCCTACAGGAGACGGGTCCGTCACTCCGTGCTGGCCTGGTTGCGATCGCCGCCATTGCGACCGCCGCCGCCGCCCACTCCAGCTCCCAGCCCTGGCACCACCATCCCGACTCTCACAGCCTGTCGCCCCAGGCCGGTGAGCCGCCCGAGCCGCCAACGACTGGCGCCGAACACGGAGCGAACCGGGGTTCATGTGCAGTTGATGGTGACGACCGGCGATCAGAACCCCACCGGACACCGACCTCTAACGCGCCGCACCCAACGGTCCGTAGCCGCATACCGACACTGGTTGCCCGACCCAGCGGCGCCCCGGCCACCACCACCGCACGACCGCACCCCTGCGCCGTGTCACCGCCACCGGCACCGCCACCGCCACCGCCACCGCCACCGCCACCGCCACGATGCTGCAACACGCCGACGCGTCACCTGCGCGCGACCGTCGCCCTTCAACAACCACCAGCGAGCACCGCGCCCACCGGTGCCCGGTCCCACTCCTCCACGGCTGCCAGCCCCCGGGCCCTCCTCCCGCACACGACGACCAGTCTCATGAACCGCACCCAGCACGATCGCAGTATCCGACTGACGCTCCTCATCAGACCGCCGCCGACGGGGACACCCACGCCGTGACGAGTCGCGCGCTGAGGACAGCGCTCCGAGTCAACACTCGACGCTCCGAAACACCGTTCCTCACAATTGCGACTAATTCACCAGGAGCCATCCTCCGGGCCTCGCCGACAACACGAGAGGCCGTCCCGAATCCGGAACGGCCTCTCGTCAACTCCACCGGAACGCCTCTCAGCGTCCCCTCCCCCGCCTCACGGGGTCACTTCGCGCGGATCACCACATACCGCGACGGCTCCACGCCCTCCGAGTCGGAGCTCAACCCGGCAGCGGCGACCGCGTCGTGCACGACCTTGCGCTCGAACGGGTTCATCGGCTCCAGCGACTCGTCGGCGCCGGACTCCTTGACCCGAGCGATTGCGGCCTCGGCGAGCGACACCAACTCGGCCTTGCGCTCTCCGCGGTACCCGGCGACGTCCAGCATGAGCCGCGACCGGTCACCCGTCTTCGCCTGGACGGTGAGTCGGGTCAGCTCCTGCAGAGCGTCGAGCACCTCGCCGTCCTTGCCGACCAGACGCCGCAGCGCCCGCTCGGCACCCTCGTCCGCCACGATCTCCACGGAGGCCCGGCCGTTGTCGACGTCGATGTCGATGTCACCGTCCAGGTCCGCGATGTCGAGCAGCTCCTCGAGGTAGTCGGCGGCGATCTCGCCCTCCTCCTCCAGCCGGGAGGTGGCGGCGCTGACGTCGGGTGCCTCACTCGGTGTGGTCATCTCAACTCCTGTGTCGTGTCGCGCCCGACCGGCGCGGAGGTGATGGGCGGGCGAACCCGCGGGAACTGCCGAGGGTCAGGAACCCTTGCGCTTCTTCGCTGCTCGAGGTGCCGGGGTGGAGCCGTCGGCGTTCGGGTCGAACTCGTCTGGCTCAGCGTCGGACACCGGCGCGGCGGAGGCCTTCGGTGCGGCGGCGGGCTTCCCGGACTTCGCGGCGCCAGACTTCGGAGCGGCCCCGGACTTCGGCGCGGTCCCGGAGGTGGCGGCGGACTTCGGCGCGGTGCCGGACTTCGCCGCGCTCGTCTTGCCGGAGGTGGACGCTCCGGAGTCGTCGACGGCCGTCGGGGTCACGGGCGGCAGCTCCGACACACCGGCCGGACCCTTCTTCTTGGCCCGGGCCTTGCCTACCGGCTGCTGACGCTGACCACTGACCGGCCGCGCCTCCTCGATGCCGGGGATGCCACCCTCGTCGGTCAGCACGTCGCCACGGGCGGCAGCCTTCTTCGCCTTGCGTGCCTTGAGCGCGAGCTCGGCCTGCGAGCCGGGGGCCGGCATCCGGCGGATCGTGTAGAACTGCTGGCCCATGGTCCACAGGTTGGTGGTGGTCCAGTAGATCAGCACACCGATCGGGAAGTTCACGCCGGAGAAGGCGAAGATCAGCGGGAAGACGTACATCAGCATCTTCTGCTGCTGCGCCATCGGGCCTTCGAGAGCGGCCGGCGGCATGTTCTTCATCGTCAGCTGACGCTGGGTGGTGAAGGTGGTCACCGACATCGCGACGATCAGGATGACCGTGACGATCCGGATGTGCAGCGCCTGCGACCCGTCGCCGAAGGCGGCGGCGTTCATGAAGGTGCCGGACAGCGGCGCGCCGAACACCGAGGCGGACTCGGCCTGACCGGCGACGCTCTGCGTGATCGGGCCGACGGAGTCACGGCTCCAGGTGCCCGCGGCGATCTGCGGCAGCGAGTTCAGCACCCGGAACAGGGCGAAGAAGATCGGGGACTGCGCCAGGATCGGCAGGCAGGAGGCGAAGGGGTTGGTGCCGTGCTTGCGGTACAGCTCCATCGTCTCGCGGCTCATCGCCTCGCGGGACGCGGGGTCGGTCTTCCCCTTGTACTTCTTCTGGATCTTCTGCATCTCCGGCTGGACCAGCTGCAGGCCGCGCTGGGCCTTGATCTGCCGGAAGAACAGCGGGATCAGGATGATCCGCATGACGATCACGAGGCCGACGATCGACAGCCCCCAGGCAGCACCGCCCGCCGGGTCGAGGCCGAGGAACTCGAACGCCTTGTGGAAGGCGTACATGATCCAGGCGACCACGACCATGATCGGGTACAGCAGGCCGTCGAACCAGCTCATGACAGGGCTTCTCCAGGGATCAGTGCGCGGCGGTGGCCGCGTCGTGCGAGTGTCGTCGGTGACCGACAGGTGGAACGTCGTCGACGCCGCCCGGGTTCCAGGGGTTGCACCGCAGCAACCGCCAGGCGGCCATCGCACCGCCCCGGAACACGCCGTGCCGCTCGATCGCGGTCACGGCGTAGGACGAACAGGACGGGTAGAACCGGCAGGTCGGCGGCGTCATCGGGGAGATGAACCGCTGGTAGCCGCGGACCAGGAGCACCAGGAGGCGCCGCGGTGCGCGCAGCACGCTGGTCACGCCGCACCCCGTTCGACCAGGCGGCGGCCGGCGGTGCGCAGCGCACCGTCCAGGTCACGACCCAGTCCGGCGTAGTCGGCGTCGGCCGCCGGCCCGAGCGCGCGGATCACCAGGTCACTGCCCTGGCCGACGGCGTCCATCCGGTCGGCCATCAGTGCCCGCAGCCGGCGCTTGACCCGGTTGCGGACCACCGCGTTGCCGACGGCCTTGGACACGACGAAACCGACCGCCGGACCAGGTCCGGGGTCGGTTCGCGTCACGAGGTGCACCACGAGCGTGTTCCGCCCGGCGCGCGCACCAGTGCGGACGGTCCGCTCGAACTGAGCGGACTGGCGCATCCGGTGCTCGGCAGGCAGCACCGCAGCTGTGGTGTCAGGCCGACAGCTCGGAGCGGCCCTTACGGCGCCGCGCCGCGAGGATCGCGCGACCCGCACGGGTCCGCATCCGCAGACGGAAGCCGTGGGTCTTCGCCCGGCGCCGGTTGTTCGGCTGGAAGGTGCGCTTGCTCACGATGGTCTCCAGTTACTTCGCTGCATCGGCCGCGATCACGGCCAAGGTTCTCGGGTGCCTCGGACTCGACTGCTCCGCTCCGCATCTGCGAAATCACCGGCGTACGGGCGCGCCAGCAGGAGCCATCAGAAGGCTGGTCAACGCTACGTCCTCCACGCGCGCGGGTCAAACCCGTGCTATCCGCGCAGGTCCCACGATCACGCGGGACTTCAGCCCTTCCGTCTCGCTCGGGAGGAGATTACCGTCGCCTCCACAACCGTGGACAGCGCCGCTCACGGTTGTGGACAACTCCGGATCAATCACGGGCGCCACCCCGGAAGAACCGGCCCGCAGCGTCGCCCACAGGTGTGGACAACTCTGTGGATACGGGTCGGCCGTGCGACACTCGACCACCGCGGAACCAGCCGCTCAGCGATCGACAGCGACGAGGACTCAG